>JAMPXZ010000066.1 GCA_023700925.1 Oligoflexia bacterium | reverse complement strand
GGCACGAAGCAACCTTGCCGCGCTGAGCACCACGACCGGACTTGCGACGACCTGGGACCCGGGACCCAACAGTTTCGTCAGAGCCCTGACCGTGAACGGCTCAACGCTTTATGTGGGAGGAGGTTTTACTACGATCGCCGGGGAGACTCGCCCGTATTCCGCCGCCTTCGACGTTTCATCCGGAACGCTCGGCGCCTGGAACCCTGGCCTCGATGGAACCGTAAAGACCCTCGCCGCGGCGGGAAGTACCGTCTATGCGGGAGGGGCGATCTCCCTGGCGAGCGGACGCACACGGAACAACCTGGCTGCCATCGATTCCGTCAGCGGGACGGTGACCTCCTGGAATCCGAGCCCGAATAACGACGTTCTTGCAATGACCCTTAGCGGCAACACGCTGTATGTGGGAGGACGCTTCACCTCAATCGGAGGACAAACCCGCAACTCCATCGCCGCCCTGGATGCGATCACCGGCAAGGCAACCTCGTGGAATCCCGATGCCAACGGCGCCGTCATGGCGCTGGCCAAAAGCGGGAGCAGCATCTACGTCGGAGGAGGCTTCACCTCGATCGGAGGACTCAGTCGCAACTATATCGCCGCGCTGAACGACACAACTGGAGCCGCCACGGCGTGGAATCCGAACGCGGACTACGAGGTTTACACCATCGTGGTCAGCGGAAGCACGGTTTACGCCGGAGGGTACTTCAACACCGTCGGCGGCCAGGCGCGGGACTACATGGCGGCCCTGAACGTTTCGGACGGGAGTGCGACCTCCTGGAATCCGGGAATAGACTGGATAGTGCAGGCGCTCGCGCTCGACGGCACGACTCTCTACATTGGAGGGATGTTCTACGTCGCCGGGGGTCAGGGCCGGGACTACCTCGCCGCCTTTGACGTCACGACTGGAAACCTGAGCGCCTGGGACCCCTCGCCGGACGGCGCCGTGCGGAGCATCGTCCCGGACGGAAGCTCGGTCTTCATCGGAGGAGAGTTCACAACCCTCGGCGGGGTTCCCCGGAATTACCTCGGCGCCGTGGACGCCACCACCGGCGCGGTAACTTCCTGGAACCCGGACGCAAGCTGGCAAGTCTATACCCTCTCGAAGCAGGGAACTTCGCTTTACGTAGGCGGCGACTTTGTCCACGTCGGGGCCAAGATCCGCCACGGAATCAGCGCAATCTCCACGACGACCGGGCTGGACCTCTGGTAGGTACACCAATTTTTCAGTGTGTCCGGAAAGACACATTTTGTCATTCGCCGCATAGCGTTAAACTTGACTCATGGCGCCATGGTTTCTTGACCGGCGTCTGATTCCAGAAACGTAGTACGTGCCGCAGCCAGCCACTTCGGGCTGGCCTGGAGCGAATGATGAAAAACCGGATCTTCTCCGCCCTACTCTTCTTTCTTTCCTGCTCTCTGATCGCCTATGCCGGCAACCTGACTCCACGTGATTTCGACCGCCTCGACGGGCAGGGAGCGTCGGGCCGCAAAGTCGAGCTCATCGAATCGGACAGGCAGCTGGAGATCCGGGCATACCCGGTGGGAAGCCTCAAAGGTCTCGCTCTTAAGGTCGATCGGAGAAAGCCGGACAAGCCGGTTCTGGTCCTCGGCTACCGCTTCGATACGGATCCGACAAAACAACTCGTGCGCCGAGCGCTTCTTGGCATGGAGCTGAAAGAGGGCTTCCGTGCCTTCAAGGATCCACTCTCCACCGATTACGACCGGATTGTCGTCAGTAACCAGGGACTGGCCTCTCCGCTCGCGCTCTTCAAGCTCGATCCGGAGCCAGAGACGCTCTATCCGAACGACTCCTCAGCCCTCGCTCAAACCCAAGCCGACGCCGCAAGGCGCGAGCCGGCGGGCGAGGAGCTCGCTCCGGAGCTCGACGAGAACGGGACGATCACGCCGTTCTTCGCGAATGAAAAGCTCTTCCTCAAGCAGGAGCGGGACCTTCTGCGACGATAGGCTCCGCCCGTCAAGGTCTCTTGCAGTCGGGCCGATGCCCGCTCGCGAGCGCCTTTTGGTACTTGGGCGTTGCCTCAGGCAGTTGCGCTTCGAGGCTCTCAATGCGGTTGTCCGTGGCCGGATGAGTGGAAAGGAACTCAGGCGGCGACTTGCCACCCTGACGAGCCATGTTTTTCCAAAGCTCCACGCTCTGGGCGGGGTCAAAGCCCGAGCGCGCCATCAGATCCAGCCCGATCAGATCCGCTTCGCTCTCCTGGCCGCGACTGTGCGGCAGCAGGACACCGAACTGCGCCCCGACTCCCAAGGCGCCCATGATCAGGCCACGCTGGTCGTCGCCCATGGACTTACCGAGCACGAACGCATCGATCAGCGCCAGCCCGCCTTGAGCGGCGAGCCCCTCGGAAACACGCTCAGCGCCATGGCGCGCGATCACGTGCCCGACCTCATGGCCGATCACGGCTGCAAGCTGGGCGCTGGTCGTCGCTACTTTCAGGAGCCCGGTGTGAACCCCGATGCGCCCTCCGGGGAGCGCGAACGCGTTGGCCGACTCGTCCTTAAAAACGACGATCTCCCATTTGGTATCCCCGAGCTGCGACCGGGTCAGCTCAGTGATCGGAAGAGCGACGCATCGGACATACGCGTTTACCGCGGCGCCACTTTCGGTCGGAGTGGTCGCCTTGAGCTGCTGAAAAGCCTGCGCCCCCATGGCGTCCATGGTGGCTTCCGGAACGAGCAGCAGCTGCTTGCGCCCGAGCGGAGAAGTCGAACAGGCGAAAAGCAACAGAACCGCGGCTAAAGCTCCGAAGGATCGGCGCATCAGATCGAAACGACCTCCTGAATTTCCGGCAGGTACTCCTTCAGTCGCGTTTCGATCCCCACCTTGAGCGTCATCGTCGCGCTGGGACAGCCCGCGCAGGAGCCCTGCAGATAAAGATACACGATGCCATTCTCGTACCGATCCAGTTCGATATCTCCCCCATCCATCGCGACAGCCGGACGGATCTCCTGGTCGAGAATCTCGCGAATCCGCCGCTCGACCTCGGAGTCGCCGGGAGCCTGCGCGCGCTCGGCGAGGGCAGCCGGGTCGAGAACCGGGAGGTTCTGGCTCAAATGCCGTTCGATCTCCTGCGAGCAGCTCTTGTGCACGAGGTCCCAGTCGCCCTCTTCAGTCTTGGTCACGGTGACAAAGTCCCGGCCAAGCATGACCCCGGAGATCCCGGGAATGCCCAGCAGCTTCGCGGCGAGCGGAGAGAGCTTTTCGGCCTCCTCGCGGCGACTGAAGCTCATGGCTCCCTTTTCAACAAGCGTCCGGTTCACGGAATATTTCAACGTATTGGGATTCGGCGTGAACTCGAGTGAAACGTAGACGGGATTCTGCGATTGGGACATGGGACCTCCGAAGTTTCCTGACCTATACAGGATCGGCAGGATTTTTAAAGCATCTCGTCCCATAACACAATAGGCCAAACCCCGAGCGACGGCCCCAGCTGCCGACCCAAAAAAACCTGCCGCGGGCAGCATAAATTGGACGCCAATCGACCGCCGCCTGCGCTACAATCGAGGGCATGCTTCGTCAGCTTCCCAGACTCTGCGCCTTTCTGTGCTTCGCATCGCTGTTACCGGCCGTCGCGGCCGAACCGCAACCCAACCCGAGCGCCGCCGCTCCGATCGCGGATACCCCTGCTGCTTCCACGCCTGCCATCGCCACGCCTCCTATCGCCACGGCTGTTACGAATGCCGCTGTGGCGCCTGTCGCGCAGCCCCCCGCCCCCCGGGCACTCGAATTTGACCGGGCCGAGGACCGGGCCATCTACTTCACGGTTCCCACGGGCATTCCCGCCGAACCCCGCGTCTCCGTCGACCTCTTCGACATCCAGCACCTCGGGATGCTTCGTCCGACCGCAGGGCTTCCCTACTTTCTTTTCGCCGCCAAGCCCTGCCGCGACTGCCTGCAGGACTCGGCGCTTTACCTGATCCGCCCCGACAACAAGACCAGGCTTCAGACCTTCGTGTACCCCGGGCGCATTTTGGATTCAAAAACCCGGGCCCTGGTCCTGGAGTCGCGCGCCTTCTACGGACGGTGCCTGTCCGAGAAATCCTCGGACGTCTTCGTCGTCTTCCAGAAGGAAAGAATCGATCGCCGCCGCAACCTGCAGCCCAGCGTCTTCGTCGCCGTGCCGGGTCCCACGGGACTGGATGAAAAACTCTACGAGAGAAACTTCCCTTCGCTGAAAAGGACCCTCGCCCTGGTCAAGGCCAAGCAGTGCCGTGAGATCAACGGCCGCTATCGCGTCATGTTGCGAAAGGCCATCGATGTCCGTTCGGGCAATCTCAAGGATGAACGCGAGGACGAGGACGAAGATGACGAAGGCGGCAACGAGTCCGACACCCCGGCCGAAAACCTGCCCGTACCCGAGGGCGCGCGTCTCGTGCAACCCGCCGCCAACCCGCGCTGAGTTCGCTCTGATCGCCGCGTACCGCCCCGCGCCTTGACGGCCCGTGCCGGCAAAGAGCGCCTTGCGGAACGCGCGCCGTCAGCCGTAGGGTTGGCCCATGAGCATCGAACTGTTCACGGACGCCGTGGATGAAAAGGGCTTCTTCGACCCTCGTTACACCTGCGATTTCGACAACTCATCACCGGAGCTCCGCTGGACCGATCCCCCCGAAGAGACCGCCGGCTTCGCCGTCATCGCGGAAGATCCCGACGTGGGCAGCGGCTTCGCGCATTGGGTCGTCTACAATATCCCGAACTCCATCCGGCATCTGCCGGCGGGGATCCCCGCGCAGGAGGTGCTTCCCAACGGGATCCGCCAGGGGGTCAACGGCTACGGCAAGCTCGGCTATGCGGGACCGTGCCCGCCTCCACGCTCCGCCACCCATCGTTACATATTCCGTATTTATGTTCTGCGCGAGCTTCCGGAACTGGCCTCGCGTCCGACCCGTGAGCAGCTCCTCGCGGCACTTCAACCCCATGTGATGGCCACCGCCGAAGTCATGGGCCGTTATCATCGCTTCGCCCAAAAAGCGGGATAAGCGCGCGAACGCCGTTCCGCCATGGCACCCGCATTGCAGCCTGAGCCGATAACGACAAAACGCGCAGTCAGAACCATCCCCTTTTCAAAAGAAGGAGCTTTCATGAAAAAATCGAACGTATTCGGTTCCATCGTCCTGAGCGCCCTGTTCACGCTGAGCCTCGCCCATGCCGAGGGCACCTCCGGCTCCGCGGGCACCGCCGGCACGGACACCTCCAATGACACGATGACCACCGATCAGTCCGGCACCACCAGCGGCATGCAACAGCCCGGCACGATCGACGATACCCAGCAGCCGGGTATCAACGAGCCCGGAGTGGCGCCCTCCCCGATGATGGGCGACACCACGACTCGCACCGAGGAGAGCACGACCTCCACCACGACCTCGAAATCCACGGCGATGATGGAAGACCAGCTCAAGCACGCCAAGACGTGCACGAGCGAGGCGACCGGCAAGACCTATAAGCGCGGCCAGACCGGCTTCAAGTCCTGCCAGCAGGAACTTCGCCGCAAACAGGAGCAGATGAGCGGCATGACCGGCGAGGACATGAGCGGCCCCTCCGACACCGGCAGCACGTCCGACTCCATGATGCCGGACTCATCGACCTCGTCGAACACCGGCACGGGCTCGGGCTCGTCGCGCTAGTCCCTTGAAATCCAGTCGGCCCCGGCGGATAGGTTGCCGCCGGGGCCGGGGGCGTGCGATTTCCATCCTTTTGTGCTATCCGATCGACAAAAGGAACTTTAGCAATGTCTCAATCCAAGACTCCGGATCCCACCGCATCCCCGTCGATCGCCCTGTCGAACGAGCGTCCTGACGGCGCCCGCCTGATCCGCGAGGCCCACCTGGAGCGGTTTCCCAATCGCACCCATGTTCGCCGCTATACCGTGGAGTTCTCCTGCCCGGAGTTCACCTGCGTTTGCCCGGCTTCCGGCTTTCCCGACTTCGCGACCGTCCACATCAAGTATGTGCCGCGCGAGTGGTGCGTCGAGCTCAAGAGCCTCAAGCTCTACCTCAACCAGTACCGCGACCGCGGCATCTTCCACGAGGACGTCGTGAACGCCATCCTGGACGACCTGCTCCAGCTCCTCGACCCCTGGGAAATCGAGGTCGTCGGCGACTTCAACGTCCGCGGCAACATCAAGACCATCGTGCGCGCGCGGCATACGCGAGCTGATACTTGAGAGGGGCGCGCTGAAACCGCGTCTTGCCTCGTGGCTCAGCTATTTTCGCAGTACCACTTGTCGACATACTGAACGTGGTAGCCGTCGGGGGTCTGCTCGGCGCATCTGCCGTTGGTGTACCAGGCATAGCGGAAGCCCACGGAGTCTTCGCAGTACCTCTTGTCAACGTATTGAACGTGGTAACCGTCAGGAGTCTGCTCACCGCATCTCCCGTTGGTGTACCAGGCATAGCGGAAACCCACGGAGTCTTCGCAGTACCTCTTGTCAACGTATTGAACGTGGTAACCGTCAGAGGTCACCTCGGCGCATCTTCCGTCCGTGTACCAGCTGTAACGATATCCGGCCCACGCCTCGGTTGGGACAACCAGAGACGCCAGTGCTGACGTGACGCCGATCAAGAGGAAGACCCCCGCGAACACCTGCAAGATCCTGTTTTTCTTTGAACGCATTCATTTCTCCTTTGTTAGTCTGATCTCTTCGAAGGTCTTATATTGCGTAACGCCGCGCCGCGTTATCACCAAAACTTCATTTCGTGAGACGAAACCGAGACGATATAGAATAGCCCGGAGCCTCCGCAGACAACTTGCCGGGTTTTCAAGATCTTTTGGATCAAGCTGTCTCGCTTGGTCCAGGCGTGCATCCTCGCGGTGCTCATGAGTCCCCCCTTGTTGATTGGCGTTAACCAGGGAAGGAGACTCATGTTCTTTCTGAATATCAAGCTATAGCGAAGGCAAGGACGGGGTTAGGCTGGCAAGGGTGGGGACTCGGCATGCTGCCCTGAGTCTGGATTATTCCAAATGGCTGGCGGGAAATCCGGATAGACCCATTTTAAGAAGCCTCCAGAGATCTCCAAAAAACCAGCGTTGCACTTGTCATCTAAATCCGCCCGCGTGAAACTGCTTGTCATACCATTGCCCCGATGATAGCAACGCGAACGTGAGCCGAAAACGACAAGAACATCAACTCACGCTTCCGGGCCTGACAAAACGAACACGCCCCCTCGCGCACGGCGGCGACGTCACCCGAGGCAAGCGCAAGACCGCGCGCCCCTTCGACCACAAACAGGCGCTTCACGTGGTACTGCGCTCGAGCAAGGCCCGCGGCGAACGCTCGCTGCTCCATCCCCGGCACTGCAATCATGTTCGCGCGCTGACGAAGCGACTAGAGGAACGCTGGGGCGTCACGGTCTATCGCTACGCCAACGTTGGAAATCATCTGCACCTGCTCGTCCGCGCGCGCACGCGCCCGGCCTGGCAGGGCTTTATCCGTGAGCTCTCCGGCGGAATCGCGATGCTCGTCACTGGCGCACGCAAGGGCCAGGGGCTGCCGCGTGAAAAGGCGGGGCTGCCACGCGGAATTGGCGTCGCCGATAGCGCGCAACGCGGGTTCTGGGATGAGCTGGTCTTCACCCGCATCGTGGCCTACGGACGGGACTTTGCCGGAGTGGCGAGGTACGTGTGCACGAACCTTTGGGAAGGCGCGGGCGTGCCGATGAGAAAGTACCTCGCGCGGGGGTACCAGGCACTCGAGATCAGCGACGACGGGGGCCTACTGATCCAGAAGCGCGCGGGGCCGGGTCATCGTTTCGCCCATGAAGTGAAGCACGGTCCCACTTGGTTCCTGGCCAAAGGCCTCGAATGGAGGTACTCTCCATCGAATGATCGCCAAGCACGACATTGATGACATCATCGATTCGAAAATTTCGATCCACGACTCCCGTCACTTCGAAATCAAGCTGGATATCGACCTGCCAGGGTCCCGAACCAGCACCTACGAGATCGAGACCTATTTCTTCGTCCCGAAAGCGCTGAACATCAGCTCCGGCAATTACACGCAAGGGGACTTCTACTCCGGCGTCCAGAACTATATCCGGTTCAAGACCCCCCAGATTCCCCTTGACCGCATCATGGATGAGTCGGTTCCCACCTCGCCCTGGAACCGGATCAAGGCCGGGTTCGATGCCCTGCTGCAGAACTCAATCACGCAGTCGAACATTGACCGCCTGGCTCATGACACCGTGGAGGAAATCAAGCTCCTGGGCCAGGTCATCCGGGCCTCGCTGCGCGATACGACCCTCGCCATCGTGGCTGAGATCAAGATTTTGCGGGACTATCCCGACAGTTCGGAACGCCATGAGTCCTTATGTGCCTCGATCCGCCGCTTGATCGCGCAGCTGGGCAGCCTCGGGGATGCCATTTCTAACCTGCGACAGGAGCTGTCCAGACCGCAGCTGCCCAGCAAGGTGAAGGATGCCTATCGCTTCTTCGACGAGTTCCATAGCATCACGGTCGAGGAGGACATCGCGCGTCTGTACGCGGAATTCCAAAGAGCGGCGGGCCTCGAGCACCATTTCCAGGAGCTCCGCCCCGGGCTGGAGGAGCTTCTCATTCGCCAGCAAAAGCATCGGGAGGCCATGAAGTATCCTTCCCTGATCCGAAAGGGCGAGGACAACTCGATCCTTCCCTATCGCAAGGGCGTCCTCAAGAAATTCACCTCCAGCAGTCTTTACCTCAGCCTGGAGCCGACCGAGTGGCAGATGACTGCTCAGTTGAATTTCTCCATCGCGGCCGGTTTGGCGATGCTTTTCGCCGCCGTGGTCACGGTCTTCGCTCAAAGCCGCTTTTCCACCAGCAGCTCCATGTTCGTCATGATCGTGGTCGTGAGCTACATCCTCAAGGATCGCATGAAGGACTGGGTGAAGATCTTTCTCGCCAAGCGGATGCTCCGCGGCGTCGCGGATCGGAAGATCAAGATCCGCGATCTGAGCACCCAACAGGTGGTCGGCGTTTCCCGTGAAGCCTTCGCGTTCGTGGAGCCATCCCGGGTCCCCGATGCCGTGCGGACGCGCCGGAATATCGACAACATCACCTCCCTGGACGATGAGGGAAAGCCCGAGCGGATCATGAAGTTCGAAAAGGAGGTCACGCTTTACTCAAAGAAGATCTCCCGGCTGCATCAGCGCCGAAGGGATATCAACGACATCATGCGCTTTGACGTCAGCCAGTGGGTCAAGCACGCTGACGATCCGGAGTCCAAGGCCTTTCATTTCAACCGCGAAACCCGCACGATGGAATCGGTGACCTGCCAGAAGGTCTACCACCTCAACATGGTCATCCGGTACCAGAGTCCCGGCGCGGACGGAAAAATGCGGGATACCCTCGAGCGGGTGCGATTGATCCTGAACCGAGATGGCATCGTCCAGCTTGAGGAGGTGAGATGAGGATCTCGGCGAGCTGCCCTAAAACCCAAGCCCGAGAATGAAGTTCACGTGATCCGCGGCGTTGGCCACGCCGTCATAGTTCTTGATGCCGAGACCGAACAAGATGGGCCCCGTCTTGAGGCCGATCCCAAAGGCTTTATAGGAGCAACTGGCCCCGTGATAGGAATAGGCGATCTCTTTGCCGTCAACCATCATTCCCGACTTAATCGTGGAGCTCCCGGTTCCAAGCTCCAAGAACATGTCGTCGAAATAAGTGGTGAGTGAGAGTCCGGCATCGTTCAGGGTGACATAGACGCTGTCGGTGGCACTTTGCGGCTTTGCCGAATAGTCGACTGACCACGAGTTGGTCCAAAGCGAGGGACCTACCGTGACCTTCATATCACCCAAGCGAAAGCCGATTCCGATGGATCCGCCCACGCCGATTCCGATCTTCGAGTCGCCGGACATTCCGACTTTAGTCCAATTTTGAATGGCGAGGAAAAGCTGTCCACCGAGAGCAGGCCCATCCTTGCTTTGCTCCGCTTGAGTCATGGCCGGCGGTGTGCCCGTAGGCACTGGCGTCACGACCGGCGTGGTAGAGTCCGCCACGCTGCCCGGTGGCACGGTGGGCGCTGGAACGGGCTTGGGCCCCGCGATCGGAGCGGTGAATTCCTCCGCGGCTTCCGCCTGAACGGCGGGCTGCGCGCAGAAAACCAAAAGCCCCGCGAAAAGGAGGGGCGAAAACACTGAAGCTCGGAGGTGTCGCATTCCCCTATTCTCGGGGATTACCGCTAATAAAGCAACTGAGGAGCTTTGCGCCGATCAGCTTCCGCCGAGCACCGCTCTCTTGACCAAGGCTCTTACGACCTGCACCTTGAACCGGTTCTTCGCAAGGGCGTAAGCCTCCTTGACCGCAAGCTCGGCCGCGACCGAGGCGGTCTCTTCGTCGGCGCGCCGGCCTTCAAGGAATTTCTCAACTTCCTTCAGCCGAAGCGGAACCGGCGCCACCGCGCCCAGGACGAGCCGGGCCTCTCGCAGCTTTCCACCGCTTGACTCCAAAACGCTTGCCAGGCTCACAATCGGAAAGTCGATCGAATTGCGGATCCGGAACTTGTCATACCGCTGAAGTGCCTTGGGGGAAACGGCTGGAATCTCAAGCTCCTTCACGATCTCGCCCGGCGCAAGAGCGGTGCACGTCCTCACACCGACACCAAAGAACTCTTCGGCCTTCAGGGTCCTTCGCGTCGTTCGGACTTTCGCGTCGAGCGCGAGTAACGCGGGCGCGAGGTCCGACGCGTTCACCGCCACGCAATGGCAGCTCATGCAGCGGTTGGCCTCGACCACCGCATCGGCAAGGATCTCCGCTTGCGACGCTCTGTTGGAGCGACTTTGTGAAGAGGGATGAAACCGCATCAGCGCGGCTTTCGCGCCGAGCTTTGACAGGAGAGTCTTCTTTCCACCTGCTGGCTTTCCGCCCCGAAGGTAGGAGTCCATCGCAAGTGCCGCCCGGCGTCCCGCCGCGATCGCGTGAATCACGGTGGCGGGGCCACTGGTGAGGTCGCCCCCGGCGTAAAGGCCCGCCAGGCGGGTGGCCTGAGTCAGCGGATCGACCGTAAGAAGGTCACGGAAGACGAGCTCGGCCCCCTGACCGATCGCCAGAATGACCTGATCCGCTTCAAGCATTTGCTTTTGAGCCGGATCAAAGCTGGGTTGGAACCGGCCTTCGTCGTTCAAAACCGAAGTGCAGCGAACCAGCTCCATTCCGGTGACCTTGCCCTTGGTATCCAAGACGCGGAAAGGCCCCCAGCTCGGAAGAAGAGTCACACCCGCGCGGACCGCTTCTTCGATTTCCTCGGGATAGGCCGGCATCTGATCGCGCGCTTCGAGGCAAACCATCGTGACCTGCTCGGCGCCCAGATGGCGTGCGCTGATAGCGACGTCGATCGCGACATTGCCGCCCCCGATGACGAGGACCTTCTTGCCAAGGACGGGAGGGCGGCCCGCCTGAATCTGAGTGAGGAAATCCAGGCCCGAGAGCAGAAGCTCTGACTTGGGGATCCCCAGGGTCTTCTGCCGCCAGGCACCCGTGGCCAGGAAGACGCAGTCGAATTTTTTTCGCAGGGCCGCCAGCTCCTTCTTGCCGATCGCGGAGTTGAGCTTGAAGACGACGCCCAGGCGCTCGAGCGCGGCGATCTGCTTCTTCACCAGGTCTTTCGGAAGGCGGTGAGCGGGAATGGAGTGCCGGAGCATCCCGCCCGGCTCCGCCATTCTCTCGAAGACGGTGACCCGGTAGCCGGCCGTGGCGAGCGTATACGCAGCTGACAGACCCGCGGGACCGGAGCCCACGATGGCGACGCTCTTGCGGGATCTCACCTTCGGAGCCTTCATGAGCTTGGAAGAATGGGCCAGGATAAACTCACCCAACGAGCGCTCGACCTCTCGGATGGAAACCGCCTCGTCAAAGCCGCGGCGATTGCAGCCGGCTTCGCAGCTGTGCGGACAGACCCGGCCGGTCATTGCCGGGAGCGGGTTCTTGCGAAGAATGATCCGCGCGGCCTCGGCCCGATCGCCCTTTCGGAGCTGCTCCATGTAGGAGCCGATTTCGACGTTCCCCGGACAGGAAACGGTACAGGAGGGCGCGGCCGTGGCGACTCCTCCGAAAATGGAGTGATAGCGATTGTCCCCGAGAAGTGCGCCACAGCGGGAGCCGCCCTTTCTCAGGCAGTGAAACTGATTGTCCGGCGCCCGGTAGTACCAGCAGCGGGGTTCCTGACACAGGTTTCCGCCGACCGTGGCGACGTTCCGGATCTGGGGGGACGCGACCGAGCGCGCGGCTTCAGCCAGCGCCTGATAACGTGCCAGGATTGCGGGGTGCGCGGCGAGCTCACCGAGAGGCGTGAGCGCGCCGATTTTGAGGGAAGTCTTGCCTTCCTGGACATAGCTCAACCCGGGAATGGTCTTCAGATCGACGAGGACTTCGGGAGCTTCCGGATGGATTTCGTCCTTGAGCGTTCCGAGGAGATCCGTTCCGCCGGCGAGGAGCGCTGTCTGGCCCGTTGCCGGAGCCTCCGCCTGGGCGAGGGACTTTGCCGCGACATACTTGAAGTTTTTGAGAGTCATGAACGGTCCCCTTACGCTTTACCCAAGGCTCGGAGCACTTTTTCCGGCTTGATCGGGATATCGTCGATCCGCACGCCGATCGCGTTATAGATGGCGTTAAGCACGGACCGCGGCGTGCACGTCACCGTGCCTTCGCCGATTCCGCACGCGCCGTATTCGCCCGCGCCCTTCCAGACCTCAAGAAGGACGGGGTCAATATCGGGCATGTCAGCCATTGTCGGAATCTTGTAGTCGATCCAGTTGAAGTTGAGCGGAATACCAGTGGCCTGGTCGTAGATGATCTCCTCGGTCAGCGCCTCGCCCATCCCCATGACCTGGCCGCCGAGCTGCTGGCCCTCCGCGCCTGACGCGAACATCACCGTGCCGCAATCATTGAGCACGATCATCTTGAGCACCTGCACGCGGCCGGTTTCGGTGTCGACTTCCACCTCCGAAAAATTCGCGATGTAGGGGACGCCGGTTCTCTCCGAGTTCGGAGTTTTACCGATTCGCACCACTACCGGAGCGAGATCGCCTTGATAGAACAGTTCGCGGAGGGTCAAGTTCCTGTTGGGCTCGGCTTTATAAGAGATGCGGCCTTTGTCGATCTCGAGCTCTGACGGTTTCGTCTTGAGGATGAGTGCGGCTTTTTCCAGAACCTGCTTCCTCACCTCGTCCGCCGCGTGCGCCATGACCTCCGCCTGCAGGAAGGACACCGCGCTGTCCGTCTGCACGCAGTCCTTGAGGCTCGTCTGGGTATCGACGACCGGGGACCAGGAGATCTGCTCGGGGGTGACGCCGAGAAAGGCCAGCGCCTCGGCGCAGCCAAGGACGTTACAGGTATTGGAGCCGGTGCCGGTCTCGACCGTCGGCGCTTCGAGCATCACGGTGCCATCGGCATTCACGGTGATTCCGACCGTGATCAGGCCGCGCCGGACCTCCTGCCATTCCGCGTGCCACGCGGGATGAAACGAAAAGCCCACGCCGCGCCGCTTGGTTCGGTCATGGATGGGGCCCTGGCCGGGCAGGTGGCGCTTTTCCCGCCAGCCGATTCGCTCCGCGCCCTGCTTGAGGACCTCGGTCAGGCTCTTGTCCGGGAGCGAGCCCCATTCGTGACCGAAGTTCTTGAGCGCAAGCTCGATCGGGTCCATCCCGAGCTTCTCGGCGAGCATGTCCACGACATGTCCGAAGATCAGGTTGAACTGCGAATTGCCCACCCCCCGCATCATGCAGGCGGGAAGCATGTTGGTATAGACGCCGTAGGACTCCATCTTGATGTTCGGAATGTGCGCGAGCGCGACCTCGGTGATCTCGGTCGGCGCGAACTTCAGGGCGAACACCGTGTGGTCGGCATAGGCGCCCGAGTTGCCGACGGACTTGAAGTACATCCCTGTGATGGTGCCGTCCCTCTTGGCGCCCAGCTTGCCGAAGTAAATCGCGGGCTGGCGGGAGTCATGGAAGCTTTCACGGCGGGAATGCCGGAACTTCACCGGGCGCCCGGTCTTTTTCGACAGAAGGGCCGTAAACAGGAAAAAGGGCTGATCCCCCGTGTCGCCACGGCCAAACTGTCCGCCGACGTAGGAGCTGATGATTCGGACCTTGTGAAGAGGAAGGTCGAGCATCTCACTGATGTGCATCCGGGACTGATCCGCTTCGTAAGAGTTGGATACCACCGTGAGCTGCTCATCCGTCCAGTCGACGAGACAGCACCAGTTATCCAGCGAGGCCTGAGTGGCATTGTGGTGAATCGAGGTGCCTTCGACCACGGCGTCCGCCTCCGCGAACGCCTTGTCGATATTGCCCCGGTCGACGAAGACATCCGAGCCGCCGACCTCATCCTTGGGGAGGATGTTGCTCGGTGAGATCTCCGGATGAACCGACGGAGCGCCGGGCTTCATGGCCTCAAGCGGGTCAAGGACGAAGGGCAGGACCTCCCAGTCCACCTCGATGAGCTTGAGCGCCTCTTCTGCGATCTCCTCGCTTTCGGCCGCGACGACGGCGCCCACCTCGTCGGTGACCCAGCGGGCATAATCCCCGAGCACGCGGCGATCGCGAAAATGCCGCCACATCATACGGTCGTAGGAAACCGTGTCCACGCCATCCGTCCAGCCCGCGCTCGTGGGCTTGAGCGAGCTGAATTCGGGATCCTGGTAGGTCATGACCGCATGGACTCCGGCAAGTGCGCGCGCCCGGGAGACATCCATCTTCCTGATTCGGGCGTGCGCGTGCGGACTGCGCAGGACTTTGGCGTAGAGCATGTTGGAGTAGCGGCTCTTGATCGTCAGGTCGTCGACGAACTTCACCTTTCCGCTCGCCTTCTCCAGGCCTTCGATTCGGGGGCGGTAGGCGCCGATGAATTTTCGCGGGGTGCGGGGGGAGTAGGGCTTTTTCATGACTTACTCCCCTTTTCTGCCCGTGTTTCTGCCCGTGTTTCTGCCCGTGTTTCTGCCCGTGTTTCTGCCCGTGTTTCTGCCCGTGTTTCCGCCCGTGTTTCTGCCCGTATTTCAGCGCGTTTTTCGGCCGCGTGCTGGACCGCCTGCGCGATGCCGGCGTAGCAGCCGCAGCGGCAGATATGACCGGAGAGGGCTTCCTTGATCTCCGGCAGCGTGGGCGCGGGCTTTTCGTCGAGCAGCGCCGTGGCGCTCATGACGAAACCCGGGGTGCAGATTCCGCACTGGAGCGCGGTGCCGTAGCCGGGTTCGCATTGCTGCGCGAAAGCCTCCACGACCGGATCGCCTTTGGGCAAACCCTCGATCGTGACGATCTCATGACCGTCGGCCTGAACCGCAAGGAGCATGCACGACAGCGCGGCCTTGCCGTCCAGGAGAACCGTGCAGGAGCCGCAGGCCCCCTGATCGCAGGCGACCTTCAGTCCCGTGTAGCCGAGCTTCTCGCGAAGCAGGAACGCGAGCGTCGTCGTAGGCGCGAGATCCCGTCCCAGTTGGAATCCATGCATCTGTCCGTTGATTTTGATTCGAATTTCTTCGCTCATCTCACCAGGGTATTCCCTGGACGAGCACTTGGCAACGCGGATAGCGGAAGTCCGTGATAGAGGCGCGCGCGGCTCAAATCACTATCTCCCTCGGGGCATGCACAAGTCGGGCTGTCCGCGAGAGACGTCGCTGAGCACGAAGGTGCAGGCTGCTTGAGTGCGGCATTGAATGCTATTGAAGAGGCTCAGACAGTCGACCTGCGCCCTGCCGCCCGAGCTATCCCCGTCAGAGGAGCCCTTGATCAAAACCTCGCAAAAAACGGCGGAGTCGCTGCAACCCCTCGAGTCGGAATCCCTGCAATAGGTGCCGCAGGAATGGGTTTCATAAAAGCAGCTTTCGAACCTTCCGGAACACTTCTCGGCCGCGCTTCGATAGGCGGCTGCAAAGGCGGCATTCGCAAAATTCGGGCCTGCGGTGCGATAACTCACATCGCCGGCACCCGAAAAGTACGCCTGCCCCGCCAAGGCAGCCGAGGCCATACCGGTCGCGGTCAAGCCGATCGTCATCAGAACGCCGGCAAACAATTTGAAACTCTCACTTCGCATGGAACGCATGTTCTCTCCTTTTTATCACTGACACTCGTATCTCACCGTCTCGCCAGCCGTGGAGACGACGACCTTACCGCCCGGAAGAAGCGTGATCCGGTTTCCAGGATCCTCCGAGCCGACACAAAGATTGTTCCTGCACTTGAAGACCCAGGAATTGCCTCGACCAGTGCACTGGCGCTGACTGCCGTCTACCGCGGTCAGAAACAAGGTCTCCGTGGCGAAATCCACATCGACATATTGAGAGCGAACTCCGCCAAAGGGGTCGCTGTACATCCATTGATTTCCGCCAGATAGGGGCTTGTAGACGCCTGCGCGCTGGGGTTCAGACAGAAACCAAGCGCGACCAAGGACAGAAGCTGAAGGGACTTCATGGGAACTCCTTTTTCGTTAGAATTTCAGGTACGAATGGCGTTCTAATGCATCAAGACGCACCGCGTTATCACGAAAAATTATTCCCTGCGACGAAAGCGAGACGAAGGAGTAACTGCGCATTGTTCCAGTCGGTTTTGCCTCAGAACTCAGCCCTGGAACGACGGTTTGCCCGGGCTCGTAACAACCTCTCGCCCATTTCGCCTTTGTGGGCGGCGCCAACTTTCAAGAGGCGACCCTTCCAATCGATACGGCCCAGCTCGTCCACCGGCAGACAGTCGACCCCGAACAAATAAGGATCCCCGTGCTGGTGAACTGGGTAGAGCTTAATGGAGCGCCGTTGGCAGAGCGGATCGCTTACGACAACCCGAATTCCAGACAAGCTGATTCAAGACTTTCCGGACCTCCTCTGCGTTTGGCCCCAGGCTGGGTTCCTCCTGCCGCCCTTCTGCGACTTGACGAGGCCCTCCTGCTTGAGTGTCCGGCAGACTGTGCCGATCATGAACCCAAAGTGCAAAGGATGTCCTGGGTCAGTGTTAACGATGTCCAGGTCCAAAGTGTAAACCATGTACCAGGTCCGGACCAATCCGCCTTTCTTTAGTCCCTTGAAATACCATTGCCCAGATGATATTCGAAGAACGTGAGCCGCAAAAGACAAGAACATCAACTCACGCTTCCGGGCCTGACGAAACGAACGCGCACCCTCGCCCACGGCGGCGAGGTCACCCAAGGCAAGCGCAAGACCGCGCGCCCGTTCGACCGCAAACAGGCGCTTCACGTGGTACTGCGCTCGAGCATGGCCCGCGGCGAGCGCTCGCTCCTGCATCCTCGGCACTGCAATCACGTCCGCGCGCTCACTGAGCGGCTTGCGAAACGCTGGGGAATCGCGGTGTATCGC
>JAMPXZ010000065.1 GCA_023700925.1 Oligoflexia bacterium | reverse complement strand
GCAAGGTCTTGGCTTCCTCACCGTTCTTGGCGAGCAGGATATTCCGAAAGCCGAAGGCCTTCAGGAGCTCCTTGACTTGAATGCGGATCGTGGCGACGTCGTCGACGACGAGTACACTGATCTCCTCCAGGGTCATATTCCCTGAGTGTACTTGACCTGACGTGCGGCAGCAAGGCTCGAGGGCGCCCGGTTACTGGTTCAGCAGCCTATTGATCTCGGCCTCTGCCTCGATCCAATCCTGCTGGGGCGAGCCGTTCTGGAAGCCCCGGCGCTCAGCACGGAAATAGGCGGCTTCGGCAATAAGCTGCTGCCTCTTTTCGGGCGTCATCGTCCGAGACGTCGGCTTCGCCGCGGTTTTCGCGATGGGCTTCGTGGTTTTCCCGTTAGTCTTCGTCGTGATCTTGGCCATAGCTCTTCCCTCCTGAGAATGCGCTTTTGTCCGTTACGTTAAAATACATTCTCCCTGATTTTCAAGCTCCAATCCGGTCTGATGACAATTCTGGCAGCTGTCCAAACCTTGGACAGCCGCTCCTGGCGCCCCGGGAGGGGGACGGCCTGCGAACACGACTAAGCCCGCGCATTTGCTGGCGCCAGGTTGCCACCGGACCCAAAAGGCCGCATGGCATGCAGCTTGGAATAGACCGCGGGCCGCCGCCGGCTTTTCCGGCTGCTGCGCCCACGAGGTTGAACTTATGAAGGGCACAAATCGATTCTCGATCTCCATCACCGGAAGCCTCATTCTTCTGCTCGCCCTGAGCCGATGCAGTCCGCTGAGCCCCAGCGTCGCAAAGAGCATGCTGGGTACGCAGGCGCCCGTGGATCCCATCGTTTCCGTGTCCGAACCCGCCGTAAGCCCGGGCGAGTGCCGGATTGAGGAGATGGCGGTCCAGGGCCGGTTCATGGACAAAGCCGATTTTGACTCGCAGCTGGTCGGTCTTCCGGAAGGAACGCTTCTTCGCCTCGACGAGGAGCAGCTTCAGGAACTCAGTGCGACGGGCAAGACCCTGATACCGCTCCAGGAGATGGACGTCGCCTCGGGACTGCGAGTGCTGATCCAGGTGCCGGGTCATAAGAAGACTTTGCGCGGGCTGGACAACGCCATGCTGCATCTCAAGCTGGAGCGGCAGGATGAGCTGAACTGGAACCTGCGCGCCGACCCGGCCTTCGAGGAAGAGGAAGGCGAGGCTGCTAAAACACTGCTTTCCGTCGTCAAGGACCTGGCCATCGTCTTCGGGGCCACCGAGCCGACGGAATAATCACGAGCACCCCCGGTTACGCGAGGGATCGCCCGCGAAGCAGATCCTTCACGACGCTGTACATGACCACGGGCAACGCGTGCAGGTCGCCCACCTGCTTGAGCGTCCCGGCCCCCAGGCGGGCGAGCTCCCTGCAAAGCTCCAAGCTCGCTCTTTCCTGGCCCATTTTCAAAACAACCAGGTGCGGAAATCGGGGCGCCAGATAAGCCGGATCGCGGCCGGCGGTGTATTTACCGTCGGTAAGCAAAACCACTGACGGAGGCCGGCCTGTGCCGGAGCAGCTCGCGCCGCGGGTCATCTTGAGCGCCGCCTTCAAGCCGTCCTCCAGATGGGTGTAGCCCTGGGCCGGAACGTCGAGAAATCTCTCAATCAGCTCCTGCAGGCCGAGGCGCTCATCAGGACCCTTGATCACCTTGGCCTCGTTCTCAAAAGCCACGATCCCGACCGGATCCTCAGGGAACTGCAGCATCACCACCGCGATCACGACCGCCGTCAAGGCAAGCTTTTCACCGGTCATCGAGAGGCTGGTGTCGACCGACAGGATAACAGCCTGGCGCCGCTTGGTCGCGAAGCTCATCCAGATGTCCTGCGGTCCAAGGGGCGACTCCTCGAGCGTCTGCTCCAGGTCGAGCTCCGCCTGGTCCGCCTCCGGGGGCAATTCGGACCAAGGCGCGCTCCGGGGAATCACCGGGTGAACGACCGAACCCATCACCTCGCGAGCGCGCTCCAGGATCGCGAGTGCCGAGACGCGTCTGAGACGCGCCACACTGGACTGCGGAAATCGACGGGACTTGAACTCGTGATATCGGATGGCGACGTCCCACGCGCTGCCCGCACCGAACTCCTCGGGCGAGCCCTGCTCATCCATCTCCAAGGCACCCCCGAACGCCTCGGGCGGCAGAAATACCGGCTCGATCTCGCGCGTCGATGGCACCGGCCCCTTAGGAGCCAGCGTCGGTGGGGCCGTTCGGGACTCCGGTCGCGGGCCTAAGGCTTTTTTTTTACCTCGGTCCGATTCAGCTCTTGGAGGATGGCGCGAGCCCAGTCCTCGACCAGGCGCTCCACTTCGGCGCGCGGAGAGCGATCTGACTCGGCTTCGCGCTCGATTTCGATCCGGGTGGGCAAAGCCATGAGCGCCGCCGTGACGAACGCCTCAACCAGCGCAAGACCGTCTTTAATCAACGCCTGAGCAAGCTCCGCGATCGCGATGGCGGCGCGAATGGAGGCGCCACGCCGAATCCGGGGCTGCTCCCGGGTCCGGCGCGCAAGTCTTACGGAGGCCAGAGCCAGAATACGGTCATTTCCCTTGAGCGACCCGCCGATCGCGCCCAGCCGATCCGAAACGATACGCAGCTCTTCCGCTTCGGTCTGATAGTCCAAGGCGACCAGCTCGAAGCGGTCCAGGATCGCCTCGCTCAGGTGGGAGGTTGCGACGAACTCCTTGGGATTCTGGGTCGCGATGACCAGAAAACCGCTCCGCGCGCGGATCATGCCAAGCCGCGGTACGACCAGCATCCCCTCATCGATCGCGGGAAGAAGTACGTTCTGGACGCCTTCGGGCAAGCGGTTCAGCTCGTTGATGAACAGGATACCGCCGGCGGTCATCGCCTCGGCCAGCGGTCCAGGAATGAAAGACGCCTTGCCAAAACCCTTCTTGACGGCGGTAGGCGGATCGAACCAGCCCGAGAGCTTCTGCTCCGTATAGCGGCTGTCGCCGTCGATCCGGAAGACCCGCGACTTGAGCTCCCGCGTGACCGCCAGGGCAAGGTGGGTCTTGCCGACTCCGACCGGTCCCTCGAGAAGCACATTGCGGCCGGCGGCCAGGCACGCGCGTACCCGCCTCAGCTCCTGCTCCCTTCCGACCAGATCAAAGACCGCTTCTTTGCCCATGACTGCCTATTCTAAACGCGGGCTCGTGCCCGTCGTGGCTTGGCTTTACGGATTGGCTTCGTCGGCTTCCGGGACCGCGCCTTCGGGGCGGGCTTGGACGCCGCCTTCCTGGCTCCGGAAGCCTTCTTGCCGGTGACTTCTTCGTAAGCTTCCGGAAGATGCCTCTTCAGATATTCCTCTACTACATAACTGGCCACCTCGGAAGGTTTTGTCCCCACGCCAAACCCCGCGTCAAAGCCACACTCCAGCGCCAGCGGATGGGTGACCCGCGGTCCGCCGGCCACGAAGATGAGCTTCTCCTTCAGACCCAGTCGCGCGGCCTTCGCCATCAGCTCCTTGAGGTCCTTGACGTGAATATTGTGCTGAGTCACGACCTTGGAAACTAGGATGACGTCCGCCTTTCCGGCGGCCGCGAGCTTGAGCAGCTCGTCGTTCTGAACCTGCGCGCCGAGGTTGCGGGCGTCGAGCCACTGGTAGCGCTCGAGGCCGTAGTCACCCGCGAAGCCCTTCATGTTGATGATAGCGTCGATCCCGACCGTGTGAGCGTCGTAGCCGGTGCAGGCGCCGAGCACGACGAGCTTGCGACCGATATGCTTGCGGATGATCTCATCGATCTCGTCACGGCCGCGCTTCTCGGATTCCACCTTCAGGACCTTGATCTGAGTGAAATCCACAGAGGCCTTCAGATTGCCGTAGATCACGAAAAAGGCGAAGCCGTTGGCCGCCTTTTCCATCGTCGCGACCTTGACGGGTTCAAAGCCCATCTTCTGCGCGAGCTGGATCGCCGCCTCGCGCGCCTCGGCCGAGGGCTCCACGGGCAAGGTGAAGGAAACCTGCACCACGCCGTCGTCCAGGATATCGCCATAGGGTTTGAGTTTCTTGAGATTCAGTTCCATGGGTACCTCTCGGCTCACAAAAGATCGAAGAACGGATTGAGATAAGCCGGATGCCTGCGGGCGACGCCGTCAAAGCCCTTGCCGCCACCCTCCGTGCGGCTGACCTCGGCGAAGGCCCGCTCCTCGATGGCGCGCGGCAGCCCTTTGCCCTCGATCATCTCGAGATGCCGAAGGGTATCCTGCAGCACCTTGTCGGCCCACTTCTCGATGGTCCCGCCGCGCTTGAACTCGATGTCGTCGCCGAGATGGCGCGCGCCATTGAAGATGTACCTGGCGTTCTTGATGCTCATCCAGCGGTCCTGAAGCAACGGCGTATGCATCGCTTCGGTGGCCATTCCGAGCAGCTGGATCGTCTGGCCGGTCAGCACCCCCACGAAATTGAACATCGCGTCCATCAGGTGGCTATAGAAAATGTCACCCGACTTGAACCGCGTCGGCGGCATGAACTTGATCGGCGATCGGGGGAAGATGTCGCGGGTCATCTGCGCGCGCGCGATTTCGAGCAGGAAGACGTCCGGGTGCTCCGGGTCCATCTCCTGCGCGTGCCCGAGGCCCATGAGGTTCTCGGTCATCCGGGCATTCAGCGCGAAGCGCTCGTTGATGAACTGTGACGCCAGCACCTGGTGCCCGTTCTGGATCGCGTCGGCGGTAGTGAGGTAGTTGTCCTCACCCGTGTGGATCACGATTCGCGAAAGGGCGATGATCCGGCGCGAGAAGTGCTGGTCGATGAGCGTCCGCTTCATGTTGATGTCGCGGAAGAGAATCCCGTACATCGCGTCGTTGAGCAGGAAGTCGAGCCGCTCCATCGCGCCGAGCGCGGCGATCTCCGGCATGCAGAGACCCGAGCAGTAGTTCGTCAGCCGGATATAACGGCCGAGGCGGCGGCTCTCCTCATCGAGCGCCGCGCGCATGATGCGGAAGTTCTCCTGCGTCGCGTACGTTCCGCCGAAGCCCTCCGTGGTCGCCCCGTGCGGGACATAGTCCAGCAGGGACTGGGCGGTGCTGCGGATGACCGCGATCGCGTCGGCCCCCGCCTGCGCGGCGGCCCGCGCCTGGCTCACGTCCTCATGGATGTTGCCCGTCGCGACGATCACATAGAGCAACGGACCGTTGCGTCCCTCGGCATCGAACGGATCCTTCACCTCCGCACGCAGCCCATCGCGCGCCTCACGCTGCGCGACCAGCCGGTCCCGGGCCGCCTGACAGAGCTCCAGCGCCCGCGCCCGGATCTCGGCCTCCGGCGCGAGCGGAAGCTTCAGCAGATCGAGCTTTCGGCCCGCAGCCTGCTCGGCCAGCTCGAGAAGCGGCATCTTCTTCCGCAGCATTCCGTTGACGACCCAGAAGAGCGCGCCACGCTCGAGCGCGCCCGCCTTGCGCAGCTCCTCCACGATGAGATTGACCTGCGGGAAGAGCTGGCCCCCCTGCCGAAGGGCGCCATTCACGCCCAGCAGACGCAGCGTCGCCCTTTCGATGGCCACCGTGGTGTGGGAGCCGATCATCTCCTCCACCGGCCGTGAGATCCTGTCGGCCAGTTCGCGACAGCGGCGGATTACCTCTTGATTCAGTGCCAGATGAGCCATGGCGTGTCCTCGTGGGCGTTGATCGTTGGAGCCGCGCGGCCGCGGCTCACGAGTAGCTTTCGGTGAAGATCCGGCGCAGCTCGGGACTTTCCCGGAGGATCTGCAACGCGAGATCGGCGTGCCCCTCAGTGTAACCATTGCCGATCCGCAGGTCCACGTCGGCACCCACGCCCTCGGCTCCCAGCGCGGCACGGGTGAAGCTCGTGGCCATGCTGAAGAAGTAAACGAGGCCGTTCGGCCTGGCGGCCAGAATGCAGGACATCTCGGTTTCGGGAATGTTGGCGACATTGATCACCACATCCGCCATCGCGCCCTTGGTGGCATTCCAGATTTTCTCCATGACCTCGACGCCGTTTCTGGCGTCGGCCTGGATGATCTGGTCAGCGAACGAAAGGCCGTTCAGCCGCTCGATCGCCTCGCGTGAATAGTCCACGGCGATGGTCCTCACGCCCGGTTTCTTCTTTGCCTCGTAGAGGCAGAGCAGGCCCGACTTGCCGCCGCCGCCGATCACGACGACCGTATTGCCCGGCTGCACGAGCTTGCGCGTCTGCGCGGGCGCGCCCGCGACATCGAGCACCGCGAGAGCGACGGTTTCGGGCATGTCCTCGGGCAACCTCGCGAAGATGCCCGAGGCGAACAGGATCGCATGACCTTCGACGTCCACGCGGTCGATCTTGGGATGGACCTTGCGAATCTTACGGAGCTGCAGCGGCGTCAGCGTCAGTGATACGAGCGTCGCGATGCGATCGCCCACCCGTACGGGTTTTTGCGCGACCGGGAAGGCCGGACCCACCTGCACGACCCGGCCGATCAGCATTCCGCCGGAGCCGGTGACGGGATTGTGATGCTTCCCGCGGCGGGCCACGAGCTCGAGCACCTGCTTTTCGATCCGCGCGGGATCGCCCCCGCTCGCTTCGGAAATCTGATGGAAGCTCGCCGAATCGATATTGAGGCTCTCCACTTCGATCAGCAGCTCATCTTCCGCGATCGGCAAGGAGGGATCGAGCACATCCGCCTGCTGGGGAAGAACCCCTTTTTGCTTTACGACACGTTGAATGCCCAATGGATCAAGCGGCCGGAACTGGCTCATGACTTCCTCCTCGCACGTTGCTGATTTCTATCGTTAATACGTAACAACTCGCCTGGGGCGAGGCAAGGATCATAAGCGGAAAACCGGCCTCCCGGCGAGCGCCCGACACTGTTTAACCTATAGGCAGTCATGTCCTTTCCCTGACATCCCTTCGCCCCGACTCCTCGGGCTCCCACGGATTGGATGCGCCTCAAGATGCTGTAAATACGCATGTTTTACTTTGCTGACGCGACGCGTCCTTACTGGCCCACCCCTTGCTTTTCATCAGGGCAGAGAGAACAAAAAGTCCACCCCCGCATGATCGCGTTGATGGACTTACCGCATCCTTCGGCCGGAGTGCCGAGCGATCGCTAGGAGTAGAAGATGTCGAACAAGAAGAATTCCCGGAAGCTCTGGCTCATTGCCATCGTCGCGCTGAACCTGGTTCCCGTCGCCGCCTGGGGCCAGGCCACCACGGGCAAGTCACGCGACCTGAGCGCCGCCGAGCTCAAAGAAGCCATCAACGACTTCAAGATCGTCCGCGAAGGCAGCGATCCGGACAGCGTCCTCGCCCTTGAAGGAACCTTTTTCGCCGACTGCGGCATCAGCATCCGCAAGGTGAGCGACGGGGCGAAACGCCATCTCGGTTATCGCTTCACGGTCACCGACCAAAGCCTCGAGTGCATGCGGCGCCACAACGAAGCCAACGACGAGTGCACCGTGGATGAAAAGGGCCAGCCCAAGTGCGTCCGGCTCAGCGAGCGCGCTGACCTTAAAACCGATCTCTCGAGCGAAGGCGATGTCACCTTCAAGCTCCTCCGGATCGACACCCGCAAGGACCCCAAGGAGCAGTGGGAAGAGCTTCCCGTCATCGCTCGCAAGGGCGGCGAAAAAGTTACCTCTCACAAGAGCGCGGGTAGCTTCCGCGCCGAGAGACTGAAGGACCAAGAAGACGCAAAGGCGACACATGTCCAGGCGCTCCTGAAACAGGCCGAAAAGTGCCGCGGCAGCCGCCAGGCCCTCGACGTGGCGAGCGGCGCCCTGGAGCTGCTGATCGACGACATTTCCTCGGAGAAATACGAAAAGCTTGCGAGCGAGATCGCCCGCGACCGCAAGAAGACGGAGGCCAAGGACTTCGACAAGCTGCTCCGCCGCTTCAGTTCGCTGAAGCCCGACCAGCAGGGCGAGATGCAGGAGATCATCGCCGAGTTCTCGGTCCACACCGAGGACAACAAGAAGAATTCGAAGAAGGTCGCCGAGGTCTACGTCGGCATGGCGAAGAAGATGATGAGCGCGCCGAAGGCCGGCGAAGAGGCCTTCAACGACGCCGCCTGGCTGATCAGCGAAGCGCAGCAGCTCTCCGAGCTCAGCGAAGCCGACCAGACCTCGCTGCGGACCTACCAGCGCGACATCAAGGCCAACCGCTTCATCAAGCAAGCCCGGTCCTCGAACACGGACGCAAGCTTCATGGAAGAGTACTCCGAGTACATGGAAGAGGCGCGCGAGGAAGTGACCGAGCTTTGCTCGGGCTTCATGGACTCCCCTGAAATCACCGAATGCAACAGCGCCATGCGGACCTACCAGTCAGTCCAGCAGGTCCCCTCGATGTTCCAGCAGTCTCAGTACGAGCGGTACATGTTCCAGATGCAGCTGCAGCAGCGGATGTGGGCCGGTCAGCAGCAAAGCCCCTACAGCCAGGGCTCGTTCATGAACTCCCCCATGGGCGGAATGCAGCAAAATCCGATGATGATGGGTGGAATGCAGCAGATGCCGATGCAGTCGCAGATGCCGATGATGATGAACGGCCCGATGTCCAGCCCGAGATTCTGACGAGTTGAACGTGTGACGAGTTCCGGGGCAAATAAGCCCCATGCGGAAGCGAAGCTGAAGTGGACGTGACACACCCAGCCAAGGGCTGGGTTGAAGAGTGGAAGCGGAAGCAGTGTAGTTCAGATGCGATAAATGCTCCCATGAGGCGAAACCTTATGGGGGCATTTCTCTTTTTTGTTTGACGACCGACCACTCCCCGATTACTTCAATTCTTAGTTGCTCTTCTTCTTATCTTTACAGGGGGTGTTTGAATGGCAACCGGTATGGTCAAATGGTTTAACGACAGTAAGGGATATGGCTTCATTCAGGCCGATGGCACCGAACGCGACGTGTTCGTTCACTACTCCGCGATTCAGGGCGATGGCTTCAAGACCCTCGCCGAAGGACAGCAGGTCAACTTCGAGCTGATTGAAGGCCCCAAAGGCCCCCAGGCTTCGAACGTCACCAAGGCGAACTGAGCCAAAGTCTCTAAGACCAAGTTTCCAAGGGCGGAAGGCGAAAGCTTTCCGCCCTTTTGTTTTTTGTCAGGATCCTGCTTCCCAGTTCAAACCCGGGCATTCCCCGCTTTCGTTCTTCGGCTCGGGCCGCTCCAGGGACGCGACGGGATACGTGCAGTACCGTGATGCCACTATTCCAGATGGAAAGTGATTTCCGCTTTTTTTCAGTCCGCCAAAAGGCAGCCGCGGTGAAGCTTCGATGGTGCTCCGGTTCCAGTTCACGATCCCGGCCTGCAGCTCGTCCCGCGCGCGATCGAACACCGTCCGACTCCGCGTGAAAACGCTCGTCGTCAGCCCGAACTGCGTCACATTGGCCTGTGCGACCGCCTCCTCCAACGTCTTGACCGGAAGAATCACCGCGCTCGGCCCGAGGAACTCCGTCTGCTGAAAGACGCTCTTGCGCGAGGCTTCGACCGAAGGGCTGCGAACGACGCAGATGGAGGGCGTGACGTAATTGCCGAGCACGGGCAGCTCCAGCGATTTGCCACGCATGACGATGTCGCAGCCCTCGCGGTTGGCAATTCCCACGAACTTCATGTACCGGTCGACCGCGCCCTGTTCGATCATCGGGCCCATGAACGGGTTGTCCAGGGGATGGCCGATCGAGAAGGCCTTCGAGCGCGCGTGGAACCGCTCGACGAAGCGCTCGAGCAGCGCCTCGTGGACCAGGATCCGGCTCGTGGAGTTGCAGCGCTGGCCCGCGCTGATGAACGTCGCGAGCAGGGTCTCGCGCAGCGCGTGCTCCAGCTCGGCGTCTTCCCAGATGATGGTCGAGTTCTTGCCTCCCATCTCCAGCACGAGGAGCTTCCAATGCTGCTGAAGCGTGTCCTGCTTGATCCGGGCACCGACCTCATAAGACCCGGTGAAAAGGATCCCGTCGACCCCCTCGTGCACGCACAGGCGTCGCCCGACCTCTTTCTCGCCTTGGAGAACATTGAAAACCCCGGGCGGAAGCGCGGCCTCCTGGGCAAGCTCCGCGAGGAGCTGACCGACCATGGGGGCCTTCTCCGACGGCTTGAGCACGACCGTGTTCCCCGCGAGCAGCGCCGGAATGAGATGCCCGATCGGCGCCTGCAGGGGATGACTGTAGGTGCCCAGCACGACCATCACGCCATGCGGACGATAGTGACAGGCACCGAGCGTACCTTCAGAAATCCCGGGAATCTCGTAGTCCGCCACCGCCGCCAACCCCTCGGCGAGTGAAACTTCGAGAAGCGAAGCGGCCCCGGCGACCTCGGTTGCCGCATCCCAGAGAGGACGCCCGATCTCGCGCGCGACGACTTCGGCAAGCTCCTCCTCGCGCCGGTGCAGCACCGACTGAAAGCGCCTTACCGCCTCCGCGCGCGCCGCGAACGCCAACTTGCGCCAGGAGGGAAACGCCTTGCGGGCGGACCCCACCGCCAGATCGATGGCCGCGTAGGAGTACTGGAACTTGCCGACCTCGTCGGCGAAATCCCCCGGGCATCGGCTGATCCACTCTCCACTCGCCCCGCCCTGCATGTCCGCCGGCTTCAAAAAGCGGTTGTCGATAAGATTGCCGCGTACGGGAAAGCTGAAACGGGGTTTTGCCATGGATACCCTCTAGGTGCAGACCATCTCGATCAGCTTCTCGTAGTAATGCGTCGCCTTTTCGAGGTGCTCCAGCAGATTATGCTCGTTCGGACCGTGACTGTTGCCCGCGGAGAGGCCCGGACCGAAAACGATAGCCTGGTACCCGGCCTGGAAGTACTGGGCTGCCTCCGTGGACGCCGACTTTTTGCGAAGAATCGGCTCCAGGCCGGCCCGCTCGAGCGCCTCATGGCCGATCTTCACGAGCTCATGATCGAGCGTCATGTTCAGGCTCGGATTCATCCGCTCGCGCACCACGCTGATATTGAGACTGGGATATTTGGCGGCGATCGCCTGGACGCCCTTTTGGATATGGTTGTCGATCTGCTCGGGGACCAGGTCCGGCAGCAGGCGCAGGTCGAAATGCATCGTGATCCCGCCGATCCCCTGCTTGAGACGCCCGAAGTTGACCGTCGAGAAGGGAGGCTCGAACGTGGTGTCCCCGACTTTCTCGAAGTCCGCCGACATGAGCTTGAAGAAGTCCGTCATGTCCTGAAGACACGGAAAAAGCGCATCCGGAAGGAACCTGACGCCGGTGTCGCCGATGCCCCCCAGCTCGACGCGGAAGGAGCGTCCGTCGCCCAGGGACTTGGACGATTCGCGGAAGAAACGCTTGAAATCCTCGAACTGATGCGAGGTCAGGTACATCTGAACCATCGCCTTGTCGGGCACTTTATTCACCGTGTCGCCGCCATCAAAGCGGGTGAAGCGGAACTCGAAGCCCTTGTCCACGGCGAGCTTCAGGAAATCCAGCGCCGCCTGCGCGGCATTGTTGCCGTACTGCGGAAATGATCCGTGCGACGACCTGCCGAAGGAATGCAGGTCCACGCGCCGGTTGAACCCACGGGCATCCCGCTCCACCTGCTGATAGCCGATCGTGAGGCGGTAGATGGTCATACACTTGTGGGCGTAGACCACGCCGAGCGCGGAAGGTTCGCCGACGACGACGTATTTCGGATTGAGCGCCATCGACTTGATCAGATACCGCGCGCCGAACATGCCCATCTCTTCGCCACAGGTTCCGACGAGGTAAATCGGCATCTTCAGCTTGGCTTCGCGGTACTTGGCGACCGCGTGCAGCTTGCAGAGGAAATCCAGCTTCACGTCCGCCGACCCAAGACCGTGGATCTTGCCATCCTTGATGGTCGCGGCGAAGGGATCGCCCCCCGTCTCCGTCCAGTTTTCCGGCAGACCCGGTCCCACGGTGTCCAGATGGGTGTTGAGCAGCAGACCCTTGCGGATCTTGCGATCCACCAGCGGATCGCCGAGGATTCCGATGACGTTGAACTGCCGCTTGGAGACGTCTTCCAGCGAGTGGGTCACCTGTTGCAGCTGCGACTTCAGACCCCGCTCCTGCATCAGGTTCAGAGCGTAATTGGCGAGTTCCTCGTTGCCCCGGCTGGTTTCCGAGTTGATCCGGATCATTCGCTTCGCTTCGTCGAGGAGCCTCTTCATTCCCTCAAGGATCGCTCGGTTACGCCGTGATTTCAATGGCTTATTTTTGTTGCAAGGAGGATGGCCCCTCCGCTAGCTTTTGAAGATGCGGCGCACGTACCCTCTTCTCAGCGGATTTCTTCTGATTGCCTCGGCTGCTTTTCCGAGCTTGAGCCCTGGGGCCGAGCCCGGCGGCACCGTGGGCTGGCAAGAGCTCAAGACGCTCTATGATGCCGGCAACTACGAGGAAGCCCTTCGGCTTCTGCAGCGCGAACCCAACCAAGGCCATGCCCACTATTACAATCTCGGAACCGTCGCCTATCGCCTGAACCGGCACGGCCAAGCCGTCGCCTATCTGGAAATGGCCCGCCAGCTCAAGCCGGGCGACTCGGATACCCGGCAGAACCTCGAGCTCGCGAGAACGGCTCTCTCCCAGCTTCTCGGCCCCTCGAAGCTGGATCCCGCCTCGACCTCCCTGGAGTCTTTCGGAGATCTCATGGCTCAGCTGCCGGCGCGCGCCGCGCTGGCTACGGTAGGGCTTTTCTGCATGCTCATCGGCGCCATCCGGTACGCCCGGAGCCGCACGTTGCGCGGGCTACTCCTTCACCCTGCCGGCGCCATCGCTGCGCTTGGCGTCGTGCTCGAGCTCGCGATCGTCGCGGGACTCAGGGTCCATCATGACCACCCGGCGGCGTTCGCTCTCGAGCGCCAGGTCGTCCGCAGCGGTCCCGGAGAGAAGTTTTTCGAGCTGGCGCAGGTGGAAGCCGGCGTCAAGCTTCGCCGCCTCGCGACCAGCACCACCGACGGCACCTGGTACCAGGTGCGCTACTCCGACGATCGGGTCGGCTGGCTTCGCGCCGAAGGCCTGCTGACTCCCTGATCCCTGCAGACGCCCATTGAGCTCTGACGGGGGATATGCGAGAAAGGGCCTATGGTAGCGAACGTTCCTGGCGCCTTCAGGCGCGCGTCGAAGTCCCGCCTGCTTCCCCTCGTGATTTTGGCCACGCTGGCCTGCGCCCTGGTTGGCTGCGCCAGCCAGCAGCTCGACGAGAACGACCCGGCCTCGCTGTACCGGGACGCCGAAGAGGATATCAAGAGCGACCACTATCAGATCGCGATCGACAAGTTCCGGATGATCCGCAACAAGTTCCCCTATTCGAAGTACTCGATCGATGCGCAGCTCCGGATCGCGGACATCTACTTCATGCAGGAGTCCTTCGCCGAAGCGGCGGCTTCGTACGAGTCCTTCTACGATCTGCACCCGAAGCACGAGAAGGTTCCCTACGCGATGTTCCGCGCGGCCAAGTCCTTTTACAAGGACATCCCCTCGCCCATCTCCCGCGACCTGGCGTCGGCGCAGAAGGCGTTGGAAGCCTACACCGAGTTCCTGCGCCGGTTCCCGAACGCGGCAGAGGCCAACGAGGCGCGCGCGGACGCCAATGCGGCCCGCAAGGCGCTTGCGGAAAAAGAGCTCTACATCGCCGAATTCTACTTCAAGCGCGGTCAGCTCGATTCCGCACGGCCCCGCTTTCTCAAGGTGATCGAGCTTTACCCGGAGACCGACGCCGCCAAGCAGGCCAAGGAAAAGCTGGGCCGGATCGAACGCAAAGCGCAAGCGGGAGCGCAGCCCTGATGCAGCAGTCCGCCGACAACTGGACCGGAAACAACCGGCAGATCCAGGACCTCATCACCCGCAAGGATTACGCGAAGGCGGACGCGCTCATCCAGGAGAAGCTGAGAAGGGACCCGAAGAGCGCCGACGCCTATTACTTCCAAGGCGTGTTGCAGTACTTTCAAGGCAGGCTCGGCCCCACGATCGAGAACCTCAAGCAGGCGCTCTCGATCGATCCGCACCACACCGATGCCGCGATCTGCCTGTCGGTTCTTTACAACGATATCGGCAAATACGACGAGGCCAAGCGGGTCTTCGAGCTGGCGAACCAGTCGGTGGCGCACAAGCGCACGGGAGAGGACCTTGGGATCGATCGCAAGTTCGCGGTAAAGCATCTGGAACTCGCCGACCTGTACTTCCGTTACCGGCGTTACGACGAGGCCATCGAGCAGTACACCAAGGCCGCCGTGCTCGATCCCACCGCGCTGGAAATCCGCATCCGCCGGGCCAAGGCCTATGCCAAGAAGGGTTTCATCACCCGCGCCCTGCAGGACCTCCAGCAGCTCAAGCATGAGTCACCGGAGTTCATACCGGCGCGCGTGCAGCTTGGACTGCTCCACTACAGCCAGGGCAACATCCTCGATGCCGAGCTCGAATGGGAGTCGATCCTCGAGACCGAGCCCGGCAACCGCGAGGCCGCCGCTTATCTCGAGATGGCCAAAGAGACTCGCCTCAAGCAGACCTAAAACGGCTCAGGCCTGAAGGCTCTTCACCGTCAAAGACGGGGGGATGTTCCTGATCGAAACCGGCGAGACCTGCTGCTCGGCGGCCGGCTGGGACACGGGCTTCTGGCGCTGAGCCGAAATAGTGATCAGGTGTGCCTTGAGCTCTTTGAACATCAGGTGCTTGATGCTGTACTCGTTCTCTTGAAGTACCACCTGACGAGCGACCTGCTCTTTGAGATTGATGACGACCGGAGCCTTGAGGTTCGCGGTCATCTGGGTCGCATCTTCGGGAATAGTCAGGATGCTGAAAACAGCGGATTGATTGATATTGCCCAGCTTAAGTTCGCGGAGTTCGCTCGCGGATAGCCTTGCAGTGTAGTCGGGCTTGAAAACCTTGGGCTCGAGAAGCGGGAATGCGATGTCCGAATTTTCAATCGCCTGGAGCCAAAGAATCAGAGTCTCATCGCCCGGATCGACCAGGCAGAACTTCTTGTATTCCGGAAAGCCAAGAAGGCCTTGTGGGATCTCGATGATTTCGTCGTCGCCGACTGTGAGCTGTCCAAAACGTCCTGTTTTTATGATCACGCTCAACCTCTTGAATCCTAATCTACCGTTGAATCGCCCCCGATTCTAGCCTTTTAATGCCTTAGAAACTTGAGTCATCGCAACAGGTTTAACGGCTTCCTTATTTTGCTCTTGGATTGCCGCGTAAACCTCTTCGCGATGAATCTTGGTTTCCTTGGGAGCTTGAATACCTAGGCGTACTTGCTTGCCTTTGATCTGAACCACAACGATCTTGATGTGGTCGTCAATGGCAATGCTTTCGCCCAACTTCCGGGTCAGTACTAACATAAATTAAAGATCTCCGTCCCGATAATGCCTGTAATCCTTTACCCGGAGACGTTTATTCTAACGCCCTGCCACTTGCAACTTTTTTGTCCGGATTTATTCTCAGTAAATTTCTGGAGAACTCACTTCAGGAAGTCCAATAACGTTGGCTGAATCAGCTTTTGCGAGCTTGCCAAGGCGCTTCTGAAGATCGTTTCCTCCTTGGCCAGATCGCTGACCACCTGGGCCATATCCGCGTCTTCCAGTGCCGAGCTGAGCTGGGCATTCGTGATGTTGTGGCGCTCCGTGGATTGGCTCATGCTCTGGAGTCCCTGGATTCGTGACCCCACCTTGGCCCGCATGGCAATCATCCTGGAGTGCAAGTCATCGAACCGCTCCAAAGTGTTGCGGATCCCATCCGTATCGCCGGCCAGAAGGGCGATTCTTAAGTTCTGTAACTCATCAAAAATATTGATGTTTTCAGAGCTATTGTCGGCCTCGATCCCCGCGGGCGCCCGCTGAACTCCGTCCCCGGTGTATTCCGGTGAGTCGTGCAACTCCCGAATCGCCTCTTTGGGGTTGGTATTAAAAGCCTCCGCCCCGTGGACGTTCATCGCCAGGAACACGCCCTTGGCGATCTCAGTCATCATCTGACCGTCATCACCGTGATAGCGCCCATCGGCGTCCACGGGTGGCTGTTGGGTCTTGTAGCCGCCGAAAAGGTAGCGCTCCCCGATCCGCCGGTTCGCCGTAGCGACCGCCTGTTGATATAGTTGAGTCACTTCCTCGGCAATTCCAAGCCTAGTGTCCTCATTCGAGCTGGCGCCGCTGGACTGCCCGATGGCGATTTCCTTGGCGCGAACCACCAGGTCGGCGAGCTCGCCCAAAGCATGGTCCGAGTTGTTGAGGTAGGTCTCGGCGATCTTGGCGTTCGTCTGGAATTGGTCGTTGTTCACCTTGTCCGTCCGTATCTCGAGTACCTTCGAGGCCCCCACGGGGTCGTCCGAAGGCGTATTGAGCTTCTTAAGGGTGGCGGACTGCTGCTGCAGGCCCTCCATGCGGTTACGGCTCCGATGGATGCTGTCGCGGATCGTGTCGTAGTTTGTGCTCTGCGTTACCCGCATTCCCGTTCACCCATTTCCTATACGCGTGGCGCTCCTAGCCACGACTACCGTTTAAGCTCCAAGACGGTCTTGAGCATCTCGTCGGCGACCTGAATCACCTTGGCCGACGCATCATACGCGTGCTGGAACTGCATGAGGTTGGTCGTCTCTTCATCGATGGATACACCGGAGATCCGGTCGCGCATCTTATTCAACTGCGTCATGATATCACGCTGCTGCTGGATGCCGTTGCGATTGCGCGCGGCGGTCACGCCCACGTCGCTCATGATCGAGTTGTAGAAGTCGTCGAAGGTCGCCTTGCCTTCGTTCAGGGCGCGGTGGTTCTGCAGGGCGGAGATCGCGATGGCGATCCGGTTGTCCCCCGGGGCCTCCGGGATCGCCGCGGTGGCGATGTTGTTCACGTTCGCGCGGACCTCGTCGGAGAGCTCGAGGAATTCGGCGGCCCGGTGCCGGATGCCCATGGGCTTGAAGAACGCCACGCCCTGCTGGCCATTGCGCGTGAAACCCGCCGTGTGAACGTCGTTGACCATCTCCGCCAGCGAGAACGCCAGCTCGTCGAGGCGGTCAAGAACCGTCGAGAGGGTCTGATCGCGGGTCTCCAGCAGCGCGCCGAGTTTGCCGCCTTTGACCTGATGGGTGACGATCGCGTTCGCCGACGCGGAGGTCTTCAGGTCGAAGGCGCCCTCGGGCTTGCCCTGGTCGTCGGCGGGCGAGCGCATGACGGAGAATTTCTGGACCTCGGGACCGACCACGAGAGGCCCGACCCCGCGGACGTCGACGACGTAGTTGCCTTCGCCGTCCTTGTGCATGGACAGATCCATGAAGCCCGCGAGCTTCTTGAGCGCGAGATCGCGCTTGTCCTGCAGATCTGGCGCGGCGGAGCCATTGAGCTCGGCGGCGCGGATCTTGATGTTCAGCTCCTTGATCTCCTCGCCAAGCTCGTTCACCTCGCGGGAATAACCCT
>JAMPXZ010000064.1 GCA_023700925.1 Oligoflexia bacterium | reverse complement strand
TGTCCGAGCTGACCGAGTTTTTTCCAGCCTGAGCGCAGCTCCTCAAAACGCGCGCGGCTCGCTGCCGGCTCCGCCGAAAGCGCGAGCTCCTCCGCCTCGAGGATCGCGGCGCTTCGGGCGCGGACGCGCTCGGAGAGCTGGCGCTCGACCGCGCTTCGGCACTCGCCGAGGACCTTCCTGATCCCGGTTCGAAACTCCGTGAAGCGCTCCTCCGTGGTGCCGGCGCTCGCGGCAGGTGCGCGGGGAGCCAGTCCCCGATACTGCCCGAGCTGCTGCTCGATCGCCCGAAGCTCGGTATCGATCGCTTCGGCCCGCTTGAGAACCTGCGGCAGGTGCTCGGCCTTGCCTTCTTCGACATCCTTCAGCAGGGCCTGCGCACGAAGGTCGAGGCCCGCGGCAGTGCTCAGGTGCTTTTCGTTTTCCTCCGCGAGCTGTGAGGTGAGCGAGGCTCCGAGCGCCTCGAACTCCGCCTCGAGCTCGGACGCGTGGCTCGCGGGCGGCGTCGTCTTTTGCCAGCGCTCTTCGAGGCGTTTGGCGACCAGAAGCCGGGAATGGAGCGTGGAGCGTCCCTCGCAGGCGATTTTGAGCTCCCCGAGGAGCTGCCGGCTTTTTTGAAGGGCCTGGGTTTCCGAACGCTGGAGCTGGCCCGCGTGCAGGTTGTGCTGCCGGAAGTAGGATTCAAAAAGGCGATTCACCACGGCTTCGGCTTCCCGGCTCTCGTCGGATTTCCGGCCTCCGATTTCGCTCCAAAGCGATCGCAGGGCGCTGACCTGTGCCGCAACGGCTTTGTCGAAGCCCGAAGCCCGGAGCGTGAACTGGGCCTTCTGGTCCTTGAGGTCCGGGGCCCGCGTGGAGTGCTCGGTGAGCGTCGTCTGGAGGCGTTCGAGGACGAGCTGCCGCATCCGATCGCACAGGACAAAGCCGCGCTCGGTGAGGGCCTTGAACCGCTCCCAGATCGGCTGGTCCTTGCCGCGCTCGAGGCTTCCCAGCTCCCGCATCGTCTTGCCGTAGTCATAAAGGCGCTGGGCCAGTCCGACGGAGCGCTCGAGCGCCGCGGTCGGTTCCGGCTCGGCCTCGATCGCGGCCAGATACGATTCCAGCTCCGAGAGGAGGCGGCTGGCCTGATCGGTGCGGGCCCAGGCGTCCCACTGCGCCTCTTTGAGGAGCTCGGCGTTCTTGACGCTGGCGGTTTTGAGTCGGTCTTCGAGTTCGCGAAGCTTTTCGGGAAACTCGCGCTGCCAGCGACGCAGCCCCGCGGCGTCGCTCTGGAGCTTGCGAAGCTGCCCCGCGGTCTCACGCGTGCCGGTTTTTCCTTCGAGTTCGGTGAGCCGCGCGAGGAGCGCCTCGAGCTGTGCCTCCCGGCGCTTGTGCTCCTGTTTTCTCTTATGCTCGGGGTGTTCCGCGGCCTTGGGCGGTCGCGCGTCGCGCTCCGGCTGTATCTCGCGCTGTGGCTGGGCCCCGCGGTTTGGCGGCGCCTCGCGTTGCGCCTGTGCCTCACGCTGTGGCGGGACCGGTGTCGGGGCCGCGGGCCGCGTGGTTGTTTCCTGCTCGGCCAGTTCGCGCTCGAGGCGGGAGCGAAGCGTTTCAAAGCGGGTGAGGATCCCTTGGGCTGAGTCATCGGCGGGTTCCGCGGCGGGCATCGCGACGGAGCGGGCGCGCGCGACGAGGGGGCGGGCTTCCGGCCAGTGCGGATTATCGAGAAACGCCTGGAGGCGATCGGAGAGTCGACTGAGCTCTCCGAGGCGATGAGAGAGTGTGGAGGCGCCGCTTTCACGCAGGCGTTTTTCGGCCGCACGGTGAATTTTCTTATCGAGTCCCGAGTGACGGATGCGTTTCAGCGCCGACTCGCGACTGATCGCCTGGACCAGTCGAAGCTGGAGGTCCTGATCGGTAAGGCGCCCGAGGAGCTTCGGGAGCGCGCGGTCGTCCTGCGTCTCCAGAAAAACCGCGAGCTCGGCGTCATTCAGGGCGCGAAGGCGCTGCGAGTCCAAGGTGCGAAGGTGTTCCGCATCATCCGGGCGAAGTTCGGGCGAAGGTTCCTCGTTCGGCCGCTTTCGTTTGCCAAAGAGAGAGGAAAGAGAATCGAATAGGTCAGACATACGCTAACTTTTCCTGATCTCCGTGCCGAAAGCAAGCGAGGAGGGGGCCTCAGGGTGAGGGGATCTTGCCGCAGGCAAGGCGGTCCCCCGCGTTACCGGCAGGCTGGCTCCGGTAATCATCAGTACCCGCGTGAATGATCAAGGCCGTTCCACCCGGTTTACGAAGGGAGTTCTTGCTCTTTTGGGTCAAAGTGACGCCAGGGCTCACCAGCTCCGCCTGAACCGAGCCGTCCTCCCGAACCAGAATATTCGGAAGGTCACCCGCATGGGGGCCCTGGGCTGAGTCGAACCCGTGCTCGCGTGACTCAGGTGAAAAATGCGGACCTGCAGAGGTGAAGGAGGGAGGTTCGCAGCTGCCCTTTTCATGGAAATGAATCGCGTGCAGTCCAGGGCTCAGCCCTTTGGCACTCAGCTCGATCTTGACCCCTTGCCGCAGCGGCGAGAGGCGCGCCTCTCCGATGGAGCTGCCTTCGGAGTTCAATAGTGGGATCGTCAGCGGCGGCGACGCGGCGACGGCGGGCAGGGCAAGGAGCAGAGCGGCAAGAATCGGGATTTTCATTCCTTGAAATGTTCAACCCTCGTGCCGCTCGGGTCCGCGGGTATGGCGCTTGCTCATGGCAGCTGGGAGGATACCGAACTTGGCAGCGCTGTCTGTCGTTCGCGTGCGAGCGCGAGCGGCCAACGAAGATCTGCTCCGTCGTTTCGAAGACAAGTATTTCGTGGCCACGGAGTACCGCGCCGAGCTGCTCGAGCTGCTGGGAACGCACCTCGCGCCCAGCTATCTTACGCAAGATACCCGCTACAATTTGATCGAGTCCCTCTATTTTGACGCGGACTGTTTCACGCTTTTTCAGCTTCATTTTCAGTCGCCCGCCGAGCGCTTCAAGCTTCGCATCCGTCGCTATGCGCCCAACGGGGACTGGGAGCGGTCGAACGCCTTGGTCGAACTCAAGGTCAAGGAGGGGAGGGTCTCCGACAAAACCCGCTTCGGGCTGTCCGACGCCGATGCCCGTGAGCTGCTTGAGGGCCGTCCGGTCGTTTTTTCCGGGGAACTTCGGAGCCAGAACCCTACCCTGAAAAAGTCCGTGCTCCGCGAACGCCTCGCGCTGCTCAACTCGGTGATGGCCTCCTATGAGCTGAAGCCGAAGTGCCGGGTCCTGTATCAGCGCCAGTCCTTCGAGAAGGACGGAATCCGGGTCACGCTCGACGAGGGGCTGCGCAGCGAGATGGTCGCGGTCATCCCCGGCGAGATCGCCGATGGGCTCAGAGGTCTTCCGTGCTACCCGGCGGCTTTGGCGATGAGGAGCCGTTTTCAGAGGGCGCCCTTCCTTGTCTGCGAGGTGAAGCACGGACGCGAGGTCCCCTCGTGGCTCGGCCGGTACGTTCTCGCGCGCGCCGGCCTCAATACCCGGTTTTCGAAGTACTGTTACGCGATCGCGGGAGCCTTGGATGACCGAATGGCTTGAGCAGCTCACGACCTCGCCCGCGGGCCAGGGACTGCCGCTCTGGAAAAGCTGGGTTCTGTTCGCGCATGCAGTGGCGATCGGCTCGTACCTGCTCTTTTTGGATTGGAAGATGAGCCGCAACGGTTCACTTCTCGCCTCGGCCTCCGTGCTGTTCGTTTGCGTCGGGATGACCTCGGTCATGATCCTGGTCAACGACAACCTCGCGCGGGCTTTTGCCATCGGAGCGGCGATCGCGCTGATCCGGTTTCGCGTGAAGATGGCGGGGAAGTTCATCGGAGTCGGGCTCTTCTATGCCGTCCTGACCGGAATGGCCTGCGGTCTGGATCGCGTGGATATCGCCTGGAGCCTTGCGCTCCTTTTCGGCATCCTCCTCGCGGTCATTCTCAGGGTTCAAAACAAGCTGAGTCCGGGACCGTCGCGCGAAAACTGACGGGCGGCCAGGCCTTTCGGATTGCGTCGGCCCTGTTCTTTCCGTCACACTTCTGGTCATGCGCTTGAAGGTTCGGTGGGTGGGAGTGGTACCGCTGTTCATGGCGGTGGCGGGGTTTCTGTGGTGTTGCGGCACGGCGCCGAGGATACCCGCGGTCTATACGGCGGCGATGCGCTTTCAGCCTGAGACGAGCCGGGTGCTGATCGTGAGCTTCGATGGCCTGCGGCCTGACGCCATTGATCGCGCCTCAGCGCTCCATCTGCAGTCCATGCGGGAGGTGGGGGCCTTCGGAACGGGCGACGCGGTCATGCCCTCGATCACCCTGGTGAATCACGCCTCCATGGTCTCGGGGGTCGGGCCCGCCAAGCATGGGATCACCTGGAATACCTACCTTCCCGAAAAAGGAACGCTTATGGTCCCGACGATGTTCGACCTGGCGAAAAAGAAGGGGCTCACCACCGCCATGGTCGCCGGCAAGGAAAAGTTCCTTCATCTTGCCCGGCCCGGCACGCTGGATCGGTTCGTCCTTCAGGAGGGCTCACCGCTCGCCGTGGCCAAGGACGCTCTTGAGATCCTCCAGCGGGACCGGCCGCAGCTCATGCTGGTGCACTTCCGTCATCCGGATTCGGAGGGCCACAGCGGCGGTTGGCTGGGCTCCAGCCAGCTCGACGCGATCAACGAGGCGGACCAGGGGCTTGGCACTATTTTGAAAGGGCTGAACGAGGCTGGGCTTCTCGAGAGCACCACTGTCATCGCCACGGCCGACCACGGCGGCAATGGCACGACCCATGGCAGCGACTCGGAGGCGGACAGGACGATTCCGTGGCTCGCCGTCGGCGCCGAGGTGCCCCTTCAGGGAGCGATCCCCGCGCGGATCACTCAGTATGACACCGCAGCCACCGCCGCTGACCTCCTGGAACTCGAACTTCCGGCGGACTGGGACGGCAAGAGCGTCTTCGGCCGCTAGGAGGTCTTCGCCAGAAAGGCCTCGAGCTCACTCCGCCACTGCAGGTGCAGGTCGATGAGCGCCTGTCTTTCCGTATCCGGATCGGCTCCCGCCCCACCCCGATAGCGGTCGTGAAGGTACGCCGAACGTACGCGCGCGAGCTCGGCGCCGAGCAGAGCGTCGATCCGCTCGGGAGTGAACTCGTTCAGAAGCGTCCGGATTGCCCCGTGGAAACGGGCGCGCAGGGCCGGATAATCCAGGAGCCGCAGGAGCAGCCGGTTTTTCCGGAGGAGCGCGCCCAGGTGGCACTCGGGCATGTTGCCGCGATCCCAGTCCCAGGGCGAGAAGAAGAGCTTCTCTCGCCCTCGGGCATGGAAGATCCTCAGGTTGTTATCGAGTCCGTCGCAGTTCCACAGGAAGGTCGTGGCCGCGAAGTAGCGAAGCATGCTCTCGAGGTCTACCGCCTCCTCGAGTCGCGCGAGGGCTTCGGGTGAAGGGGGTGAATTGGCCCAGCGCGCGAGCCTCCGAAGCTCCTCGTCGTGAAACGGGCCGACCACGGCTTCCATTCCAAGGGAGGGATCGGCGACCATGGGCTCGGCGAAGCTCGAGCTGAGGAGCTTGCTGCGATAGATGCGGTCCGCCTCGTACCCCCTGCGCTCGTAAAAGCGCGCATCGACGCGCTCGATCACGAGGTACAGGCCGAGCGTCTCTCCGTTGAGTACGAGGACGACGGGTTCGATCTCGGGCGTAGCGAGGCCCGCGGCCGCGTAGATCTCGCGTCCGAGATGGGTCCTGAGAAATGACGGATCATGCATCTGGGACGAGAGGGTCATCGAGCGGAAAGGGAAGGGGAGCTCCCGGTTCGCGGCGGCGTCGAACTGGAAACTTTTCTTGGGATGCCGGAGGCTGCTCTGTCCCGAGAGCCCGAGCCGGCCGGGCACCCCGTCCTCGCCAGTTCGCAGGAGAGCGGACACGGAGTCCTTTTCCCTTCCACCGAGATAAAGATGCGCCAAGCTGTCTTCGGACAGCGTCAGCTCCACGGCCCGAAGACCATCGAGCGCGGGCAGCGCGCCACCGGTGCATCCGGCGGCGGAGCTGAGCAGGATGATCAGAAAAAATATCTGAGCGCGCAAAGTCCCTCCGCTCCGAGCTTCGCCGCTGCGGCCGGGTACTCCAGACGTCGCAGCTGGAGCTGCGCTCCCGCGTAGAGCCGCTCGGCGAAGCGGAGCTTCGCGCCCGCCGTGGTCTCCCAGGCGCGGCTGGCTGGCGCGCTCATGTCGTTCAGGATCGCGGTCACGCGGAAGAACGGCTCGAAGCGGCCGCGGCTGAGGCCAAGGGTAGCCTGCGCGGCCGAGAAGAGAACCGTTCTTGGTCGATGCAGGAGGTCGTGAAGGGTTTCCTCGAGGTGGTCCTGCCCGATAAAGAGCTCCGCATCGATCCAGGCTCCGGCGCCCCGGCTCGAGAACGCAAGATTCTGCGCCGCCGAGGGCTGCGTCCGGGTCTCCACCTGATTGAGCTGCGCGAGAGTCGTGCTCGAGACAGTGGAGGAGGCGCTCAGCGCGCGTTTTGCCTGATAGAGGACCGCCGCGTTCAGGCCATTGGCGGTATGGAGCGACAGCTCGTGCGACCAGTGTTCGGCTTCCGGGCGTCCACCGCGCAGACGCACCAGGGTATCCCGCCCGACATAGGAAAGCTTGGTGAGCTTCTGGTTCAGAAGTCCGCGATCGAGCGCGATGCGTTCTTCGAGCGAGTTCTCCCAGTCCAATCCGAAGCTCTTGCGATGCTGGCCGACGAGAAACCGGGTCCCGCTCTCGCTCTCATGCTCCAGGTAGATTTCCCTGAGCTCGGCGATACCCGAAGCGCTCGTCAGGCGCGCCTCGAAGCCTCCGCGAAACCCTTTTTCCCGGCGGGTTCGCAGCTCGAGGACGGCCTGTTTGTCCAGCTCGGCTCGGGTGAAGCGCTGCTCGGTCTGAAGCTCGAAGCTCAGGTGGCCCTCGGCGCGCAGCTCCGGTTTTGCGAGCGCAGCCGGGGAAGCCAGCACCGGAAGGGCCGCGCAGAGCAGCAGCACGAAACGCGGATCCATGAGTCACCGCGCTTCAAGCGGCGTGCCGGCCGGCTTTTGCCACGTCCTCAATGGGTGAGTTTTTCGAGAAAGTAAGTCGTGCCCGTCCCGAGCGTGAGCCACAGTGTCTGGAGTGCGCCCGAGCGGGCACTGCTCTCGTGATGGAGCACGGGGGCGAGGTCCACGGTCGCGACGTAGAGGAAGCCGGCGGCGGCCAGCACCAGAATATGGGGGATGAGCCACGCCAGGTCGGGAGCGAAGTGGTAACCGAGGAGCGCTCCGGCCGGGGTGGCCAGCGCGGAGAGCAGATTGAACGCGAACGCGCGTCGCGGCGGGACGCCCGCCTCAAGGAGGATGACGAAGTCACTGAGCTCCTGCGGAATCTCATGAAGCAGAACCGCGAGCGCCGTCACCGTCCCGAGTGCGGTCGAGGTCGTGAAGGCGGCGGTGATCAGGAGCCCGTCGACGAGATTGTGAATGGTGTCGCCGAACAGGATGAGTGGGACCGCCGGGTGCAGGCGCGCCCGGTCCGCGTATTCATGCCTGTGCCCGTGCTCATGCTCATGCGCGTGCGCGTGACGGTGGGGAACGCGCAGCACCTTTTCCAGGATGAAGAAGGCGAGAAACCCGAGAAGCGTGAGCTGCAAGACGGTGCGGAACGGCAGGTGGGCCGCGGCCTCGGGCAGCAAACCGAGAAACGTCGCGCCGAGCAGCGTGCCGACCGCGTAGGAGAGCAGCGAGCCCTTGAGCGCGTGCTGCAGCCGGGGCAGCACGAGGAGCGCTGACGCGCCAAGCACCGTGGCGATGCTCGCGAGGAGACTGGCTGCCAGGATCAGCCCCAAACCCGACTGCATCCCCAGGTCGCTCCTTTTCGCCTTCTCGTGGAGCAAACGGAGTGCCCCGTGAGACCCGGTGCGCGTCATCTTGCAGACTGACTTTTGAACTCTTCAAAGGAGGCCAGGCCTATGGCGCGATGCGAATGCTGCGGTAATGAGTATGACAAGACGATGCGGATCGAGGTCAATGGAAGGCAACACGACTTCGACTGCTTCGAGTGCGCGATCCACAAGCTTGCACCCGTTTGCGAACATTGCGGTGCTCCCGTGATCGGTCACGGGGTGGAGACCGAGTCGATGATCTTCTGCTCGGCGCACTGCTCGCGGGCGGCCGGAAAAACCGGCCTGCGCGATCGGCTGCCGCCTGTCAGGAGCGCTTGAAGCAACCCAAAAGGCCGCTGAGTCCAGGCAAGTAAACAGTTTATTAATTCACCTTTGTCGGCGACAATGGATGCCTGATGGGAACTCAGGGGAGACGAGGTCGCTCGTCACTTATCGCGTCAGGGGTGATCGGGACCATCGCGCTGGTTAGCGCATGTTTCCACCGCCCGAGCCCGGTTCCCGGTCCGGCCCCCAATCCGGCCCCCAGCGGCGTCCCTGCCGTGGGCAGCCCCGCGTCTTCGGTGCGGGAGAAGAAGTTCGTCATTCGCCGCACGGAGACCCTATATACACGAAAACCTACGAAGCAGACGCTCGAGTATGAGCTGCGGATCGTCGGCGAGGAGCGGTTCCCCGAAGGGCAGGGGCCGGTTTCAAAGTTTCTGAAAGCCGGTGGAACGCTTCTTCTCCCGGACCGCGAGCCGACGCTCGAACATCTTTCAGCCGAGGATACCCGGCACGTCCTGAGGATTAGGGTGGACGGCGGCGGCGCTTTTCGCCTGGAGTCCCATTTCACGCGCCAATCGCTGCTGAGCTTTCCGATCCATGCCATCGCGCCCGAGCGCCTCCGGGCGCTCGAACGCGCGCGCGAAATCGCTTCAGCCAGTCGGATATCGGCTGAGGCCGCTTTTGAGGCTTCGCGCGCACACCTGGAACAAAAGAAGGCGGAACACGACGCCGCGGTGAGCGCGCAGAGTCTCTCGGTGACGTTGGCGGAGGCCAGCGCCGCCGCTAACGCCGCGCAAGCGCGACTTCACGCCGCGCAGGCTGCCTTTGCCGCCGCCGAAGGGCCGCTCGCCGAAGCGCGGGGTTCTTATCAGGCGGCACAGGAGCTCCGTACCCGGGCGCAGAAGGCGCACGACGCGGCACTCGCCGAGTTCACGGCCGCCACCCAAGAGCTCTTGATCGCTGAAGCCCACGCAGCGGAAGCAGTCTACAACGACGCCGTGCTCGTCCTGGGCGGCACGATCGGCACGAAGGTGGCCGCCGAAGAGTTGTTCGCGACCGCCGAGTCGTCCTATCAAAGCGCGAAGGCGCAGCTCGCCGAACGGGAGCTGCGAGCGCAGCAGGCGCAAACCGCCGTGACGGAGGCTTCGTCCGCGCTGACCACGGCTTCCGTGCAGCTCGCCGCGGCCCGCGCCCGGGGCGAGGGCGCCTCTCCTGAGGCTGCTCAAAAACTCCTCTCCGTCGCCAAGGCCGCGCGCGAAGCCGCCGAGGCCGAATACGAAGAGAAGCGCGTGAAGAGCGAGCGCGCCCGCGCTGAGGCGGATCGCGCGATCCGAAAGCATGAGCTTGCCCGTAGCGCGCAGGAGCGGCACCCGGTTGTCCGCATCGGAACCCGCCCTGTATCTCCCGAGGTGCTGCAGCTTCGGGTCGAGATCGAGAACGCGGGCACCTTCCCGGGCGGCTTCCGCCTGGAACTGTTCGCGTGTGATGATCCGGCCGGCAAGAGGTGCGAGAACCGTCGCATGACCGCGGGTACGCCCACCGAGGCGGTCTTCGTTCTGAAGGGCAGCGCGCCACTTCTGCGGGTGCGCCCCAAGTACCTTTATCTCAAGACCGAGTGGACGGATCTTCTCGGCCAGTCCGAAGGTGGGCGATGATGATCTACGTCTTGCGGGGCGAGTCGATGGGCGAGGGGGATGCGGCGCTCGGTGCGCGCCTTCTCGGAACTTTCCTGAAAACCTTATCTGAGGTCGAGCCGCGGCCCGACGCGGTCGTGTTTTACAATGCCGCGGTGAAGCTTCTTGCGCCGTCCTCGCCGTATCTGGAACAGCTCAAGGCGCTGGATGCGCTGGGCGTGGATCTTCTGGCCTGCGTGACCTGCCTGGAGCATTTCGCGCTGACGCGTTCCATCGCCGTGGGTCAGATCAGCAATATGCGCGAGATCGTCCAGCACCTTGCCAAGGCCGAGAAGGTCATCACGGTCTGAGCGGGGGCAACCTCACTCCTGGGGCGGCTGCGGGCCCGGCCGGATCCCGGCCAGATCGGGATCGACTCCGTCGTCGGTGAGGCGGGGCCTTTCTTTCTTCTGCTCCTTGCGCAGCGAGCGTTTTTCCTGCTTCTCCTGCTTGCGCTCCTGTCGGGAACGCTCGCGATTGCGTTTGGCCTGCGTGATGGGACCGGGTTTACCCATAATTGCGCTTCCTTTCGCCCGGCACTGGTGAGCCGGATTTTTCCAGTAGACGGGAGATTTCCCGCCATTGGGAGCGATCTTCCGGAGTCAGGAGTGAAACGGCGTTTCCTTTCCTGCCGGCCCGGCCGGTGCGCCCGATGCGATGGACATAATCGTCGGAACACTGCGGAAGGTCGTAATTCACGACATGCGTGATTTCCGCAATGTCGATGCCGCGGGCCGCGATGTCGGTGGCGACCAGCACTCGCACCTGTCCGTTGCGGAACGCAGAGAGCGCTGAGTTTCTCTGCCCCTGGGTTCTTCCGCCGTGCAAGCGGTTGACCGCAACGCCGTACCCCGAAAGGTAGCGGGCGACGCGGTCCGTCCGGGATTTTGTCCGGGCGAAGACCAGGATCGAGCCGGAGCGCCGATTCAGCTCATCCAGCAGTGTCTCGTTCTTTTTCGGACCGGTGGTATTGACCAGCTCCTGCGTGATCTCCAGCGCGGGCTGCGAGGTCGGACCGGCGCTGATCCGCACGGCGTCGCGGAGGTACCTGCGCGCGAGGCGGTCGAGCTCGGGCGCCCAGGTCGCCGTGAAAAGCAGCGTCTGACGCTCGTGGGGAAGGTATTTCATGATTTCCGCGAGCTGCGGCGCGAAGCCCATGTCGAGCATCCGATCCGCCTCGTCAAGGACGAGAACCCGGGTAGAGGTCAGATTCACGGTCCGTCGGGAAAGATGATCGACGAGCCGTCCCGGCGTCGCGACAATGAAGCGCGGCTTGCGTGACAGGGCGCGAAGCTGCGCTTTCATCGCCGCCCCGCCAATGACGAGCGCCGAGCGCAGCTCCGGAAGAGCCCGAGTCAGGTCGCGCCAGAACGCGTCGACCTGAATGGCCAGCTCGCGCGTGGGCACGAGAACCAGGGCCGCCTCAGCCGGATTGGCTAGCAGCCTCGCCAGTGTCGGAATGCAGAACGCGCCCGTCTTGCCGGTACCGGTCTGCGCCGAGCCGACGATGTCCTTGCCCTGGAGGGCGGCAGGGATGGACTGGAGCTGGATGGGGGTGGGGGTGACGAAATCGATGGCGGCCAGTGCCTGCTCGACGGCGCTGGGGAGTTTAAAGTGTGAGAAAGTATTCAAAAAAACGGCCTCCTAAGGCTGGGGGAGCCGCTAAGGAGGATAGGGGCCAAACGCCCGCAGACTCGATAGAAGCAAACTGAGTGACTGACTCAAGTTAACACCGATGTCGCGGTATGGATACGGTATTTTTTTGACGCTCGTCAAGTTGGTGGGTTCCCCGACCGATTGTCACTATACGTATGGAAAAAATCGTGACTCCGGGATGGGGATCGGTCGGCTTGGCGGTGATTCTGGCTCTGTCGGCGGCGCCCGCCTGGGCGGGGGAGTGCCTCCCGTTTTTTGATTATTCGAGCGACACGGTCGTTTCCAAGGTCGTAGACGATCCCGAACAGCGCAGCTTCAGGCGCGGCGACGTCGATATCACCCCCGAGCCCATCGCGGTCTCTCGCTTCGGTGAGGAGATTCTCCGCGTCTGCGGCGGGTTCGGCAGCAAGGTCAAGACCGTCGAGGTCACTCGTCTGATCAAGGACTCCGATCTGGAGCTGTTCAAGGAGCTCCTGCGGGAGTTTCCGCAGTATGACGAATCCGAGCTGCGAGACGCGCTCGTCCAGGCTTGGACCGGGTCCCGCGGTTTTGAACATATTTTCTGCGGGCAGAAGAGAAGCGACAAGATCGGCGGGCTTCACTATTTCGGGCGCTATTTTCAGCTCCAGCAGGAAGGGCAGCTCTGCCGGCTGACCGGTAACATCGGCAACGAGGAGATCTACCCGGGGCATGTTTACACGCTTGGCGTGGCGACGGCGGGGGTTACGGACAAGAAAAAAGGCTATTCGACGCGCCAGAACGCGGAGGAAATCTTCTATGAAGCCTCGCGCGCCTACCTCAGGAATTGCCTGGAGTCCGTCCCCGACTCCACGGCTCGTAACAGCGCGTGTCTCAGTCGTCTTAACAAGGATAGCACCTTTGTGAGCAAGTTCGTCTGCGCGCCTGGACGAGGCATCGTGACGTTCTATCCCCTGGCGGCGAATCCCAGGGACAGCGTCGAGTGCAGGTGAGGCGATGGGTCTTCGGCGGCCCGCGGCTCGGGCGCTAGGGATCGCTTTAGCGCTGGCGCTTGGGTTATCGCTTTTCTGGGGCTCAGCTTCCGAAGCGGCCAAGAAGAAGGCGCAGGAAACGAGCGCCGAGGAGACTCGTATCGTCGGGCGGGAGCTTCACGACTGCGAGGAGGTCCGGCTGGATGGGCCGGGTGGTTCCATGGAGCACGTGGCGGTGCGGGACCAGGGCGAGCTGCCTATCTGCTTTGGCGAGACCGCGGCCCAGCTCACTGACGCCTGGCGCTTCACCCATGGCGACACCGACTATGACTTTCAAACCTCCGGACTCATCGCCGCGCTTGGCACCTATCATGCGGAAAATGAATGGGAGCTCGATAACGGCGGCTATGCCCCGAACGCGATCGCGGCGATCCGGCGGGGTGGAGCGTGTTCCAGGGCGGTCACCCTGGAGTCGCAGGATATTCTCCTGGCGAGCGAAATCGTGGACCTGCTGAAGGAGGTGCGCTACCGGCGAAACGAAAGTCCGGATCAGCGCACGGAACTTACCGAAGGGGAGCTGGGGGCGCTCGCTCGCTACGTGGGAAAGCCCTATTGCCTCGCCAGCAGCGGAGCGCTGCCCGGGTTCGAGGAGGTTCTCCGGGTTCTGAATGACGCCGATCCCCTGCGCATGATCTCGGAGGTCCTCGCGCATCCGTGCCAGGGGACGAATCTGAGGAAGGTCTCCGTGCCCCCGCTCCTGACTGGTCTGACGGCAGGCGGAAAGAGCGGGACCCAGATCGCCAACTACTATCTCGATCGCATCCGGTCCAAGACGGATATGCCGGTTGAGATCGCCTTTTGTCAGAAGGTTTTTGATGATCCGAATTTCCGGCTCGGCAGGAACAAGAACGCCTGCGACAAGGACATGCATGCGCTGCTGCTGATCGGCAAGCGGCCCAATCCCCTGACCGGGCAATGCGAGTTCCTCCTGCGCAACAGCTGGGGCGTGGAGTGCGGCGCGAGCGGGATCTTCTTCGACTGTGAGAATGGCAGCATCTGGATGGATGCCGAGACGCTTTCCGGCGTGACCATCGAAGCGTATGAGCTCGGGAAAGGTCGGCGTTGAGGCGAGATCAGAATCTCCCGCCCACGATCCCGAGGTACCAGGTGGTGAAGCGCGTCTTGATTCCGCCCGGGAGTGTTCCCGCGTCATCGGAGGTGAAGTAATGCTTCCGGTACTCGGCACGCAGGCCGAACCGGGGCAGAATCTTGGCGTTCACGCCGATCTTGGCCGCAAGACCCGAGTAGCTCGTGTTGGCGCCCTTGGAGAAGTTGAACGAGCCCCTCTCGATTCCGAGATACGGATCAATGGGTATCATCGGTAGGCTCACGCCCACGTTGAGGCCGAATGGGGCGAAGTAGGGTCCTTCGCGCGTACTGGGGTTGTCATAGGCGTTCGGGGCGGTGCCAAAGCCCAGGGTGTGGTTCGCCAGGAACCAGGTGAAATTGTAGTCAGCGAAGAAAAGTCCGAAATCGAGGCCGAAGCCGAGCTCGACTCCGAGACTGGTCAACGTCCGGGCGCTCAGCGAATGGCCCGCAGCGTCAGTCTGGGAGAGCGAACCGTTCCAGGCTCCGATCGAGTTCATCTGCCTGAAGTTGAAAGAGCTGGAAGCCTGAGCCGGAGCGCAGAAGAGCAACGCACAGGGCGCGAGCAGTCGTAGTAGTTTCGCAAGCGAGTTCATGATGAGCCTCAAGGGTTGTCGATGGTGATGTTGGCGTCGGTGACCCGGCCGGCAGTCTCGTCGGTGCTGGCAGTGACGGTTCTGCCAAGATAGGCCGCATCGCCCGAGTCGGTTCCATCCAAGCGTCCCCACGGCTCCCCGACATCGAGCTCGCCGTTCTTGTTGAGGTCTTGGAAAGCCCGCAGCTGATAGGTTCCCGAGGGCACGCAGAACCCGTAGGGAACCGTGAGCAGCCCCTGCAGATTGGACTGCGGGTCGGAGACGGTGTCCGTGGCGAAGCTGCTCGTTGAATACTGAACAACGACGTTCGCCTCGCCGTGAATGGCCACGTTTTGACCATAGGTGACGCGGCCGCGAAGGTTGTCGCCGTTGACCGCGCAGTCGATGGCGTTGCCGCAGCCGGTGAGGGCGAGGCCCATAAAGAGGATCAGACAGGATGGAGTTCGCATGCGTCAAGTTTAGGGGAGAATGACCGTTATGCCAAATCTTAACAAGATCCTAAAACGCGATCTTCGAGCGCTCAGGTATAGATTGCGCAGACACACTGTTCGGAGGACTCAAATGAAGCATAGCTACGCGTTACTCATCCTTTTGGCTTCGACGATGGGCGGCAACGCCCTGGCCGCGGATTCGATCCAGCTCAATGGCGCCGGGGCGACGTTCCCGTATCCGCTCTACTCAAAATGGTTTTCAGAGTATGGAAAGGTGAGTCCGGGGGTTCAGATCAACTATCAGTCGATCGGAAGCGGCGGCGGGATTCGACAGTTCACGGAGCGGACCGTGGATTTTGGAGCGTCCGACGCGCCGATGACCGAGGAGCAGCTGGCAAAGGCGGGAAGCCCCGTCATCCACGTGCCGACGGTTCTGGGAGCCGTCGTCCTCACATATCATCTGCCCGGTATCAAAAAGATGAACCTGTCCGGCGCGGTGATCGCCGATATCTTTCTCGGCAAAGTCACCCAGTGGAATGATCCGAGCCTGACGCGGCTCAATCCCGGCGTGAAATTGCCGGCGCAGCCGATCCTGGTCGTTCATCGGGCGGATGGCAGCGGCACCTCGGCCATCTTCACGGACTATCTTTCCAAGACCAGCCCTGAGTGGAAGTCGAAGGTCGGACAGGGCACGGCCTTGAAGTGGCCCGTCGGACTGGGCGGCAAGGGCAACGAAGGGGTGACGGGACTGGTGAAGCAGTCTCCCGGAGCGATCGGATATGTCGAGCTGATCTATGCCGAGACCAATCAGCTTCCTTACGCGGCGATCCAGAACAAGGCGGGTCAGACCGTACTGCCGTCGCTGAAGGCGGTATCGGCGGCCGCGGCCGGAGGCCTGAAGCGGATGCCGCCGGATTTTCGCGTTTCGATCACTGACGCTGATGGCAAGGACTCTTATCCCATCAGTGGCTTCACCTACCTGCTGGTTCATCAGACGATGCCAGGAGAGAAAGGAAGGGCCTTTCTTAAATTCCTGGGCTGGGCTTTGAAAGACGGCCAGAAATCAGCCGCAGCCATGCATTATGCGCCTCTGCCGGCGGAGCTGGTCGGGAAGGTCGAGGCCAAGCTGAAGGAAATCAAAACGCCGTGAAACAGCGCGAATTCCATCGAGGGGACCGGGCTTTTGCCCGAGTCCTCCGCTTGGGGGCCTTCGGCTTGCCGCTGCTGTTGGCCCTGATCGGTCTCTTCCTGTTCAGGGGGGCCGGGCCGGCCCTTGAAAAGTTCGGCTGGCCCTTTATCGTCAGTACGACCTGGGATCCGGTGAGGCAGGACTACGGCGCCTTGCCAGCGCTTTTTGGAACTCTGGTTTCATCCTTTCTGGCCGTTCTCATAGCGGCCCCGGTCAGTGTTGGCGTGGCTTTACTCCTGACTGAGCTGCTTCCTTCGCGGTTATCCCGGATCATCGGATTCCTCGTGGAGATGTTGGCGGCGATCCCGAGCGTCGTTTACGGACTCTGGGGGATCTTCGTGCTGGCCCCGCTGCTGCGGACTCAGGTGCAGCCGGCCCTGGGTGAGGCGCTCGGATTTCTTCCCCTGTTTTCGGGACCCCCTTACGGGGTGGGAATGCTGGCGGCGGGTCTCATCCTGTCCATCATGATCATCCCTACGATCGCGTCCATCAGCAAGGAGGTGTTTCGCGCGATTCCCAGGCAACTGAGAGAGTCCGCGCTGGCGCTCGGGGCGACCCGTTGGGAGACGATGAAGCTGGCCGTACTGAAAACCGGCTGGTCGGGCGTCTTCGGCGCGATCACCCTCGGTCTGGGGCGGGCGTTGGGCGAGACCATGGCCGTGACCATGGTCATCGGCAATCGGCCTGATATTTCGGCCTCCCTGTTTGCTCCCGCTCAAACCATGTCCAGTGTCCTGGCCAACGAGTATACCGAAGCGACGACCGACCTGCACGCGGCCGCGCTGATCGAGATCGGATTGGTTCTGTTCGCGCTCACCTTCGCCATCAACGCGCTTGCCCGGCTCTTCGTGCTGCGGAGCACGCTCGGCAGGAGTCCCCGATGAGCTTCGACCTGGCTGAGCACATGGCAAGGAGTTATCGGCGGCGTCACCTGATCAGCCTCGTGGCACGGGCTGGCCTGTTTGTTGCCGGCACGCTGGCGCTGGTTCCCTTGTTCTGGGTGTTCGGTTATGTCGTGTTTCGTGGTCTTCCCGGTTTGAATCTGGATTTCTTCGTTGCGCTTCCGGCGCCCGTCGGCGAACCGGGAGGCGGAATGGCCAACGCGCTGGCGGGAACGGGAATACTCGCGGTGATGGCTTCCCTGATCGGGATTCCCTGGGGCGTTCTGATCGGCACGTTTCTCTCGGAATACGGCAAAGGGCGTTTGGCCGGTCTGGTCCGAATGAGCGTGGATCTGCTGGCCAGCGTGCCCTCGATCGTCATCGGCCTCTTCGTTTACTCGGTCGTCGTCCTGCCCATGAAACGTTTTTCGGCGCTGGCGGGTGCCGTCGCCCTGGGGATCCTGATGGTTCCGACCGTTGCGCGCACCACCGAGGAACTGCTGAAGCTGATCCCGCCCAATGTCCGGGAGGCGGGCTTGGCGCTCGGGATACCGCGATGGAAGGTCATCCTGGGGATCGTCCTCAAGGGCAGCATCGGTCCGATCTCCACGGGAGTGGTCCTTTCGCTCGCCAGGGTCGCGGGGGAGACCGCTCCCTTGCTTTTCACGGCTTTCGGCAATCAGTTCTGGCACCGGGGCCTGGATCAGCCGATCGCGTCGCTGCCGGTGCAGATCTATACCTTTGCCATCAGTCCTTATGAGGATTGGCACCGGCAGGCCTGGGCCGGGGCCTTCGTACTGGTTGCGGCGGTTCTGGTCCTTAACGTCCTGACGAGG
>JAMPXZ010000063.1 GCA_023700925.1 Oligoflexia bacterium | reverse complement strand
CGTTTTAAGTGGAGAGGTGGCGGACCTCCTTCTAGAGGGAGCGAGCGTCAAGGGCGTTCGAATGGCCGACGGGACTGAGCACTCGGCGGGCGCCGTGGTCATCACGTCCGGGACCTTTCTGCGATCGACCATGTTCACCGGCTTTAACAAATCTAAAGGTGGGCGGATCGGCGAGCGCTCGGCCGAAGGATTGAGCGTGAGTCTCGAGCGGCTCGGCTTCCGGCTCGGCCGGCTCAAGACCGGCACCCCGCCCCGGCTCGATCGGCGGAGCATCGATTTTTCAAAGACCCAGGAGCAGCCGGGCGATGAGAGGCCCATTCCGTTTTCGTTCTATTGGAGGACTTCGCCGTTTCCACTTCTGCCCCAGGTGAGCTGCCATATCACCTACACGAACGAGCGAACGCACGAGATCATCGAAGCGAACTTCGACAAGTCGCCCATGTTCACAGGACTCATTCAAGGAGTGGGACCCCGGTACTGTCCGTCCATCGAGGACAAGGTCAAGCGCTTCAGGGATAAGGAGCGGCATCAGATCTTTCTCGAGCCGGAGGGACTTCAGACGGACGACGTCTATGTCAACGGCATCTCGACGAGCCTCCCCTCGGATGTTCAAGAGCAGTTTGTCCGATCTATTGTGGGACTGGAGAATGCGTGTTTCACCCAGTTCGGCTACGCGGTCGAGTACGACAGCATCGACGCGCGCGTCCTGCACGCGACGCTTGAGTCGAAGGACGTGCCCGGGCTGTATTTCGCGGGCCAAATCAACGGCACTTCGGGATACGAAGAGGCCGGCGCGCAAGGCCTCATTGCCGGGATCAACGCCGCGCTGAAGGTTCAGCACCGGGATCCGATCGTTCTTTCGCGTTTGGATGGATACATCGGGGTGCTGATCGATGATCTGATTACCAAAGGCACGGATGAGCCGTATCGCATGTTCACGTCTCGCGCGGAGTACCGCCTCATCTTGCGCGAGGACAATGCGGATCTGCGTTTGGGCGATCTCGGCCGAAAGGTCGGTCTACTCGGTGATGAAGAGTTCCGCATTTTGTCCGAAAAGCGCGCGGCGATCGATCAGTGGCGTGGCGAGCTGTCGAAATTCTACTTTATGCCGTCAGAGAAGGTGAACGGTTGGCTCGAAGATCGCGAAATGAGCGTCTTGAAAGACCGTGTTTCGGCCGAAGTGCTCCTTCGCAGGCCAGAAATGGACTGGGGGCGGCTTTGTGAGCTGGGATTTGGCGGCAGTTCTGTGCAAGAGGACGTCCAGGAGCAGCTCGAGATCCAGGTGAAGTACGAGGGGTACATCCGGCGAGACCTCGATCTCCTTGAAGGAATGCGCAAGAACGAAGAGCTTCGGATCCCTGAGGGCCTGAATTTCGATCAGGTGCCGGGCCTTTCGAACGAAATTAGGGGCCGGCTGAAGGCTTCTCGGCCCGACACAATCGGACAAGCGTCGCGCCTGGTCGGAGTAACGCCTGCTGCTGTAGCTAATCTCATGATTTTCTTGAAAATGCAGGAAAGACGGCCTGCTGCGACGAAAAAACGGGAGTTTGAGCCAATCAAATGAGTAACCAAGCATTTTCGGAAGAATTGAGTGCGGGCTGGCCGGACTTGGAGCCTGCAGTGCACGAAAGAGTCCTGAAATTCTATTCTCTCGTCGTGGATGAGAACAGCAGACAGAATTTGACCCGCCTGATTTCGCCGAAGGACTTTTTTGAGGGGCACGTTCTTGATGTGAAGGAGCTTCTGAAGAGCGGGCTTGTGCAATTTCCGGCGATGGATTTGGGTTCGGGAGGCGGGGTGCCCGGTTTATTGGCCGCAGTGGTTCATCCGGGAGACTGGGTTCTTTCAGAATCAGAGGGAATGAAGGCAAATTTTCTGTCCCGAGCGGTTCAGGAGCTCGGTTTGGGCGATCGGGTTCGCGTGAGCAACGCCCGTGGAGAGAAGTTCTTGATCACGAGCGCTGTGAAATCGGTTGTAGCGCGCGCCGTGGGGCCGGTTGATCGAATCTATGCGTGGCTTCGCCCCTGTTCCACGTGGAACAATCTCGTTTTGCTCAAGGGGCCAGCCTGGAAAGCGGAGTGGGAACGCTTTCAGGCGGGAAAACTTGGTAAAGAACTCTCGATCGGTGCGAAATTCGAGTATCGAGTTGGTGCGGAGAAGAAAGAACGACTGATCGTGCGCCTGGACCGCGCGGCCCGCAAACCGCGGTAGGTATTTTTTGAGTAGTCATGTTCCACGTGGAACAAAAAATTCTTTTGCTACTCAGAAAAAATTCTTGCTCATCCAATTAATCATGGATAGCCTGTCTAAGTAGCCGCGAGATACTCGCAAGCAACTGCGAGAATGAGGTAGCAAGACAGCGCGGCGAAGTTTTTTTGCGATTATTTAGGATTGATTATCCACACCAACCACAACCACCAATTCTAAGGGGGCATCGGAAACCACAGCCGATGCCCCCAAAGTAGGTGACAAGAGAAGAGGAGCTCATGGGGAAGATCATCGCCATAGCTAATCAAAAAGGTGGAGTTGGTAAGACGACGACCACGGTGAACCTTGCGGCTTCACTGGCCGTAGCCGACCGAAAGACTCTAGTAATTGACTTTGACCCGCAGGGCAACGCTTCTTCCGCGCTGGGCGTGGATCGCAGCACGCTTGAGCCGACCAAGACGATTTATCAAGCGCTTGTCGGGCAGGTGAAGCTTTCGACCGTGATTCACCCTACGGAAATCGATCGCCTCTTCGTGGCCCCCGCCACGGGAGATCTTGCCGGTGCGGAGATCGAGCTGGTTTCCGCTTTCGCGCGTGAAGGAAAGTTGAAGGCCGCGCTCGCCGAAGTGAAGGCCGACTATGATTACATCCTGATCGACTGCCCGCCCTCGCTCGGCCTGCTGACGATCAACGCGCTGAATGCGGCGGATAGCTTTCTCGTGCCGTTGCAATGCGAGTACTTCGCGTTGGAAGGCCTGAGCCAGCTCATGCACACCGTTTCGCTGATCAAGCAAAGCATCAATCCGAATCTCACGGAAGAAGGCATCGTGCTCACGATGTTCGATGGCCGGAATAATCTCGCCCATGAGGTTGTCAAGGAAGTGAAGACGCATTTCGCGGGCAAGGTGTTTGACACCATCGTTCCGAGAAACGTCCGCCTTAGCGAGTGCTCGAGCTTCGGAAAACCAATCCTGCTTTACGATATCGATTCCAAGGGCTGCTTGGCCTATTTCAATCTCGCGCGCGAAGTGCTGGGCAGGAACCAGCCGGCGCAGACCGATGTGACCGCGGCTTCCGTTGGCGTCCCCCCCATGCCACCGGCGCACCTGAGCGCGGATCAGGTAATGGCGAACTGACCAAGATTTTTTTGGAGGAGTTGTGGGACAAAAACCGGTTTTAGGAAAAGGATTGGCTTCGCTCTTTCCGGGCGTGGGGGGTCTTAATCAGCAGAGTCAGGGAATGTCGGGCATTCCTGGCGCTGTGACGACGAGTGGGGTGATCGGCGGCGAGTTGGTGACCTCCGGGACTGGCGCGGTAGCGGCAGGTCCGGCCACCACGGTCATGCAGCAGGAACAGAACAAGGACCGGCACCCCGGCATCAGTCTTTCGTTGATCGAAGACATTCATACGAATCCGTATCAGCCGAGACGCGATTTTGAACCCGAAGCGCTCGAAGAGCTGGCACAGTCCATTCGCGCCAACGGTATCATTCAGCCGCTCGTCGTCCGCAAGCGCGCCCAGGGCGGCGGATGGGAACTCATCGCCGGTGAGCGCCGCCTGCGCGCCGCCAAGATGGCGGGCCTCCGCCAGGTGCCGATCGTGATCCGGCGCTCGACTGACCGCGAGTCGCTCGAGCTTGCGTTGGTCGAGAACATTCAGCGGCAGAACCTCAACTGCGTCGATGAGGCGCTTGCGTATACTCAGCTCGCCGAAGACTTCTCGCTCACGCAGGAGGAGATCGCGGTAAGAGTCGGCAAGGATCGCGCAACGGTGGCGAATTACCTGCGCCTGCTCCGTCTGCCTGAAGCCGTGATCGATGACCTGAAAAAGCAGGTCCTCAGCTTTGGTCACGGCAAGGCGCTGTTGAGCATCGACGACAATGAGGCCCGCCTCCAGATTCGCGCGCAGGTGGTTGAAAAGCGTCTGAGCGTCCGAGACACGGAAGCTTTAGTTGACCAATTCAAGCACAAGGCCGAACCGGGCGACGCCTCGGGCGCGACTCAGGCCGCGAAACCGCTCTCCGCTCTGGCAGCGCGTATGGCGGCGCTTGGACAAGAGCTGACTCGGCACTGGTCAGCGAAGGTCGATGTGAAAGGCTCGGAGCGCCGCGGCAAAATTATTATTCACTATGCTTCGCGACAAGAGCTTGAACGGATTCTCGAAGCGATGAAAAATTAAGCTCTATGAGTCGTTCCACGGATGACCTCAGCGTTCCTGTTACTCATCAGACTGTAACCGGGGTCATCGACCACGGATGTGAATTCGAGGGTAAGCTCTGCTTTCAGGGAACCGTCCGCATCGCGGGCGTGTTCCGTGGCGAGATTCACACCCCGGACACGCTCATTGTGGGAGAGGGCGCGCGGATCACCGGCCAGATCGAGGCCGGCACGGTGATCATCAGCGGTGAAGTGAACGGAAGCGTCCGTGCTAAACATCGAATTGAGATCCATCGTCCCGCCGTTTTTCGCGGAGACATTCTCACGCCTAGCTTGAGTGTCGATGAGGGTGTGATCTTCGAAGCGCGGAGCAAAATGGCGCACGCTCCCGCGAACGCGCCGGTGAAGTCTTTTCTCGCTCCTCAGAAATCGTAGCTTGACCGCCGAGCGGGCTACATGTTAGCCCAACATATAGTTTCCGTTACTATTTCGGAGTGTTAAGCGTGAGCGCCATTCTAGAGCAGCTGGGTTTAGATCAGACGTTTTTTATCCAGATCGGGATCTTCTTCGTTCTCTTTCTCGCTTTGAGCCGCATCTATTTCAAGCCGTTCATGACTTTGCTTGAGGCTCGTCACAAGAAGACGGTTGAAGATCGCGAGGCTGCCGAGCGCCTGCTCCAGCAGGCGGATGAGAAGTTCTCGGAATATCAGCGTCGGCTTGCCGAAGAGCGCTCGGAAGCCCGCAAGGACTACGAGCAGATCCTCAATGAGGCCAAGAAAGAGGAAAGCCGACTTCTCTCTCACGCTCGCGACGAAGCCAAAAAGATCACCCAGGACGCCGCCGAGTCGGCGAATGCGCAACGCGAGAAGGTCAAGCAGCAGCTCGAGGCTGACGTCGCGACCATTGCTCAGGCGATTTCCGCGAAAGTCCTCTCGAGGAGATCATAAATGGACGCCTTGATCGCGCCGACTTTGAATCTTCTCGTTCTTATCGCGATTCTGGTCCACTACGTCCGCTCTCCGGTTCGACAGTTCGTGCTGGCCCGGCATACCGCTATTCGCGACGAGCTCAAGAGCGTCCGAGAGCTGCTGCGCAAGGCGCAGGAGAAGCACGACGAGTTTTCTTCGAAGCTCAAGGCGATCGAGGTCGAGACCACCTCGCTCCGGGATCAGGCAAGGCAGGACGCGCAGGCGTTCCGGCTGAGGCTCCTGGGCGAGGCCCAGCAGCTCAGCAGCAACATCGTTTCGGATGCGCGTTCGACCGCCGCCGGGCTGCTTGAGGAGACGAAACACGAGCTTTATCTCGATCTCGGAAGCCGCGTTCTGGATCGCGTCGAGGCCTTGCTGAGGGAGCGCATGACGGGCGAAGATCGCGCCCGCTTTCGCAAAGAATTCCTCTCACAGATGGAGACCGTGAAATGAGCGTAGCGACGACATACGCCAGGGCGCTATTCGAGGCGGTCGAGGCGAAGGAGGCTTCTCCCGCCGCGCTCGCAGGAACGTGCCAGCGCCTGGAGAGCGAGATGGAGAGTCTTTTGGGCGCGGTGAGCGGGAGCAAGGAGGCGCAGGTCGCGCTTTTTGGCCCGGTCACCAATTCCGCCGAGAAGGTCTCCCTGGTGAAGGCGATCGCTAGCAAGATGGGCGCCCATCCCATGATGACGACCTTTCTGGTCCTCCTCGCGAATAAGGGACGCCTCAGGCTGCTCAAGCAGATTCGTGATGAGTTCGGGGCGGTTCGCCTGAACGCTGAGGGCGGGATTCAGGGGCGCGTGGCTTCGGCCGAGCCGATGAACGAGCTGGAAGTGGAAGATCTGGCCAAGGCCTTCAGCAGGAAGCTCGGCAAGCGCGTGGCTTTTCGCGTTTCGACTGACCCGGCGCTCCTGGCAGGCCTGAAGGTTACGGTAAGCGGGGTGACGTATGACGGCACCCTCCGGTCGCAGCTTCAACGGCTGCGCGACAAGTTCCTGGCGGGAGCTTCCCGCAGCTGATGATTTTGAAACGGTAACGGACAAAGGTTCGAGGAAAGTATGCAGATTCGTCCTGAAGAGATTACACAGATCCTGAAAGCGCAGCTTGCCGACTTCGAGCAGAAGCTCGATGTTTCCGAAACGGGAACCGTCGTGACGGTGGGCGATGGCGTCGCCAAGGTCTATGGCCTTGAAAAGGCGATGGCCGGCGAGCTGGTTGATTTCGGCAGTGGCGTCGCCGGAATGGTGCTGAACCTTGAGGAAGAGAGCGTCGGCATCGCGATTCTGGGCGACGATACGCTGATCAAGGAAGGCTCGAGCGTCAAGCGGACCGGCAAGATCGTTCAGGTCCCGGTTGGCGAGGAGCTTCTCGGACGCGTTGTGAACGCGCTGGGCGTTCCGATTGACGGCAAGGGTGAGCTCCGCGCGAAAAACTACCGCAAGGTCGAGATCAAGGCGCCCGGCATCGTGGCGCGCCAGTCGGTGAAGGAGCCGCTCCAGACCGGCATCAAGGCGATCGACTCCATGATTCCGATCGGGCGCGGTCAGCGCGAGCTGATCATCGGTGACCGCCAGACCGGCAAGACCGCGGTGGCGGTCGATACGATCATCAATCAGAAGGGCAAGGGCGTTTACTGCATCTACGTCGCCATCGGGCAGAAGCAGTCGACGGTCGCGCAGGTGGTGGACAAGCTTCGCACCGAAGGCGCGCTCGAGCACACCACGATCGTCGCCGCGACCGCCTCGGACCAGGCGCCGCTGCAGTTTCTTGCCGCCTATACGGGCGTCACGATGGGTGAGTGGTTCCGTGACAACGGCAAGCATGCGTTGATCATCTACGATGATCTGACCAAGCAGGCCCAGGCCTACCGCCAGCTCTCGCTGCTGCTGCGCCGTCCTCCGGGCCGCGAAGCCTATCCCGGTGACGTTTTCTATCTGCATTCGCGGCTGCTTGAGCGCGCGGCGAAGCTCTCGGACAAGCTCGGGGGCGGTTCCCTCACGGCGCTTCCGATCATCGAGACCCAGGCGGGCGACGTTTCGGCGTACATTCCGACCAACGTCATCTCGATCACTGACGGTCAGATCTTCCTCGAGACGGATCTGTTCTATTCGGGCATCCGCCCGGCGGTGAACGTCGGTATCTCGGTTTCGCGCGTGGGCGGTAGCGCCCAGATCCGCGCCATGCGCCAGGTGGCGGGCACTCTGCGCCTCGACCTCGCCCAGTACCGCGAAAAGGCCGCCTTCGCCCAGTTCGGCAGCGACCTCGATGCGGCGACCCAGAGGCAGCTGGCACGCGGTCAACGACTTACCGAAATCCTCAAGCAGGATCAGTATTCTCCAATGCCGGTGGAACGGCAGGTCGTCGTGATCTACGCCGGCGCCAACGGCTACGTGGACAAGTATCCGGTCGACCGGATCGGCGCTTACGAACGCCAGCTCCACGAGTTCATGTCGACCAAGCGGCCGGAGGTTCTCAAGGAGATCCTGGAAAAGGGCAAGCTCGACGATGCGCTCAAGGCGAAGCTCGATCAGGCTCTCCAGGAATTCGAAAAGGTTTTCGTCTAACGAAGAGGGTCAAATGCCAAGCATTCAGGACCTCAAAAAACGCATCGGCACGGTGAAGAACACCCAGCAGATGACCAAAGCCATGAAGATGGTCTCGGCCGCCAAGCTGAGGCGCGCCCAGGAGGCGATCCACAGCCATCGTCCCTATGCGCGAAGGGTCGGTTCGTTGATCAAGCTCGTGTCCCAGCTTGTAGACGCGTCGGCCGCCAGTCCCTTGATCCGCCCTGAGGCCCGAACCGGCGCCGGCGAAGAGGCGGTCGAACGAAAGAAGAACGTCCTGCTGGTTCTCGTCAGCTCCGACCGCGGGCTTTGCGGCGCCTTCAACGGCAACGTGATCAAGACGGCGACGCGGTGGACCGCGGAGAATGGAGCCGGCTACGAAAGCGTCCGGCTCGGCTTTGTCGGGCGCAAGGCCTACGATTATTTCAAGACCAAGAAGGTGAACCTCGGGCCGTACTATCCCGAGCTGGGCGGAAAAGTCGTGTTCGCGAAGGCGCGCAAGCTCGCTGACGCGCTCATCGAGCTCTATCTCTCCGGTCAGGTCGACGAGGTGAAGCTGGTTTACAACGAGTTCCGCAATGCGGTCTCCCAGCGGGTCGTGGTCGAGGATTTTCTGCCGCTGTCTTCCGGGGCGCCCGAGGCCGGGGTGGGCGAAGTTGCGATGCCTCCGATGTACCTCGTGAAGCCCGACCCCGAGACCCTTCTCAATCGCCTTCTGGAAAAGAACTTCGCGATCCAGGCCTTCCGCGTGCTGCTCGAGTCCCAGGCGGGCGAGCATGGCGCGCGCATGTCGGCGATGGAGAACGCGACGAAGAACGCGGGCGAGATGATCCGCAAGTTGACGCTTAAGTTCAATAAGCAACGCCAGGCCGGCATCACCAAGGAGCTCCTGGAGATCATCGCCGGCAGCGAATCGCAAAAAGATACCGGTTAGGAAACGAAGGAGAATACGAGGCATTTATGTCAGCCAATGCAAATGCACAGAAGCTGGGCCGCATCAAGCAGGTCATCGGTCCGATCATCGACGTGGAATTCGAATCCGGCCAGCTGCCGGCGATTTATCACGCGATCAAGGTCACCAATCCGGCGATCAACGACAAGGAATGGAACCTGGTCCTCGAGGTGGCGCAGCACCTGGGCGAGAACACCGTCCGTTGCGTCGCCATGGACAGTACGGACGGCCTCGTTCGCGGTCAGCCCGCGCTCAACACGGACGATCAGATCAAGATGCCGGTGGGGCGTGAGACGCTCGGCCGCATCATGAACGTGGTCGGTGAGCCGGTCGACGAGAAGGGCCCCGTAGTCACCAAGAAGACCTATCCGATTCATCGGCCGGCCCCGGCGTTCCGGGACCAGTCGGTCACCGTTCAGCCCTTCTGGACCGGGATCAAGGTCGTAGATCTGCTCGCGCCCTATGCTCGTGGCGGCAAGATCGGCCTGTTCGGTGGCGCCGGCGTCGGCAAGACGGTGCTGATTCAGGAGCTGATCAACAACATCGCGACCCAGCACGGTGGTTTCTCGGTGTTCGCCGGGGTCGGCGAACGTACCCGTGAAGGTAACGACCTGTGGGTCGAGATGAGCGAGTCTGGCGTCATCAACAAGACGGCCCTGGTGTACGGGCAGATGAACGAGCCGCCGGGGGCGCGCGCCCGGGTGGCTCTCTCGGCGCTCACGGTCGCGGAGTACTTCCGCGACGAGGAGAACCAGGACGTTCTGCTGTTCATCGACAACATCTTCCGCTTCACGCAGGCGGGCTCCGAGGTGTCGGCGCTTCTTGGCCGTATTCCTTCGGCGGTCGGATATCAGCCGAACCTCGCGACCGAGATGGGTGAGCTGCAGGAGCGGATCACCTCGACCAACAAGGGCTCGATCACGTCGATTCAGGCGATTTACGTCCCCGCCGATGACTACACGGATCCTGCGCCGGCGACGGCGTTTGCGCATCTCGATGCCACCACGAACCTCTCGCGGCAGATTTCCGAGCTTGGGATCTATCCCGCGGTGGACCCGCTGGCCTCGACCTCCCGCGTGCTCGATCCGCATATCGTGGGCGAGGAGCACTACAAGGTGGCGCGTCAGGTCCAGGCGGTTCTTCAGCGATACAAGGATCTGCAGGACATCATCGCCATTCTCGGGATGGACGAGCTATCTGAGGACGACAAGCTCGTGGTTTCTCGCGCGCGCAAGATCCAGCGCTTCCTCTCGCAGCCGTTCTTCGTTGCCGAGCAGTTCACGGGCACGAAGGGCAAGTTCGTGAAGATCGAGGACACGATCCGCGGCTTCCGCGAGATCTACGAAGGCAAGCACGATGAGCTGCCCGAGCAGGCGTTCTACCTGGTCGGCACCATCGAGGACGCGATCGAGAAAGCCAAGACGCTGAGGTAACCTGTGAGCGACGAACTGAAACTCACCATTCTTTCTCCCGAGCGGAAGCTGCTGGAGGAATGCCCCGTGCAGGAAGTGCTGCTTCCCACCAGCGAGGGCCAGATCCAGATCCTTCCCGGGCACGCCGCGATCGTGGGAACGATTGAAACGGGTGTCTTCGGCTACCGCGATGCCGCCGGACACGTTTCGACGGGAGTGGTGACCACGGGCTTTTTCGAGGTCAGTGGGGAGCGCGTCACGGTCACGGCCGAAACGCTGGAGCTCAAGGGCGAAATCGACGTCGAGAGGGCGAAGCGCGCGCAAAAGGCCGCGGAAGAGGCTTTGCGCTCCGCGGATCTCGATAGCGCCAAGTTCCGCAAGTATCAGCTCAAGCTTCAGCGTTCTCTCATCCGTCAACAGATTGCCGGTAGAGAGCATCACGAGTGAGTAGTCACGCCGACGGAGCGGGCTTGAAAGCGATTAAGAAAACTTGCTCCCCGGCGCGAATCAGATTATTTTAAGAAATGCCGACACGTGATTCAGGATGAGTCACTGGCTGAGGAGCACGGGGGAATACGGTCTCGGTGTTTTCCAGGGAAGGTAGTAAAACAGCAGCATCGGCTGTTCTTTTGAGTTCCGGCGTTGCCGTTCTGGCGACTGCCTCGATGCTCTTTTGCGCCTCGGCCTTCCTGATCAGCAAATTTCAGCCTTCCGAGCGCGTCCAGCTCGATCTCCATTCTTACGCCTGGCTCGGCAATCTTCATCTGAAGCTCGAACAGCCGAAGCCTGAGCAGCTGAAAAAAGAAGAGCCGACGCTCGCGGTGGTGATTGCGCCGAAGTCGGAGCAACGATCCGTGCAGGCCGCGATCCCGCCCGCGCCGAAGCTAAAAAAATTCACACCCAAGAAGCTGCTGGCGGTAAAGCCACCGCGGCGTGAACGCGACGAGCTTCGATCGACCGCGGCAGTTCCGATGCAGGAACCGGCGGCAAGGCTTGTGCTCACTGAAGCGCAACGGATGCAGCAGATGCACCTGTTCCTTCGTGCACGCCTGGTAGCCAGTGTTCGGCCAGAGCTTGGCGTTGACCCGGTTCGCGTGTCGGGGATGACTATTCAGCAGCCCGCTCCGATCGTGCCTACTCAAAAGCGGATTACGCCGCGCAAGAAGACGCAGGTCGTGAGAGTGGCCAAGCGGGAGCTTCCGGCGAAGTCAGTGTTAAGAGAGGTTCCTCCTGTTCGGGTCGCCGATCCGGTGCTGGCCTTGGCTCAGCTTTCAGAAGCGTTGAAGCGGGAGCTGGCTATTCAGCCGCAAGCGTCGCCAATCCAGGAAATCAAGCTTCAGGCATCGTCCGAGGTCCCGGTCCTGCCGATCATCGCGGCCGCCCCGCCGGCCGTGCCGCCGCTTCCTCTCATAAAGGTGGAAAAGGCGGAGCCTCCGGTACCCGCCAAGGTCGAAGTCGCGCAGGTAACGCCTGATCTGGAGTCGATCCGCGCTCGGCTGAGCGAGGTCATTGGGAAATCGAGTGAGCCGGTCGTAATGGCTACTCAAGAGCCGCTGGCTAGCCAGGGGGCGGATCAGCTTGCTGTTTCTCAAAGCCAAAGAGTCGTTCCGCCGGCGCCTGAATACTCAGCTTCGAGTGGTTACTCATGTTCGGCCTTATTGAAGGAGGAGCGGACGCTGCCTGAGCCGGCCCTTCCCAAGGAGCAGCGGTTCATCGAAGCCTTCGAGTGGCAGAATGAGCTCTTCACTGCCGCGAGTGAGATGGTCACTGTTGAGGGGCAAGGGTCCTCGGGGACTGACACGCCGGGTTGGCAGCTCACTCGGGCTCCTGGTTACTGGGCTACGTTGAGCCGGCGTATCGTTTCCAAGGTTCCTTTGATCTCGGTGAACAGCGCCAAGATGCTCGCGCTGACTACCGGCGCCCAGCTCGAGGGTCACGCCGGGATCGTCTTCGGAAAGCTTGCCGATGGATGGAGCGTCAGCTTCTCGGGCCGTTCCGAGCGCATGATTCTTCTGGATGAGGAGAACAAGCCGGTAGCGGATGGCTCCCGCGAAGGGGCTCGCTACTTTGTTCTGATGAACGCCGCCCCGGGAGCGCATCTGCTCCATCTGACGAGCCGTTGCGACGAGACGGGCGCGGTCGGGATCATGGTTCTCCCGGGCACGGCCACCTACGTCGATTTGGCGCGAGTCCAGAAGACCTCGCTGCGCGGGCACCTCTTCCAGGCGGGCGCGGCGGACGCGCGACCGGTGAAGAAGGCGGCAGTCCGCGTCGTCGGAGGATCGCCGCGCGCGCGGACGGTGACCGACGGCAATGGTGGTTTCGTGATCGGCGACGTGATCGTCGTCGGCGATTATCCCGTCTTCATTGAGAGCGAGGCGCGTGATCAGTTCGTTCATCGGTATGAACGCGCTCCGGCGCGCCTCAGTGATGTCACTCTTTTCCGTTTCGACAACGCGCAGGTCGACGGGTGGATCGCGCAGCTTCAAGGCGGAATCAGCCCCGAAAGCGGCCTGATCCTCGCTCTGGCCCCGCGGGAAGTCATGGAAGCGCAGGCCGGGAGCCCGCTCTTCGCGCGTATCGAGTCGCTGGCGGCAGTCGCCACGCTCGAGCCTGAAACTTACGCGATCTCGCCCTCAGGGCAGCTACAGCCGGGAGTCGCGCTCGATGCCGAAAGCCCGCGGATCATGGGCGTGCAGGTTTCGGAGGGGCCGACGTTGCTGTCCGTCGATGGCCAGGATCAGCGCGTGGTCTGGTCCAGGATGACCGTCACCTCGCGTGGCGTGATCAGCGTGATCGGCCCGAATTGACCCGAGTCGAAGCCAGGCGGATCTGAGGCCGGGGCTTCGCGCCTTGAGCGAATCGCGGGGCTTTGCGCTTCGGCGTGAGACCGGCGAGATCATCGGTGGTGCCCGGCAGCGCGATGAGGAACCGCGGCGGCAACGGCTTTTTCAGGTTGCGGATGTCCGGATTGAGCAAGCGGAATTCCTGCAGGCCGACGCCGGCCTCCATGGCCGTCGCGAGCGCCGTCTTGCCCGCGGCGGCGAAGCGGAAGGCGACGGGCCGGAGCGGCTGGACCGGCGGCTCTCCGTAGAAGAGCTTGCGGTAGGATTCGGCGTGGAGGACGGCGAGGAACTCCGCATAGTAGTTGCGCGCGGCCCAGCCGAGCGGGCTGCGGCGGTTGCAGGCATCGAACAGGTGCGCGATCCTCGAGAACTCCTTGCTCTCGCTGCGCTTGAGGCGTAGCAGACCCCGGAGTCCGTGGTTATAGGAGGTGACAGCGAGGGCCCAGCTCCCGAAGCGCTGATGGTTCTCGCGGAGCAGCTTGGCGGCCGCGACGGTCGACTTCAGGGGCGAGAGACGCTCGTCGATCGCGGCGGAGCGATCGATGAGGAGGTACTTTTTCCCCGGGTACTCCATGAACTGCCACACACCCGCGGCGCCGGCATAGGAAATCGCATGGAGATTGAAGGAGCTTTCGACGAGCGCGAGACGCGTCAGCTCCTTCGGAACGCCGGAGCTGGCGAAGAGCTCTTCCATCTTCGGGAAGAAAGCCTCGGCCGCCAGGAGGCCCTTGGCGACATTGTCACGCTGGCCCGTCTGCGAGCGGACGTTGCGGGCCAGCTCCTTGAACGAGTGCTTGCGGTGGCCCGCTTTGGAAAGGGTTTGCAGAATGGCGGTCGCCTCGGCCGAAGGCTTTTAGGCCTTGGGATTGGCGCTGAGCTGGGCGAAGGCGCGGCGGTATGCCGCCATCCGATCCTTGACCCGCTTTTTCATGAGGATCTCGTATACGACGGCGTTTCGCGCTTTTTTCGCAAGATCACGGAAGTCGAGCACCTCGTAGACGAGCTCGGGATGGCGCGAGTCGAAGATGACCACGTGGCGGGTGGTGTAGATCGTATAGATTCGGAGCCAGAAGCCGACGGCGTTACGCAGCTCGGAGGGTACCTTGAACTCCGGCCCGACCAGATTGTCGGCATCCTTGAGCGCGAGCTCGACGATCCATTCGGGGATCTGAGGCTCCAGGAGGTTCTCCTCCGAGCCGTACTGCGAGCGGAGGACCGGGCGAAGGTCGAGATCGCTGATGTCCGACCAGGCCACCGGGTGATCATAAACCGCGTGCACTGAAGGTGGCACCAGGTTCAAGGCGAGGAATGCGGCCACGGTCCAGGTAAGAAAAGCTTTCGATGTTTTCATATGACAAGCGCCCATGCAGGGCGGCACTTAAGCAAGGATCCTGCCGCTGCGCGAAACGGGCTAAACCATTGATTTCACGTGCTCTATGACCCGATAAAGTGTCTAAGAATCAGGCAGGTGGAAATGGAAATTCGCGTCCCTGCCGGGCTTGGCCTTCGTTCCCGGTTAGTGTTAGAAAAGATTGAGATGACTCAAGAAAATCCAAGTTTTGAAGCCGCGTTAGAGCAGCTGCAGGCCATTGTGAAGCGTTTGGAGAGTGGTGAGCTCAGCCTCGAGCAATCGCTCCAGCATTTCGAGGAAGGCGTGCGGCTGACCCGCTCCTGCCAGGAACGACTTTCGGTAGCGGAGCAGAGGGTCGAGATTCTTCTGAAAGAGGGCGCGGGAGGGCAGGCCGAGACGGCGCCGTTCCGGGGCCCAGCCCAAGGCTGACATGGCGATTCAGTCCCCGGAGGAGCTGCGAGCTCTTTCGATCAACGAGCTTCAGGACCTCGCGGCGGATATCCGGCAGCAGATCATCTCCGCGTGTTTGAGTAATGGCGGACATCTCGGCTCCAGTCTTGGCGCGGTCGAGCTCGCAATCGCCCTGCACTATGTTTTTCAATCACCGCGCGAACCGATTGTCTGGGATGTCGGGCATCAGGCGTATGCGCACAAGCTGATCACCGGGAGGTGGCCCAGGTTCGGCACCCTCAGGCTCGAGGACGGCTTGTCCGGTTTCCTTCGCCGTGACGAAAGCCCGCACGACGCGTTCGGCGTCGGCCACAGCAGTACGGCGCTCTCCGCCGCGTTGGCGATGGCCTGGAACCGCGGACGCACCGATCGCGATGCCTGGACCGTTGCCGTGGTGGGTGACGGCGGTCTGACGTCGGGGATCGCTCTGGAGGCGCTCAATCGCGTGCGCGAAACACCGCTCGCGCCCCTGTTGCTCGTGCTCAACGACAATCAGATGTCCATTTCCCCGAACTCGGGTGCGCTATCGACCATTCTGGCCCAGGGCGAGGCGGGGAAGTTTTTTGAGCTATTCGGTTTCGATTATCTGGGGCCGATCGACGGACATGACCTGTCGGCGCTGATCGGGACGCTTCGCGGCGTCAAGGAAGATTGGGCGGGTAAGCCCGTCCTTCTCCATGTCGTCACGGAAAAAGGCAAGGGCTACGCTCCCGCCGAGAAGCAGCCGGCGAGCTTTCATGGAATCAGCGGCATCCGGCCCGCGGGCACCGCCGCCGCTTCGTTCAGTCAGACCTTTGGCGAGGCGCTGTGCGAGCTGGCCGAGCAGGATCCGAGAGTCGTGGCGGTGACCGCCGCCATGACCGAAGGCACCGGGCTGACGGCGTTCGCACGGAAATTTCCGGACCGCTTCTTTGATGTCGGTATCGCCGAGGGTCATGCCGTGACCTTCGCAGCCGGGCTCGCGACGCAGGGATATAAACCGGTCGTCGCGATTTACAGCACCTTTCTTCAGCGCGCGTACGATTCGGTGATCCACGATGTCGCGCTTCAGGATCTGGGGGTTGTCTTCGCCATCGATCGGGCGGGCGCGGTCGGTCCGGATGGCCCTACTCATCATGGCGCGTTCGACCTGAGCTTTCTCGGCCCTGTGCCGAATCTGCGTGTCAGCTCACCCAGCTGTCTTGAAGATCTGAAAGGGTGCCTCCAGCGCGCCCTGAGTTCGGGGAAACCCTGGGCGATCCGTTATCCGCGAGGCGGCGGCGCCAGCACGCTGCCCGGGGCGGTCGAGGATGGCGTCCGCTGGCTTCGTAATCCCGCGCGGCCCGAGCTCCTCGTCTTGGGCGCGGGTCCGGCCGTCGTGCAACTTCTTGAGGCAGCCGGGCGCCTGGATCCCAACAGCGAGAAGATCGCCGTTATCGGAGTCCTCGACCTGAAACCGATCCCCGCGTCGGTGATCGAATTCTTCAAGACACACCCGTCCATTCCCTGGCTCGCGGCTGAGCCGGGCTCGCGCCGAGGCGGTTTCGGCGAATCCCTTCTGGCCGCTTCAGCCACGGCGGGCGCCACGGGGCGCTTCCAGCTCGCGGGCTATGGCGATCACTTCATGGGGCATGGCACGCAGGATGGGCTCGAGGCCCTCGAAGGCCTGTCGGTGTCCGCCTTGGCGGAGAAGATGCGCGGGCTGCTCGGATGAAGAAGCGGATCGATCTTCTGCTCGTGGAGCGGGGTCTCGTGGCCTCGCGTGAGAAGGCGCAGGCGTTGATCCTCGCGGGACAGGTGCTGGTCAACGACGTTCCGGCGCAGAAGGCGGGTCAGGCCGTCGCTGAAGAGGCGGTTATTCGTGTACGCGGCGAGGATCATCCTTACGTTTCGCGGGGCGGCCTGAAGCTGGCGGCCGCGCTCGACGCCTTCAACATCAGCGCCCAGGATCGTCTTGCGCTCGATGTGGGCGCTTCGACGGGTGGTTTTACCCATGTTCTGCTCCTCCGGGGTATCCGCAAGGTCCATGCGGTCGACGTCGGACATAACCAGCTCGACTGGAAAATCCGCCGTGACCCTCGCGTCGTCGTTTATGAAAAGGTGAATGCCCGACATGCCCGGTTCGATCTGATCGGTGAAAAGGTCGACCTCATCGTTGTCGATGTTTCATTTATCTCGCTCGATAAGATCCTGCCGGCCTTGACGCAGTTCTCGCATTCAGAAACTGACTGGGTTACCCTGATAAAGCCGCAGTTCGAGGTTGGAAAAGACAAGATCGGAAAAGGCGGAATCGTGCAGTCCGAGGAGGCTCGGCAGGAAGCGGTCGCCCGCCTCACCCGCGTCGCCGAAACGATTGGCCTGGCTCGACTCGGCTTGATAGAATCTCCTATTACTGGAACAGAAGGAAACAAGGAGTATCTCGCTCATTGGAAGCAGAGCTGATCAGCGTCAATCGGAGCCAAGGTAATTCGTTCTTGCGCGCGGTTGCGGTGGGGGTCGTCCTCACGCTGGCGAGCGCGTGTGCGTCCGCACGCAAGGCGCCGCTGCCGCCGGAGCAGGGGCCTCGCGCCTCGACACCGTCTGAAACCATGGGTCCGCCGGAACCCTATGGGCCACAGCCCGCCCCGCAAGTCGAGCCGCAGGCTTCCTACGGTCCCGAGCCCATTCAGATCCGCCCCGTGGTGCTCGTGCTCGGACCGGGCG
>JAMPXZ010000062.1 GCA_023700925.1 Oligoflexia bacterium | reverse complement strand
GTGTGCTCTTCCGATCTGCTGTTCGCCGCGCTCGTCCTCTATTGGCGTGAGCGGCGTCGGTTCGATCCCTCGGTCTTCGAGTACCTGATTCTCTCCGTGGTCTTCATGATGGTCTCGGAGATCTCGTTCACCCTCTATGAAGAGCTGTTCAGCGCGTGGAATGCCGTCGGGCACATCCTGAAGGTGTTTTCCTTTTTCTATCTCTATCGGGCGGTCCTCCAAACCGCGATTCACCGGCCGCACGTCCTGCTTTACCGGAGCCTGAAGAGGCGGGAGGAGCAGCTCCGGGACGTCAACGCGGAGCTCGAGGAATATGCCCATACCGTCGCTCACGATTTTAAAGGGCCGCTGACGTCGATCGGGCTCTCGGCGGAGATGATGACGAGGACCCTGTCCCGGCGGCCGCTCGGCGATCGGGATCTCGAGCTGCTCGAGCGCCTCGCCAAGCAGGTTTCCGACGGTGCCCGGTCCTCGGCGCAGTTTGTGAGCGAGGTGCTTGCGCTCGCCGAGGCCGGACAGAAGCCCCAGGTGCTGGGGGCGGTTCCCGTGGGGGAGGTAATCGAGAAGATCCTCTCCGAAAGGGCCGGAGTCCTCGCCACGCGGAAGATCACCGTTCACTGGGACAAGGGAAGGCTGGGGAGTGTCTTTGGCTCGCGAGTGCAGATCTATCAGCTCTTCCTCAATCTCATCGACAACGCAATCAAGCATGCCTCGGCGGCGAGCCCGGAAATTCATATCCGTTACCGGGAGGGGTCGAAGCCAGGCGAGCACCACTACGAGGTCCAGGACAACGGACCCGGAATCGACCCCGAGATCATCGACAAGATTTTTTTGCCCTTCTTCAAGGCCAACAGCACGGGTCACGGGCTCGGCCTGGCCACGGTTCAGAAGATCGCGCGCGCCTATGGCGGCGCTGTCTCGGTGACCAATCGAGACGGCGCCTGCTTCGAGGTCATTCTTCACGACTTCTCCGCTTGACGGGCAGGGCGCTGCGTTAGGGTTTCGTTTTCAGCCCATTGAAAAGGGGCCGACACCGGTCTATGTTCCCATGCTTTCACTGATCTGAACGATTGCAGCAGCGGGGAACGGGTGTGCGTCCAGTAGAGTCGAGCAACAAGGATGTGGGGAAGCTGGTCCTGGGCGCGATCGGCGTGGTGTTCGGTGACATCGGTACGTCACCGCTCTACGCCATCAAGGAAAGCTTCCATCCGGGCCACGGGATCCCGCTCATCGATGCGAACGTTTTCGGGATTATTTCGCTCGTTTTCTGGTCGTTGACCCTCGTGGTCGCGATCAAGTACCTGGCCTTTCTACTGATGGCCGACAACCGTGGCGAGGGCGGCGTCACGGCGCTGATCGCGCTGCTGGTCCCGCGCTCGCGCAAGAAGCAAATCGTGAAACGGGAAGCCATCGTCGTGCTGATCGGACTCTTCGGCGCGGGGCTCCTCTATGGCGATGGCATCATCACGCCCGCCATCTCGGTGCTCAGCGCGATCGAAGGTCTTCAGGTCGCCACGCCCGCATTCCAGCCGCTTGTGGTACCTCTGACGGTCTTCGTGCTGGTGTGCCTTTTCGCTTTTCAGCGGCGGGGGACCGGCTCGGTGGGCGCCGTCTTCGGGCCGCTCACGCTCCTTTGGTTCCTGACGATCGCGGCCGCGGGGCTTCCCTGGATCCTTCGCCGCCCAGATATCCTGCATGCCATTGACCCGCGGCTGGCGATCGACTTTTTCATCCGAAACGGGAAACACGGCTTTCTCGTTTTGAGCTCGATCGTGCTTTGCATCACTGGGGCGGAGGCGCTTTACGCGGATATGGGCCACTTCGGACGTCGTCCGATCCGCATCGCCTGGTACGCGATCGTCTTTCCCGCGCTTCTGATCAACTACTTCGGCCAGGGGGCGCTGGTTCTTGAGCGAGGGGCCGCGGTGATCGAGAACACCTTCTATGGCCTGGTCTCGGGGTGGCTCCTTTACCCGCTCGTGATCATCGCCACGGTCGCCGCCGTGATTGCGTCCCAGGCCCTGATCACGGGGGCGTTCTCGCTCTCGCAGCAGATCCTGCAGCTCGGCTACTGCCCTCGTCTGACGATCCGCCACACCTCACGAACGAAAGAAGGACAGATCTACGTTCCAAAGGTGAACACCGGGCTCGCGATCGGTTGCATCAGCCTGGTGCTGGTCTTCCAGGACTCCTCGGCGTTGGCCGGCGCCTACGGTGTGGCCGTCACCGGCACGATGGTTACAACGTCGATGCTCTTTGTCCTCGTCGCGCATTATCTCTGGCGCTGGCGCTTGCTGTGGTCGGTGAGTGCCGCGGTGGGTTTCCTCACCATCGATTTCGCCTTTCTTTCGGCGAACCTCATGAAGCTGCTGCACGGCGGCTGGATCCCCCTGCTCGTGGCGATCTCGCTGCTCACCCTGATGACCACCTGGAAGCGCGGCCGGCGCGAGCTTTCGCAGGTGCTCGATCAGAAGGCGATCCCCTTGCAGGATTTCATCGCGCAGATCGAGCGCGACGCCCCGCCTCGCGTGAAGGGAATGGCGGTCTTCATGACGCTGAGCCGGAACATCGCGCCTTCGGCGATCCTGCACCATTACCGGCACAATCAGGTTCTTCATGAGAGGGTGATGCTGCTTTCGATCATCGCGAGCGATGAGCCGGAGGTCGCCGTGGCCAATCGGGTGAGGCTCGTTTACTTTCCGCAGGGCTTCACCAAGGTCGTCGCCATGTACGGCTATATGGAAACCCCGAGCGTCTCGGAGATCCTCAAGGCTTGCGAGGCGTCCGGCCTGCCGATCGACTATACGCGCCTGAGCTTCTATCTCGGCCGCGAGACTTTTGTCGGGACCGCGAAGGCGGGCATGGCCTTCTGGCGCAAAAGGCTGTTCGTTCTCATGTCGAAGAACGCCCGCTCGGCTGCGGAGTACTTCAATCTGCCGCCGGATCAGGTGATCGAGATCGGCATACAGGTCAAGATCTGAGGGTAGGCCTGTAGAGCCCCACGCCTTGGGCCTAGCGCCGCTCCTCGCGGATCCCTTCGGGTGAACCTGCGAGGGCGAGCAGGATGTCGCCGAAGGCGAGGACGTTCTTACGGACGGTCACGACCCGCCGGCTCTCGTTCAGGACGCGCACGTGGAAGAGATCGCCGCCATCGGAGTCCCGCGCCTCTTCGAGGTAGGCGAAGAAGGTCCCGTCTCGGAGCTCGAGCCGGGCGCCGAGCTCGTTGAGCTGCACCTCGGGGCAGGTGCTCTGCATCGGGGGCGCGACCTCGCGGCCGTCCCGAAGTTCGATGGGCTGGACCGCGCAGCGAAGGACCAGCTCCCGCGTTTCCTTCCAGAACGACTCGGGGGAAGGGGGCGCGGCGGCGGCGGCCTGAGCCGGGGGAAGGGCGGCAGTGAGAGTGAGGATTGCTGCAAGAACGGTGGGGGGGATCATGTCGATTTACCTTTCGTCCGCTGTCTTATCGCCCCTGATAGGTATTTTACCTAGCGATAAATTGTACTATTATTAGTCCGTAGAGGAATAATTCCGATGGACTTTGAAAAGCTTCGAATTCTCCGGGCCTTGGTCGTCGATCCCCATCTTTCACGCACCGCGGAACGTCTCGGTTTGACGCAGTCCGCACTGTCGAAACGCGTCCAGGCGATCGAAAACGAGGTAGGGTGTCCGCTCTTCGAGCGCTGCGGGCCACGGGGGCTCAAGCCTCTGGCGCAGGCGTTGGATCTCGCGCAGCTCGCCGATCGAATGGTGACCGCTTGGGATAGCGGCGTGAAGCGGGTGCAGAGGACGGCGGCCGAGCCTGAGCACTTCGTACTCGTCGGGCCCGAGCTGTTTTTGCGCGAGATCGTGCGGCCCTGGTGGCGCGATCATCACCATGAGTTTCCCGAACTCCGGCTCGAGGTGCAGGTTTCCTCCCTTTCGCGCGCGCCGCTTGAGACCATTCGGGCGGGCGCGGACGCGGGAATCATCGAGCGAAAGGAGGAGCTCGCCGATTTCGTCTGTAAGCCGATTTACCGCGAACGCTGGGGCCTCGTGCGGCATCCTTCGCTGAAGGGGCGCAAGAGTCTCAGCAGCTGTCAGTGGGGTACCCATTCGGTGCTCGATAATCCGGTGGATACCTGGCTCGTCAAGCGCCAGAAGATCGCGCCTCCCTCTTACCGCTTGTATTGGGCGGATCTGACCGCGCTCGCGGTCTGGGTCTCGGAGACCCCGGACGCGGCTTCCGTGCTGCCTTGGCACGTGGTGGTCTGGCTCGTGAAAAAGGAGAAGCTTCTTTTTGACGCCATCGGGCCGGAGGCTGAGACCCACTTGTTCCTGGCTTATCCGAAGGATCATCCGCATCAGCGCTTCCTGAAGGCTTTGGCACGGGTGCAGGGACATGAGCGCACACTTGGGGAGGCTTGACTTCTCGCGCGCGATTGGATGAGGTCAAGGCATGAGCCTTCGGCTGTCGCTGGTCGTGTCGCTGTTTCTGTCATTTTTGCTTTTCGGAGCGAATCCCGTGTTCGCCGCCAAGGGCTGGCAGCTCGATCCGGATCCCGGGGCGAAGTTCGAATTTCTCTGGCAGTCCTCCGATGGCGAGCTTGCGCTTCCCTGCAAGCATTACGTGGAAAACGAGCTTCCCATCGACTGGAAGGTCGTATGCGGGATCGGTACGCCGCTCCGGCGCGAATTCCTGGTTCACCTGATCGTGCGGTCTTATCATCGCGAGGCGCGTCCCAGTCAGGCGCTTGAGATTCTTTACTGGGTCGTGAATCGCACCGGCGGGGACCAGAACCGCTACACGAGCGCCACGACCTGGATGGAGTTCGAGGAGCCGAGCGCGCTTTATCGGATGCACTTTTCCCAGGGCGTGGAGAACGACGTGGCCCAGCTCCGGCTCTTTTTCAAGCCTTAGGGCTTGAAGGGCCGCGAGTTCCCCGTTTACACTCTTGAGCACCAACCATCTTCAAAGGAATGAACGATGCTCAAGAAGCTTGCCGTCGCAGTTGCCCTTTTCACCGTCTTCGCGGGCTCATCCGCCTGGGCGAAAAGCGAGTCGTGGTATTTCAATATCGGTCTGGGCTATGGGATTCCCCAGTACCCTGGCGACGTCGAGAGTTCGCTCAACGACCTCAAGAGCCTGGGGGCTTCGAATACGCCCATTGCCATCGATCTGGGCTTCTACTGGCCGGTCGCCGATACCACGGTTCTGGGCGCTTCGATCAATGGCATCTCGGACTCTTACGACCTGGTCATCACTAATATGAGCGTCATCCAAACCGGGATCTTCCTGAGCGGCATGCACTTCTTCGGGATCGAGCCGGGCACGGGCCCTTATCTTCGCGGTGACGTGGGTGCCGGAAGAGCCGCGGTGACCCTGGGCTCCCTGGATGCCGCCAGCGAATACGGGTTCGGCCTCGGCGGCGGGGTCGGCTATGGCATTCCGGTCGGTGACGAGACACGAATCCTGCTCCAGGCCACCTACATGTATCGCGCGGTGGAGGGCCAGAACTACGGCGCCACGGCGTTCACGGTGGGCGGGTTCTTCTGAGCTCCGTCCAGCGGGTCCCGTCGGCGAGAATTGCCTGAAAATAGCGCACAGCGCCCGGACGGTGTTTTTCCTGCACGCGAAGAGCGTTATCGGGCCGATAGCCCGGATGGACCTGAGTCCAGCTTGCTGGCATGTCCACGGGCCTCACGCCCCGAACGTCATAACCCTTTAAAAGCAGGATCAGTGCGACGAGGTAACCGGCGGTTCCATCGAGGCCGGGTACGACCGTGAGTCGGATAGAATAGGGCAAGGAGCGTTTCGGGTGAAGGCTCGAAGTCGGGCCGGTACCCCGACAACAGTTGCTGCGCTCGGACTGCCGAGGGCGCAATATCCGCGGCGAGCGCCTTCGCTTTGAACCACTCGGAGACGCGATAAGTGTTTCCCGTTCCGGTCCAGTAGTGGATCAGGACCTTCACGGTGAAGTGCTCAGGCCGCTTTCTTGAACCGGTCGGTGGACTTGTTCACGTAGGGCAAGCAAGCCCAGCCGTTAGGCCTCATGGAGTGGGCGAGGATCAGTCCGCCTTCCTTGCCGTTATACTCTTTGAGCACCACGGCTGGATCACCGTGCTCGTCCGTCAGTGAGATGTACTCCAGGGCCGCTTCGCGCGTGAGCTCGCCGAGGATTTTGTATTTCTGGCCGTCCAGGGAATAGCGGAACACCGCGATCACCTGGCGATTGGGCGTGGCCTGGGTTGCCCCGTCGAGCTGTACCGCTTTAGGGTGAGCCTTGAAGAATTTCTTGAGGTAGGCGTAAAGGGCTTTTTCGGAGTGAAGGTAGAGAGGTTCCATGGCGAGCTTATCGGCGGAGCCGAGCGGGTCATGAGCGATTTGGTCATGAGCTATTAAACAAAGCTCGGGGCCAGGAGTGCAGGGGTGGGTCCTATACGACGCAGGGAAAATAAATAGCGTGGGCGAAAATTGTCATGACGCGTCAAAATTGATACTATTTAGGTATGCGCGCCTTGAGATTTCGCTCCCGTCTCGGTCCCCGGGGTTTTAGCCTCATGGAAATCATGATCGTCATCGCTATCAGCGGCGTCAGTATGCTCGGGCTGATGCAGATGATGACCTATATGAACAGGACCCAGAAGAACGCGTCCATGGGGGTTGATTTCACGAATCTGGCGAGCCAGATCCAGCTCACGATCCAGAACGAGAAGGTCTGCCAGAGCTCGTTGACCAACGTCCCCTTTCAGCCCAGTGGCCCTTCCGAAATCACGATGAACCTCCAGGGCACTCCGCTTGCGGCCGGTTCAGTGGTTTCGGGGTGGAATATGAACTCGGTGACCCTGGTCGGCGACGGCAGCGCTCCCGTGGCGACGATCGGCACGGACAAGCAGTACCTCGCGAAGCTCTCGCTCGCGGCCTCGAAGAAGGACGTCGCGGCCAGCATGGGCGCGCCGATGAAGTTCATCAACTTTCCCGTTTATGTGCTCGTGAACGCCTCCAACAAGGTGGTCAGCTGCTTTGGACAGGACGGCAACCTCGCGTTGACGTGTCAATCCCTCGGTGGCAATTTCCAGCCCGCCGCCAATCCTCCTTGCCAGATGCCGCTCAGGACCTGCGCGGTAGGTCAGGTCGTCAAAGGGACGAATCCGGATGGTTCTCCGATCTGCATGACGCTTGCGAATCAGGCATGTCCCGCGGGGCAGGTCATGAGTGGCCTGAATGCCGATGGGACGCTCAGATGTCAGATCCCGCCGACGGCGCCAAAAGCTTGCGCCGCAGGGCAGATGGTGACGGGAGTCAATGCGGATGGCAGTCTCCAATGTGCCACGGTCACCGTGGTCGGGGGATCCTGTAGCCCGCCCCTGGTCGCCAACGGGATCAACTCGGACGGCTCGGTGAGATGTGCCCAGCCCACGATCACGGGGGGCTCGTGCCCCGCGGGGACGGTCGCCAGCGGGATCAGCGCCAATGGCACGGTGACCTGCTCGCAGGCCACGGTGGTTGGCGGCGCGTGCGCCGCGGGCTATGTAGCCACGGGCATCGCCTCGAACGGGGCACCGGTCTGTACCAAGCCGCCTGCGACGGGCGGGCAGGTCTGCAGCCCGAATCAGCCATGCAGCGGCTTGTGTCAGTCGCCGGAGTTTGGCGGGGGATTCTATCCCGCAGTTGGGGTTTGCTCGCCGGATGGAATGAGCTGCAATGCCGGCCAGTGTCCGAGCGTCGGCTAAGACATTTTGTAACTGGTATCCGCGTCCCAAAGGCCCGCGCCGTTGCCGGGTCCGGGGATAATTTCTTATACGTCTCCTTGTGGGGAAATCACCAAAGGAGATGAAAATGAAATTCACGATTGCGATTCTGATAGTGTTTGCGGCCCTGTCTGGACCGTTCGCGCACGCCGCCGAGCCGGGCGAGACTTACAGCTGCCTGATCAACAAGAGCTACTCATTCGTCGTCGAGCTCGAGCGCGAGAACGGCCGGGTCAGCGCGGCCTGGATCCGGGAAAAGCACTTTCTGGATAAAGATGGCGAGCTGGTCGCCACCCTCGCGAATCCGCGGGTGATCGAGTACGGGCGCGTGCTCATCCTGGCGCAGGACTTCGGACGGAGCGGTTACGCGTTCGTCCGCCTGGAGCGGCGGAACGACGACGAGTACGAGGGCTGGTTCGATCTTAACCTGCTGACCAATCAGTCGGGCGTCGCGATGGGCGGCACTCTCTATCGGACGGACTGTTTCAGACTGCGGTAGGGCGGGGGCTAGTTATGCACCGTGATTCCGCTTCGGACGGGGATGCCGTCTTCCTGTGTGAAATGGATGACGGCCCCGTCGATGCGGAGCGGGTTACCGAAGACCGCTTCGATCGCGGCGAGGTCCGAGGCGTTCGGGACCTTCACCGCGATGCATGGGAAGATCGGGCCCTGGTGCTCCAGGCGCGTGATCAGCTCACCGGTGCGCGCGTCGCACGCGGCGGTCGAGACCGACTGGACCCCTTTGAGCTTGAGCAGCAGATACTGGTAGCGGCGCTGCACGTCGATGACGCCGGGGCCCTGCTCGAGCGGTGCCTGCGCGCGGCCCGGGAGCGAGACCGAAAGAAGCAAGGCGATCAGGGCGAGGAGCTTCGTTACGCGATTCATTGGGGACCTCTGTTCTAGTTCAGGGTTTTCTCGTACGGGAAAAGCTGGATATTGAGCTGCAGGACCGAATCACCCGGATCCTCATCCGAGAGTTGGGTGACCCGCGTGATGAAGCTTTTGACTTCCTCATGGTAGCGCTCGCGGCTCGCCGGGTTCATCGTGAAGGTGTGGGCGAAGAACTTGCCTTCCTTTTCGTACATCCGCTCGAACGCGCGTACGGAGAGCCGGAGCTGCTGGGCGAGAAAGTTCTTCTGCGCCTGGCTCCGCGCCTTCTTGTCGTGCAGGATCAGGTGCCGCTGGGAGAGCCGGATCCGGCCGTCCTTGAGCGTGATCAGGCCTTCCTTGAGCATGAGATCCAGAAGCTTGCGGAACTCCTCACGCGAATAGCTGAAGCGCTCGGCCGCGCCGAGCGCGGTCTCCAGCTCCTTGCCATCGACCGAAAGAAGCAGCGCCGGAAGGATTCCGCTCGAAAGCAGGTGCGAGACGCGGACGCGCGCCGAGGACGCGGGTTTTTCCTTGCGAAGCAGAAAGAGCCGTTCGCGATAGTAGGCCTTTTCCGCGTCTGATTCGGCCTGGTTCTCGTGAACGAGGGCCTCCAGATAATCGATCTCCGCCTTCGGGAGCCCGAGCGCCTCGACCACGCGGTGAATGCCGTGCACGGTGAGGTTGCGCTTGCCCGAAAGGATCAGCTGGATGTGGGAAGCCGAGGAAAGGCCGAGCTGCTTGGCATAGACGGCGAAGGAGAACGACCCGTGCCGCGTCTTCTGCTCAAGGTAGTGCTCTTTGAGGAACGTCCGGTAGCAGGAGTAGTCGTAAACCAACCGCATGGCGGGCTCCCTCGGTTTTGGCCGCCGGTCAGTCGATCCGGTGAAGTGGTAGCGAGTACAAGCAGCCCAGCGACTGCTGGAACTTCAGGGTGAAGCCATCGGACGCGGGGGTAAGGAAAAGATAGGGCTTGTCCCCTTTGGGCCAGGAGTAGGTGTCGCCCTTCCAGGCGTGAAAATAGGAGAGCTCGCCGTCCGGCGTTCGAAGCGCGAGGGCTTCCTCCTCGATCGGGGCGATGAGAACCTCTTCAGCGCCCAGGATGGCCTGGTAGCGGCTGAACGGATTTGAGCCCCAGTCGGGGCGAGGGGGCGCGAAGCAGCCGTAGCTGGAGGTCTCCTTGCCGCTCGCGTAAGGCACCCACCGGAGGTCGTCGGCGAACGCCGAAGCGGTGAGCGAGAGCAAAGAAAGAGCGACGAGTACAGCGGATTTCATAGCCTTTTTCCTCTGCCGGTTCTCTAGCAGCCGGGGTCGGGGTTAACAATTGAAAAAAGGTATGGGACACTGGGAGTAGGGTTCATCCCGGAGGTGATATGGTTCGTGGAGCTGGCCTTTTCGTGTTCGTTGGAGTGGCGCTGTTTCTGATGGCCCCCGCGTCTCAGGCCATGGGAAAGAAGCTGGCCCGTTTCGAGGGAACCTACTCCGGGCTGGCTCAGAATGGCGCAACCTGCGAGAAAACCTACGAGATCTCGAGCGGACTGTTTTCAGCCCGGGTGGGTAAGTTCCAGTCCCTTTCGGCCGATCACTTCAGCGAGCAGGGCCGCGAGGAGTGCGTGGATACGGTAACGGAAGCGCCGGGCACTTCGGCCCGGAAGTGTTATCGCGAGAAAGTGGTTGTCGAGGGTGAGACTCTCAAGGTGCTACGGGGAGCCTCGAATCGAGGTTCGCCGACCGCCTGGCATTCAGTCCAGGAGCATACGCTGATGAGTGATCAGCTCGTCGTGACCTTCGGGGGACTCGCGCCGTGCCGGTATTTCAGGTCGACTTCGACCGACGCCAAGGCGGCCAGCAGCCAGGCCAAAGCGCTCCCTGCGTCCGAGCCGGCGGCTCTCACCGACGTCACGGACGGAGTGCGGGCCGCGCCGGCGAACTAAGCGCCTCAGGTGCGAAGATTAGGGGCAACAAACAGGGCTGTGCTTGAGAAATTCCAGCACCAACGCAGTGAACTCCTCTGGCTTCTCGATTACGAGCGCGTGCGCGGCGTCGATGAGCTCAAGCCGGGCGTGCGGAATCCGTTCGGCGAGTTCGCGGGAGAAGCGCACGGGTTTGAGCTCGTCCTGCGTGCCCGCCACGATAAGGGTAGGTGCCGTGATCCGCGGAAGTCCCGCGAGCACATCGAGCTCGAGAAAGGCCTCGCAGAGCCGTTTGAAACCGACGAACCAGGTATCCGGAAGGCGCGCCACGGCGTCCGCCATCTTGTCGAAGAACGCGCCGCGCTCGCGCAGGTAGGACGCGGAAAAGTTGTAAGGAACCGTGCTGAGGTAGAGGTCGCGCTTTTCGCCGTGGGTGATGGCGTGCTCGGTAGCGAGGATCCAGGCGCGGATTTTCGCGCGAAGGAGGGCATCGGGGCGCGCGACGCCGGCCGCGACGGTGAGCGTGAGCACGCGCTCCGGGTGGCGGATGGCGAAAGCAAGGCCGACCTCCGAGCCGTAGGAGGTGCCAATGAGGTGCGTTTTGTCGATTCCGAGATGATCGAGGAGCGCCAGGAGGTCGCGCACATGCAGCTCGTAGGAGTAAGGCTCATCCGGTTGGCTCGAAAGTCCCTGGCCGCGGAAGTCATGAAGCAGCACGCGGTGCTTTGCCGCGAAGGCCGGCAGGAGCGCGCCCCAGGCCCGGGTATTCATCATGACGCCGTTGAGTAAGACGATAGGTTCGCCGGCCGAGCCGTGGAGCTCGTAATAAAGCTTGAGGTCGGAACGCTCTGGCAGGGTGAGCTGCGGCATGGGCCTTTCTTAGACGCGGGTGACCTCGAAAGCGAAGCGGATTTTGAGCCCTTTTTGGGAGGAGCCGTGGCGGGGACCCGGGGCGTGTGACGCGGTTCCCTGGCGGGGCCTTTGATATGCATGGAGCGCATGGGATCCATGAGCGGGGGAGCCCGCTTCGAAGCGATCGACCTCGCCCGGGGAATCGCCATCGCGCTGATGATCCTGAGCCATGGGGTCAAGGGGCTATTGCCGTTCGAGCAGATTCCGGCCTGGGGTCTCGTGCCGGTTCATCTGATCACCAAGATCTCGTCGTCGCTGTTCATCCTGGTCTTCGGTGTTTCCCTCGCGCTCGGTTATCTGCGCGCCGTAGGAACGGACGCCTGGCCCGCGAAGCGTCTTCGCCTGTGGATGCGCGGCGTGGAGGTGCTGTGCTGGTACAAGCTGCTGACGATCGTCGAGATGGCGGGACAGTACTCCTCCGACGAGGTGCTGGACGCGCTGCTGTACCGGGCTTTTCCGGTCTATGTCGAGATTCTGGGGTTTTACGCGCTGGCGCTCCTCTGGCTTCCGCTCGTGCTGCCGCTGTGGAAGCGGGCGCCTCTTTGGTCCCGCGTGCTCAGTGTTCCCGCGGTCGCGGCGTTGGCCACGCTGCTGCACCAGCTGCCGTGGAACGCGGAGACGCTGCAGGCCATCTTCGTTGAGCACGAGAAGCATTACACCTGGGGCCAGCTCTCCCGAGCGCCGCTCGTTTTCCTTGGCCTTCTTCTCGGCCAAGGGCTTCAGTGGTCGCAGGCGGTTCCGCGACGCCGGCTGCTGTTCTCGGTTTTGCTCGGGGCCGCGGGCGGGGCGATGCTCCTCGCGCTCGCCTTCGATGCCGCGCCGGAGCTCAGGGAGAGCCTCGTTGGGATCGCGAAAAACGCCGGAAAACACCCGCCGGAAGTGCCGTTCCTGCTCTTCAGCGTCGGCGGCGCTTTCCTGGTTCTTTCGCTCGTGCAGGCGGGCGGCCGAAGGCTGGCTGTGGCGCTGCGGCCCCTGACCCTCCTCGGGAAGGAGTCGCTCCAGGCCTTCGTATTTCATATCGTGGTTCTATTTATCGTTTATCGCGGCCTCTTCGATTATTGGCATCGCGTTTCGTATTCGTTTGCACTATCGTTGACTGCGCTTTTACTGGGGTTGACGGTAGTATGGGTCAGATTTTTGCGTGGGTTCTCCTCTTGATGGCGCTCGTGCCGGAGCGGGCGAGCGGGGCGGTGCCGTGGCAGGAAGCGCTGGGCGCGCGGGTGCCGCGCCTTGACGCCCGCGAGGAGGGCCGCATCGGCGTTTACGTGAAGGATCTCAAGACCGGAGAGGAGTTCTCCTGGCGTGGCGAGGAGAACTGGTATTTCGCCTCGGGCGTGAAGGTGCCGATCGCGATCGAGGTGCTCCGCCAGATCGAGCAGGGACGGATCAGCTTCGGTACGCGCGTCACGTTGCGGGACGAGGACTACCTGGATGGCGCGGGCAGGACCAATGCGCGAAAGGCCGGCGCGCGGCTGTCGGTACGTTTTCTCCTCGAGGAGATGCTGGTTCGCAGTGATAATACGGCGAGCGATCTGCTGATTCGCCTGGTGGGCCTGGATCGCGTAAACGCGACGATTCAAGAGTGGGTTCCGGAGCGATTTTCTGAAATCACCACGCTCGCGGAGGTGCGGCGGCGGGCCTATTCGGAGCTTCACCCGGCGGCGACTCATCTGCGGAATCCGGAGCTTCTGTCGCTCGGCCTCGTGCGAGGGGAGGAGCGCAAGGTCGCGGCTTTTGCCCGGCTGATCGGAAAGCGTGTGGGTGACCTGCCTTCCCGCGATCTCGCGCAAGCCTTCGAAACCTACTATGCCCGGGGATACAATTCCGGGACATTATCGGCGTATGGCCGCCTTCTGGAACGGATCGCGCGCGGAAACAAGTTGAAGCCCCAGAGTCGCAGGTACCTTCTTGATATCCTGTCGCGCGTGGAGACAGGCCCGCTCCGGCTGCGGGCGGGCCTGGGAGAGTCCATTGTGCTGGCGCACAAGACGGGGACCCAGTTCCGAAGGATCTGCGATCTCGGCCTTGCCTGGCCGAAGGGCGAGGCTGCCCGCGGTGCTGTGGTCATTGCCGCCTGCGCGCGCGGCTTCCGCTCGCGGCCCGAAGCCGAGCGGGCCCTTGCCGCGGTCGGCGCCGCTGTCCGGTCTTCAGGGATTTTTCTTGCAGCAGGCAGGAGAGATGGCGCTGCCTCACCTCGGGTCGCTCGCGTTTCTCTTGCTGCTCCTTCTCGCCGGTCCCTCGGACGTTGAGGCCGTTGAGGCAGGCGCTGACGCGGGCTGGAGCCGGCGATTCACGCGGGAGCTGGTGCGGATCGATGCGCGCACGGAGGGTAAGCTTGGCGTCTATATCAAGCGACTCAAGGATGGGACGGAGCTCAGCTATCAGGCCGAGCGTCCCTGGTACCTCGCCTCGACGACGAAAGTTCCCGTAGCGATCGCCCTCTTGCAGAAGGTGGAGGAGGGCGCGCTTTCCCTTCAGGATCCGGTGACGCTGACGACCGACGATTATGTCGACGGCGCGGGCGACCTCCAGTTTCGTGAGCCGGGTAGCCGCTTTACCGCGGGCGAACTTCTCGAGCGAATGCTCACCCAAAGCGACAGTACGGCCGCGGATATTTTGATTCGGCTCGTGGGCGAGGAAGAGCTCAACGCCCGGGTTCGTGACGGAAGAGTGGCTACGGGCTTTCACCGCCTGACGTCCCTGTTGCAGGTGCGAAAGGACGTTTACGCCGAGCTTCACCCGCGCGCTCGTGAGCTCGGGAATCGGGATTTCATCGAGCTCAAGAAGGCGCGGGGGCTGCGTGCCCGGCTGAGGGCGTTTATGGCGCGGCTCGGTCTGCGCCAAGACGAGCTCAAGGCGCAGAGTCTCGAAGAGGCGTTCGATCGCTATTATCAGCGAGGTTTGAACTCGGCGCCGCTCAAGGCTTACGGAGGGATGCTCGAACGCCTGGCCCGGGGCGAACTTCTCTCGCCGGAGCATACCGAGCTTCTGCTTGGCCATATGGAAGCCATGACCACGGGGAAAGAGCGTATCAAGGCGGGGCTGCCAAAGGCCGTTCGTTTCGCGCAGAAGACCGGGACCCAGGTGCGGCGGCTCTGCAATGTGGGAGTGCTGCGTCCGGAAAGGTCGGGCAGTGAGATCGTCATCGCCTCGTGCCTCGAGGGCTTCACGGATCAGGCCGAAGCTGAGCGGGCGCTCAGAGACGTCGGTGCGGGATTGACGAAGACGGGGGTTTTGGACTCAAACTGCGTCCGCGTTGACACTCGCCCGATTTTCACCGGGTAGTACGCTGCTTATTACTTGAGTGGATTACGCAGGTACCGATAAGATAGAAGTGTTGGATCTTCTACTTGAGGTACGTGTGCGGTGAAGAAGAATCATCTGGCTCGAGCAATCGTATTTAAGGCCGTTGCCACCCTTGGGGTGGCGGGTGTGCTTTCGTCCTGCGTTGCAAGGCTCAATGCGCCGGTTCCGCTCGAGCCGGGGGCGGGGCTTCCGGTGATCGTGCAGTCCTCGCCGAGTCCGGTGGCGCCCGCCGGCTTTTCGATTACGCCTCTGACGACGGTTCTGGCTACGGGTTCGAACACTTCGTTCATGGCGGTGGGCGGCGAGGCGCCTTACACCTACGATGTGTATTATGGCGCGGGCGCGATTGATCCGGCGACGGGCGCGTATACCGCTCCCGTTTCTCCCGGAACTGCCACGGTTCGCGCGTTGGATGCCGATGGAAGCACGGCTTATGCGACAGTGGAAATCACCGATGCCCCGGTGATTGACCCCTCGTCCGTCACGGTTGCCGTGGGCAATCGCTACCGCTTCTCCGTGCAGGGCGGGAAGGGGCCTTACAGCTTTGGCGTGGCTTCGGGCCTCGGGACGGTGAGCGCGACGGGTGAGTACGCGGCGCCGGCCACTGCCACCACGGCCGTAGTACGCGTGACTGATTCGGTCGGTCGTTCGAGTGATTCGACGGTGACCGTGAGCGCGGCGCTTGCGATCAGTCCCAAGACCGGGAGCGTTCCGGTCTCAGGAACCCTGGATCTGTCAGCCGCTGGAGGCGTGGGCGAAAAGTCCTTCACCCTGCTCTCCGGTGATGGGGCAGTGGATCCAGTGACGGGGCTTTTCACGGCGCCACCCGTGACCGGGATGGCCGCGATCAAGGTGCAAGATGAGCTTGGGAACGTGGATGTTGCGATCCTGACGATCAATAACCCTCTTCGGATCAATCCTCCGAGCCTGAGCTTGGCCCGTGGTTCCTCGTTCGCGTTCTCGGCTTCTGGCGGCCGGCCGCCTTACACGTATTTTGTCCCGGTGACGGATGATGGCTCGATCAACTCCTCGACGGGTGCATACACGGCGCCTTCGTCCACGGGCCTTGCGATCATCACGGTGCGGGACAACCTGGGTCAGGAGGCCTCTTCGGTCGTCACCGTCACCGAGTCACTAGAGTTTTTGAGCCCGAATCTCACGCTCATGGTGGGCGACGAGGTGACGTTCAGTGCCCAGGGGGGAACCCCAGGGTATTTCTTCTCCGTGCCTTCATCCGGATTCACCGGAGCGGGCGCTACGTACACGGCGCAGGCCGCTGGGACTTACCTCGTTGACGTGAGCGACTCGCAGATTCCTTCGGCCAATACGGCGCAGGCGTCGGTTGTCGTAAATCCTTTATTGACGATCTCACCCGCTGCCGTAACCCTTGCGGTAGGGAACGCGTGGGCGTTCTCGGCGTCGGGTGGAATTCCGCCGTATACCTATTCGCCTTCGGGCGGGTCGATCAACGCTTCGACTGGCGCGTTTACGGCGCCTGCTACGGTTCCCGCTGGCGGGACGGTCACGGTTACCGTGACGGATGCCGGAGGGCACCCGGCGTCGGCTACCGTGACAGTAAATGCCGCGCTTTCGATTTCGCCCGCCACGAAGACTCTGGTCGCGAATGGCGCTCATACGTTCGTGACCGCGGGTGGCGTGCCGCCGTACACGTACACGGTTTCCTCGGGCGGTGGGGCAGTTAACTCCGCAACTGGCGCCTATGTGGCTCCCGCCGGCGTCGGCACCGCGATTGTTCGGGTCAGTGATTCGCTGGGTAACGTTTCGGAAGCTTCAGTAAGCGTGGTTGCTCCGCTTGCGATTACGCCTTCGACCATGATGCTCCTCAAGGGCACTCAAATGCCCTTTGCAGCGAGTGGGGGCCTTGCGCCTTATACTTTTGCCGTGATTTCCGGGCAGGGCGACGTTGAGGCTTCAGCCGGGCTTTACGAGGCTCCCTCCGCGGCCGGCACGGCTACCGTGCGGGTGAGCGACGCTTTGGGGGGCTCTGCCGAGGCGGCGGTCACGATCTACGATGGCCTGACGATCTCGCCTTTCACGAAGGTCTTGGCTGTCAACGGCAGCGCGACGTTTAGCGCGTCGGGGGGCCTTGCGCCGTACGCCTATTCAGTGCACTCGGGCGGCGGCTCGATCACGGCCTCGGGCGGAGCCTACACCGCGCCTGCCGCGCCAGGCGTGGCTACGATCCGCGTGACCGATGCGGCGTTTAATACGAGCGATGCCACGGTTACGATCAACCCGGCGCTTGCGATTTCGGTGGCCCAGAACCCGATCGCGGTCGGGAATGTCACGAGCTTCGCTGCGACGGGCGGCGTCCCTCCCTATGTCTTTACGGTCCAGTCGGGTGGGGGAGCCATCAATGCTTCGACCGGTGACTATACGGCGCCGGCCGCTCCCGCGACCGTTGTCGTTCGAGTGACCGATAGCGCTGTTCCCGTGGCCTTCATCGACACCTCGCTCACGGTGAATGGCGCGGTGGCGATTTCGCCGCTGACTGCTCAGCTCGTGACCAGCGGCACGCAGGTGTTCACAGCCTCAGGCGGCGCCGGGGGCTATACCTTCTCAGTGAGTTCGGGCGGCGGAAGCTTTACGGGTGGCACGTATACGGCGCCAGCTTCGCCGGGCAATGTTATCGTGCGGGCGACGGATATTTTAGGCAACTACAGCGAGGCGCCGATCACCGTCTATGCTCCTCTCGTTCTGACGCCTGCCACGAAGGAACTCGCGGTCAATAACAGCTTCACCTTCATCGCCTCGGGCGGCGTTCAGCCCTATACCTATAGCAAGGTCTCGGGTGAGGGGACCTTTGCGGCCGGAGTCTACCAGGCTCCTGTCGCCGCGGGCTCAGGCTCGGCGGTGATCAAGG
>JAMPXZ010000246.1 GCA_023700925.1 Oligoflexia bacterium | reverse complement strand
CAAAACGTCAGTTCGTTTCTCATATTCTTTCTCCTTTTCAAAAAACACGGTGAAGCTCCCGTTCAGGGAAGAAACAAGAAAGATCTTTCATAAGCTAAGATGGGCATGCTCGCCGCGCTGTCAAGCGGGCCGGCCGCCTGCGGCTAGTGCCGATTGCGCGACCTCGCGGGTCATGACAAGGTGGAGGTCGGAGCAAGGAGCTACGGTATGGCGCGCGTGAAGGTGGAGCTTCCCCAATCGTTTCATTTTTCGACCGAGGTTGACGTCCAGATCGGCCTGATCAACTACGGCGGTCATCTCGGCAACGACTCGGTACTGACGGTCGCGCACGAGGCCCGGATCCGGTTTCTCAAAAGCCTGGGTTATTCGGAGCTCGACGTCGAAGGCGTCGGGATCATCCTGGCGGACGCCGCGATTCAATATCGCGCGGAGGCCTTCCGCGGCGACGTGCTTCGCGTGGAGATTCAGGTCGGGGAGTTTTCTCGCGTGGGCTGCGAGCTGCTGTATCGCCTGACGCGCATGGAGTCCGGCCAGGAGGTCGCGCGGATCAAGACGGGTGTGGTCTTCTTTGATTACCAGGCACGAACGACCGCTCCGGTGCCCCCGGCGTTCCGCTCACGGTTCGCGGCGAGGTGAGTCGGATGGAGGGGGGCGCGGTCTTCTCGGCGGTGCAGCCCGGATTCGAAGGCGCATTGGAAGAGGACGTCCAACGCCGTTTTGCCGGAGCCGTGATCGTCGAGTCCTTGCCGGGCTGGCGCATCTTTCAGCTTCCCGAAGCTGTCGCCCTCACTGAGCTTCGGGAGCCCCTCTCCCTCTTCTCGAGAGCTTGGGGGCTTTGGCTCGGACGCGAAGGGCGGCCGTGGAGCGACCCCGCCTGGCGAGGCGCCTTGATCGCAAGGCCGTGGGTGCTTCAATGCTGGAGCCGGCGCGAGTACCTGCCCGGGGCGCGAGAGAAACGGCCCGTACTCATCGAGGTCGAGCTGCGTGAGCGCGCGCTTCGCGAGGAACTCGCGGCATCCCCTGTGGCCCGGATGGTTCATCCTGGCGCGGTGCCCGAGGAGCCCGGTACCCCGGTCCTGAGCGCCATCCGTGTCCGGCCCGGAGACTGGGGTTGGGGCTTGCATCTGCATACGGGCGCGCGAGTGCCGTTCGCGGGAGGAGAGTTTCCGTGGCCGGAGCGGGAGGTTCCTTCGCGCGCGTATCTGAAGTGTCGCGAGGCGCTCTGGGTGAGCGAGACGCGCCTGACCCCCGGCGAGACGGTGCTGGAGCTGGGCTGCGCTCCGGGCGGCGCGCTTCTGGCCCTTCTGGAGCACGGCCTGGAAGTGATCGGGGTGGATCCCGGGGAGCTGGCCCCGGCGGTACCCGAGTTCGCGGGCAAAGAGGGACGACGGCTCGTTCACCTGAAGACGCGCGCCGAAAAGCTGCAGCCCGAGGCGCTGCCGCCGCGCATCGACTGGCTCTTTTCGGACATGAACGTCGCGCCAGCCGCGGTTTTTAACTGGGTGGACCGATGGCTTCCTGACCTGCGTGCCCGGGGGCTTCGCGGGGCGTTCCTGACGCTCAAGCTCACGGACCGCGAGTTCGTCCGCGAGCTGCAAGCGGTCGTCGAGCGCAAACGGCGCGACTGGTCCGCCTCACGCCTTCTCCTGCGTCAGCTGTCGCAGAACCGCGGCGAAGTCCTGCTTTACATCGCTACCTGAATTCCGGCTGAGCCGTAGAACTCCGTGTCGATGTGGTACCGGGCGTCGTTGATCGTGTCCTGGAGGAGCGGGAGGCCGGCCTCGATGGCAACGCTCGCGCCCGCCAGGCCCAGCGGAATCGTCGACTTCGTGAGAAGCGTGAGATCCCAGTTCGTCTGCGGGTGGTAGTAGAACTCGATCGGTGCGGCGCGGCCGATCGCGGGGTCCACGCCGTCGATCGCGCGCTTGCTCTTCACGTTGAACTTCAGGCTCGGGACCAGGTAGCTGCCGAGGAGGCGGTAATCGGTCCAGGCCGTGCCGACGTATTCATGGCCAAAGTGATAGTTGTGCTTGTTATCGGCGAGCCGGAAAGTGGCTTGCGCGCGCGCGCCATGGGTGAAGGCGGTGTGCGAATAGGTGTAGGTCGCGGCGACCATGGGGTCGAGCGTCCCCGAGCCGAGCTGGAGGTTATAGCCGAGGCGGGTGCCGAGCTTGCGCGGGTTCGGCACGTCGATGGAGCCCGTCGGGAGCGAGAGGCCGCCCTCGACGAGCGCGAGGTGACCCGCGCCATAGAGCACCGGCTGACGCAGCAGGAGCTTGGTGTCCGACAGGCCGTTGATCGTGTCGTTGAATCCGCCGCCCTTGAAGACGGTCTCCAGATAGGTGCGGTTGTAGGAGCCCATGGCTACGACGCTCAGGGTCGGAGTGAGGGCGTAGGTCGCCGTCAGAAGCTGCATGGCGAAGGAACCATCCTCGAAGCCGTACATGTTATTGAGCGCCCAGCGCTTGCCTTGCATTTCGTAGAAATAGGACTTCAGCGACAGGCTCAGCCGCGGAGCGGAGGGCAGCGTCGCCGTGGAGACTGGCGCCGGGATCGGACCCGGCTTCTGCTGCGTGACATTTTCCGCCGCGGCGAACGCGGTCGAGGAAATCAGGATCAGAATCATCGCTCGGAACTTCATTTTTCTATTCCCTTTGCATAGGATGGTGGAAGTCGATGGGCGTGGGCTCAACGGCTACCACGGACTGCGGCACTTTCAAAACAGGTTTACAGGGGTAAACAGGTAAGGTTGACCTTGGAAGGAATTCTCGATGGCATTTCAAAAGGCGTCTTCATCGCTGTTCTCGTTCCTGGATCGCGAGAAAACCGTTGCGGAGCCGGGCTTTAACCGGTGGCTGATTCCACCCGCGGCGCTCGCGGTTCATCTTTCGATTGGCCAGGCCTACGCGCTGAGCGTTTTCAACCTGCCGATGTCGCGACTCCTCGGGGTGACTGAGTCGGTGCCGGGGGACTGGGGTCTGACGACCACGGTTTGGATCTTCAACATCGCTTTTTTCTTTCTCGGGGTTTCGGCGGCGGTTTTCGGCAAATGGGTGGAGCGTTCGGGGCCCCGCAAGACCATGGTGGCCGCCGCGCTTTGCTGGGCCGGGGGGTTCTTCGTTTCCGCGCTCGGCGTTTATCTGCATTGGATCCCGCTCGTCTACCTCGGGTACGGCGTTCTGGGCGGAATCGGTCTTGGGCTCGGGTATATTTCGCCGGTCTCGACCTTGATGAAATGGTTCCCGGATCGTCCCGGGATGGCGACCGGAATGGCGATCATGGGTTTCGGCGGCGGCGCGATGGTCGGCTCTCCGCTGGCCGTGTCGCTGATGGACTTCTACAGGAGCCCGGCCTCCGTGGGTGTCTGGGAGTCATTCCTGACGATGGGCCTGATCTACCTGGCCTTCATGCTTTTTGGCGCGGCGATGGTTCGGGTGCCGCCCGCGGACTGGAAGCCCGAGGGCTTTGTCCCTGCCGAGAAGCCCGCCAAGCTCGTGACCCGAAGTCATGTCCTGGCCGATGAGGCGATCAAAACGCCGCAGTTCTGGCTGCTGTGGCTGGTGTTGTGCACCAACGTCACGGCGGGGATCGGCATCCTGGCGCAGGCGTCACCGATGATCCAGGAGATGTTCCCGGGCGCGCTCACGCCGGCGGCGGCCGCGGGT
>JAMPXZ010000245.1 GCA_023700925.1 Oligoflexia bacterium | reverse complement strand
TTGTGCTGCTCGATCATCATGCGGCCCTCAAAGGCCGGTGAGACTACGACCGCCTGATAGTGATCCAGGGTTCCGGTGAGGTCCATCACTTGCGCCTCGGTTCCGGCCCCCAGCATTTCGATCCGGATTTTCAACTGCTCGGGTGTCATTCGCGTGAGCTCCGTTCCAACCTCCCCTTAACATGAGGCACGGCCGTCGAAAAGCCTCTGCACCTTGGCCGGCGCACGATATTTGCTCCGTACCTCCGCATCTATGGAGCAGATACCGTCCTCCTTGCCGGTCCTTCCGATCCGCAATGCGGTGATTTTCCCTTCGATATCGATGCCGCTGGTGGTGGGCAGGGGCCGGAGCATCAAGGCGGTCGAGGCGGCTGAGGCCAAAGAGAGCCTGATCGTCGTCGTCGCGCAGAAAGTGCTCACCCCGAGCGACCCGCAGGTGGAGGACCTCTTTCAGGTCGGAACGCTCTGCAAGCTGGAAAACGTGAGTACGACGGAGACGGGCAGCCGCCAGATCGTGGTCACGGGCATCAGCCGCTACCGGGTCCTGCGCTTCGAGCTCGAAGCGGAGAGCTACCTGTCCGCGCGGGGTGAGACGGTCGTCGACGTGCATTCGGGAGACTCGATCAAGAACGAGGCGCTTTTCTACAACCTCAAGGAGCTCTCCCGGGAGATCCTGGAACTGCTGCCGGGTTCGACCGAGCATCTGGTGAAGCTGATCGACCGGGTGGAGGACGCCTCGTATCTAAGCAACGTGTGCGCGGCATACCTGAACCTCTCCCTTTTCCAGAAGCAGGAGCTGCTCGAGACGGTGCAGGTCGAGCAACGGATCGAGGCCCTGCTCGCCCACATGCGCAAGGAACGGGAGGTCCTCAACGTCCAGCGCGACATCCGCGACAAGATGTCCGAACGCCTGAACAAGGCCCAGCGCGAGGCGCTGCTGCGGGAGCAGCTCAGGACGATCCGTTCGGAGCTCGGCGAGGAAGCTGGCGAGGAGGCCGCGGACGAAATCGAGGAGAAGATACGCCAGGCCGACCTCCCCGAGGAGGCGGCCAAGCAGGCCCATGAGGAGCTGCAGAGGCTACGCGGCTTGCCTTCGAATTCAGCCGAATACCACGTGGTCCGGACCTACCTGGAATGGCTCGCGGTGCTGCCCTGGAACCGACGGACCGAGGGCCAGATCGACGTCGCCCGCGCCCGCCAGGTGCTCGATCGCGACCACTACGGCCTCGAGAACGTCAAGAAACGCATCATCCAGTTCCTCGCCGTCGCGAAGCTCAAGAACAATCTTCATGGCCCCATCCTCTGCCTGGTCGGGCCCCCCGGAGTGGGCAAGACCTCGCTCGGCCAATCCGTCGCGCAGGCGCTGGAGCGCAAGTTCCTCCGCACCTCCCTCGGCGGCGTACGGGACGAGGCCGAGATCCGGGGCCATCGGCGCACCTACGTCGGCGCGATGCCCGGCCGGATCATCCAGAGCATCAAACGCGCGGGCTCGAAGAACCCGGTCCTGATGCTCGACGAGATCGACAAGCTTCGGGCGGATTTCCACGGAGACCCTTCGGCCGCGATGCTCGAGGTGCTGGATCCCGAGCAGAACAAGACCTTCACCGACCATTACCTCGACATTCCCTTCGACCTTTCGGAGGTCTTCTTCATCTGCACGGCCAACGTCGTCGACACCATCCCGCCCGCGCTCCGCGACCGCATGGAGCTGATCGAGGTGAACGGCTACACCTTCTTCGAAAAGCTCCACATCGCCCGCAAGTACCTGGTGCCCACGCTCCTGCGGGATCACGGACTGAAGGTCGACTGGATCGACCTCCCCGACGAGACCCTCAATCGCATCATCCACCACCACACCCGCGAGGCCGGAGTCCGCGAGCTGCAGCGAAAGATCTCGGCACTCTTTCGCGCGGCGGCCGAAGAGGTCGTGGCCTACCAGCAGGGCCATCCGGATGCCCCGGCAATGCCGGTGATCCGGCTCACGGCCAATCGTGTGCCCGAGCTTCTCGGACCGGATCGGTATTTTCCCGAGGCCGCCGAACGGGGCCTCAAGCCCGGGGTCGCCATCGGCCTGGCTTGGACGCCTCATGGCGGGGATATCCTGTTCGTCGAAGCCAGCGCGATGCCGCAGGGCAAGGGGTCACTGCTCCTGACAGGCCAGCTCGGGGACATCATGAAGGAGTCAGCCCAGATCGCCCTCAGTATCGCGCGTACGGCGGCCGCGCCCCGTGAGGGGGCCTTTGATTTCCCCTCCCATGACCTCCATATTCACGTTCCTTCAGGCGCGATTCCCAAAGACGGGCCCTCGGCCGGGGTCACGATTCTCGCGGCCCTGACCTCTTTGCTCCTGGGCAGGCCGGTAAAATCGGGGCTCGCCATGACCGGCGAAATCACCCTCCGCGGCGCCGTCATGCCGGTAGGGGGAATCAAGGAAAAGGCGCTGGCGGCACACCGGGCCGGGCTCCAGACGCTGATCCTGCCGCGCAAGAATCAGCAGGACCTCACGGACGTGCCCGCCGAAGTCCGCGACCAGCTCAAGTTCGTCTTCGTCGAAACAGTCGAAGAGGTTCTGGCCGAGAGCCTGGATGTGCGGCTCCCGCGTTCCGTTTCGGCGGCCTGAATCGGGGCGATGATTCCTTTTCACGCGAAAGCCGAGTCGACCGGATCGTCGCGCTCGAGCACCACTCCGGCTTCTCCCGGCAAACCGCTCTCGCCCGGCTCGAAGTACCGCGCCCGCGCCCGATCCGCCCTTACGGGACCGTAAAAAAGCCCCATGGAGGCGCCGAAAACCAGGTGTCCGAAAAGCAAGAGCAGCGGCGCCGGCGCGTCGATCCCGGAACCGAAGAAACCGAACTGGCCGTGGCCCGGCAGCTGAAGCTGCTCCTGAACCATGCCGAAGAACGGGAAGAGCGCGACCGCCGCCACCACCGCGTGCGCGAAACCAAGAATGGTTCCGCGACGGACGCCGCTGGCGCCGAACAGGTACTCGAAACAGTAGCCGTAGAAGATTCCGAAGGCGCCCCCGAAGACCGCGTTCGCCGATGCGCCGATCATCCAGATCCAGGTGGGGTACTCACTGATGGCGAACAGACTTCCGATGTGCGCCTCCAGGGAAAACCGGGTCACGCCCATCATGTTGAAGACGTCGATCAGCAGAGCCATGAGGACGGCGCTGACGGCGCCCGAAACAAAGGCCCTCACCCAGTGGATGGGCTGGACCGCCTGCTGCAGAAAAGTCACCTTGCGAGGCATTCTTGGCCTTTTTGGCATGGCGTTGCAAAGGCGATACCCGGTAATCTAACAGCCATGGCCTCCTCGTTCCGCCTCGCCAATCTCGATATCGGCAGAATGGTCGCCTGCAGCGCCGTGATCCTTCATCACGCCAACCGCGACATCCTCAGGGATCGGATCCCGCTCTTTCTCCACGGGGAACTCGGCGTGCAGTTCTTCATGATCCTGAGCGGCTACCTTCTCGCGCGCGCCTATGCACCCTCGGCGGCCTCGCCAGGACGACCGTTCGCACTGGGCGACTACCTCTGGAAACGGGTGATCCGGATCGTGCCGGCCTACTACGCGGCGGTGGCCGGGGTATCTCTCCTGATCTGGGCCGGGATCGGCAGCCAGAAGTTTCCGATCTCGCCCGAAAAGCTCCCCTGGCACATCGGAACTCACCT
>JAMPXZ010000061.1 GCA_023700925.1 Oligoflexia bacterium | reverse complement strand
GCCGCGGCAGCTACGCTGGATGTTCCGCAAGCTCAACAGCAATGACTTCGCCTTCGAGATCAAAGCCCCTGATCTCCAGGACCTTCGCGCCACGATGGAAAACAACGGCAAGCGCATGAGCCTGAGCGTCCTCGTGGCTGGGCTCTTCATCGCGGGCAGTATCGTCATGCAGCATCCGAGCGCCCGGCTCATCGGTGAGTACCCTCTCGTGGCCGTGGTCTTCTTCGCCGTGGCGACGTTCCTGCTGCTGCGCCTCCTGTTCCGCTGATTATACTACTCAAGTTTAAAAATGAAGACCGTCGTGCCGTTGCCGTGGTAGCCTGTTGGCGTCTTGGTGCCAGGGAGGCGCCCGGGGAGAGAGCGAGTTGTTGAAGCAGTTCCACAAGCGACGGATGGCCTTTGCGCTGCTCGCGGCCTTACTGGCGGCGCGGCCGGGCCTTGGTGCGCCCGCGCCGGTGTCGGGGGTGGAGTTCGCGCTGAAGCGGGGCGCGCAGTTGAGCTCCAACGTGGACACGGTCGGGGGCGAGAGCTGCGGCGGCGGCAAGCCGGGTCGACTCTGCCTGGCGCTTCGCTACGTCGTCTACCGCGACGAGGCGGGCGAGGATGTTCTCAGCCGCGAGGACGCCCTTCGCAATCTCCGTCGGATCAACGAGGTGTGGGGCAGGTGCAACCTCGCCTTTCAGATCGAGTCGTTCGAGGTAGTGGCGCCGGCCGAACATGGCCTGGCTTACCGGACCCAGGGTCTGCCCGAGCTCGATGACATTCGCGATGCCTTTGGGGACGAGAATACCCTTCTCGTGGCGACCACAGGCCCCTGGAGCCGCAAGGGATCGCTCGGGCGCAACCGGGCGAACGCCTGGACCGCGATGCCCGGCAACGGGCCCTATGGAGTGGTGCTGGAGAAGTCCGTGGCTCGTTACGGCAACATTATCGCCCACGAGCTGGGCCACTACCTGAATCTCCTCCACGTCAGCGACGCCGCTGAACTGATGAACCCGGTGATCTATTCCGATTCGACTCGGATCACGTCCGAGGGCTGCGCGACGGCGCGGCAGACCGCCCGTACTCATTGGGCCCGGATGCTGAGGTAGGCAAAATAAGCCTAATCCGCTTTGCCGTTTGCCCGTGGTAAACTGACGGAACCATGGAGTCCGCGCTCCCGCTCAGGCACGACCAGAAGCGGCAGGCGTTCCTGCTCGCCATTTTGGCGACGGGGGCGTTCCTGTTCGGCTTCTTTTTCGAAGGCGTCTCGGTCAAGAGCATCTTCTTCATCATCTTCGCCGCCGTCGCCGTCGGCATCCTTGTTGTTCCCTACCAGTGGGCGATCCGCATCCTTTTCGCCTATCTCGGTTTCGAGGGGATGGCGAAGATCCTGACCGGCTATAATCCCGTCGTGCACGTCGGAGCGGATCTGCTCGTCCTGGCGCTCACGGGCAGGTGGCTGCTTGCGCTTCTTCTGCAGCGGGCCGCGGTGCCACGTGAGCTTCCGCCGCTCAAGCCGCTATTTGCCCTGCACCTCACCTGGTTTTTCATCCAGTTCTTCAATCCCTACGCCTTAGGGATCGTTCCTTCGCTGGCGGGCGTGAAGGTTTACGTCACGATGCTGCTCCTCTACGTCTTCGGCTTTTATCTCGCCAAGGATCGCAAAAGCGTGGAATGGTTCATGGCGATCTGGGTGCTGACCGTGGTGATCCAGGTCGCCACCGGACTCTTTCAGGCCTGGCAAGGCCCCGCGAGCGTCCTTGCCATCAGCCCAGGCTACGCGGGTCCGCTTTCGAAGTTCGACGGCTACGCGTTCCGCCCCTTCGGCACGACGCATCTTCCGGGCGGACCGTCGGTCCTGATCTTCCTTGGTGCCCCGTTCTTCATGTATTTTCTGGTCTCCTGCCGAAGCTGGCTCACCAAGGCGTTTCTCGCGAGCGTCCTTCCGCTTGCCACCCTCCTGCTTCTGCTGTGTCAGATCCGCGCCTCGTTGATGAAGGCGATCGTCGGCAGCGCCCTCTTCCTCTTCATCGTCGCCTGGCATTCGTCAGCGCAGGCCCGTCGCCGGTTCCTCGTCGCGATACCGGTCGCGGCGGCGCTTCTGGCGTTCGCGCTCCCGACCCTGACCCAGAAGTGGGCGGGCGAGCGGGCCGACAACACTCGGGCCATCGCCCGCAGCTTGAGCCTTTTCGACTACGACACGGCAATCGCCGCGCGGCGGGGCGCGGCCGAACGCATCGGCATCTTCGCCGAGATGGTCCCGCTGGGAGCCGGTCTGTCGCGGACGGGGGCGGCAGGCGGCAAGTTCGCTGACAGGGCGGCCAAGGATCCGCACTTCCCTCTCGGTTTCTTCTCGGACAACTTCTGGGCGGCGACCATAGCGGAGCTCGGCATTCCCGGCTCCGCGATCCTGACGATGCTGATTTTCGCCATCCTCGGACGGGGGGCGCTCGCGATCCGGCGCACCCGGATACCGCAGGTGCAGGCGCTGCAGGCCGCTTTGCTCTGTCCGCTCCTCGCCATCGTCGTCGGCCTCTGGGGCGCCGAGGGTCTGCTCTACAATCCCGAGGCGGCGTTCTTCTGGTTTTTCTCGGGCGTCCTGATGCGGCTGTCCTCGCTGGATCGGCTGCCTTTCGAAGGAGTGGAGACGTGAGAACCTTTGTCCGTGGGCTTGCGGCGCGGTTTATTCCGGCCCGTGGCCGTCAGCTCCTCGGGACGGCGATCGAGAGCGCCCGCTCCCGCGCCTACTCCCTGCCGGTCGTGGGGGCTCGTTTCGCCGCCGCGTCGTTCGACCGGCTCCAGCGCGCGCCACGCCAGCTCAATATCGAGGTGACCAGCATCTGCAACGCCCGTTGCATCATGTGCCCTCGCGAGAAGATGACGCGTCCGATGGAGCCCATGTCCCGGGCGCTCTACGAGAAGATCATCGGCGAGGCAGCGGGCCTCGGGATCAAGCGCTTCGCGTTGAATGGGTATGGCGAGATCTTTTCCGCGAAGAAGGATTATCGCTACTTCATCACTCATCTGCTCGCGCGAATTCCGGACGCGCGCGTGATCATCAATACCAATGCGTCTTTGATGACCGAGGAAGCGGCCGCTTTCCTCATCGATGCGGGGGTCGATACTGTTCACGTCGATATCGACGGGGCGACGGCTGAGACCTACGAGAAGATCCGGGTCAACCTGCACTACGATCTGGTCGTTCGCAACGTGCGGCGGCTCCTGGAGCTGCGCAAGGCCCGGGGGGGCGGCTTCCCGAAGGTTCGCGTCGGGATCATCCGGCAGCCCGCCAACGAGCATGAGGTCGGACAGTTCGTCGCCCAGTGGGAAGGCGTGGCCGACTACGTCTGCCGCGACTTCCTCGTCAACCGCGCCGGAAGCGTGGGGCTGCCTACCGAGCGGAATGTCCGCAACGCCTGCGCGTTGCCGTGGTTCGAGCTCAATTTGTATGCCGACGGGAGCGCGGTCCTGTGCTGTGACGACTGGAACGTCGAGGAGCCATTGGGGAACGCGCGAACCCAGACGATCGCCGAGATCTGGCGGGGACCGAGGTTCAGGGAGTTCCGGGCACTCCAGGCGCTGGGACGCGCGGGAGAGATCGGGCTGTGTTCGAAGTGCAACTGGGCGCGGCCCGGGGCGGGCTGGTTTCGCAAGCACGTGCGCCGGTACGCGGAGGCGCGCGGCACTCAAGGATAAAAAAGCGCCGACCGCTCGTAGGAGCAATCGGCGCCGTCGGACAGACCCCTGGATACCGTCTTATTCTCGTTCGCGATCGAACCGGCAGAAGCCTTCGAGACGGGCCACGCCACGGGCGGCGAGGAGCAGATCCGCGCGGAAGCGGTCTTCCTCGTGATTCGTCGAACCGGTCAGGAAGTCCTTGATCCGCAGGGAGGCGAGCTTGCCGCGCTCGTCAGCATTGATCCAGGTATTGTTCTGGTCGTTGCTGATGGCGAAGTCACGCGACTCCAGCTCGAAGCCGTTGTTGCAGCGAACGAGGAAAGCGCGGTCCCGCTCATGATCCGCCGGGGTGCTGCGGAGGTCGATCCGGACAAAGCAACGGAAGTCGTTGGTTTGGTCGTTGAAGCCTTCGAAGCGGCAGACCAACCTGTCGCCGTTGGGCGGGGACATTTCGGCGGCGCTTGCCACCGATAGGCCGAACAGAACACCAAGAACAGTAAGTACGATCAGTTTCTTCATGGTTTGATTTCTCCTTGGGGCGGAAGAAACAACATGAGCGCCGCATCTGTCGAGATCGAAATGTCGCTACGGGAAGTCATCGGGGAATCACCCGCGGCACAATGCTTCGCGTGATATTCCAAAAAGAATTGTAAGCCGGACTCGTTTCACAAGCCTGGTGCGGCTATCCGGATCTGCTGCCGGGCGGCAGGCGGCCATGACTCCGTTACGCTGATCTCGGTGCGCCAGAGGGGTCCCAGGAGCTGCGCGCCCGCGGCAGATTCGCCGCTTCAGGGACCGCTCGAAAGCGCGATCAGCGCTTCGACGATCCGCGCGAGCGGCGTTCCGACCTTCGAGGCCTCGCGAGCCGCGAGCTGCCAGGTTGTCGGCGGAGGTCCGGCCGTCCAGGTTTCCGTGGCGAGGTCCTCGTACTGACTGACGGCGCGGGCGCCGGGAATGGGAACCCAGAGAAAATCCGGGTGGGCGTTCTGGTACCATTCGCCCCCGATCACCTTGGCCGAGGCGTTCAGCTCCAGATCGTAATAATAGCGGACCGTCCGGTAATAATCCGGCTCACCTGTGGCGTGGGAAGGCGGCCTTCCGATCATGTAGCTCACGTCCATGGCGATGCCGACAACGCCCAGAGCCTCGGGTGAGCGGTAAGCCGCGAAGCGATCTGTGGTGAAGTATGCGAAAGGAACCCACGCCTCTTCGAGCGTGCGCACGTAGGTTCGGGTCTGGGGATTGAAGTAGGAGTAGGAGTAGCCGACGATCGGCTGATTCCACACCTCGTAATCGTAGGTCGCGTCCATGGTGAGGCTCCGGCGCGAAACCCCGAGCTGGTTGGTGACCGCGAGATGCCAAAGCGCCGGATTGGCATCGAAGCAGTCCGGGTCGACAATCCTGCCGTTCGCGTCCGTAGCGGGATTTGCCACGCGACACCGCCCACCGGCGAAGCGGCTCTCAAACTCGCCGGTTGCCCAGAGCAGGCTCGCCAGCGCCTGGATGTCCGAAGGGTAGAAGTCGAGGGTTCTCCAGCCGTCGCCGGCAACCAGCCGGACCACTGAGCGCGGGCGCGGGATCATCATTGCGGCAGCGGCCCAGCCTTGGCAGATACCCATCCAGGGCTCGACGTTCCCGTTCTTCCGGTACTGCGCCCTGCCGTACTCCCATTGGCCGCGGGTCAGCTCGAGCTGCGGATCGTTGACCAGAAGGTCGTACTTCTCGGAAGGCGAAAGGAGGTTTACCGCCCAGGACGGGGAGTTCCGGTAGATCCAGTCCGCCGGATTTGCCGCAATGTACTGAATGTTGCTCAGCCAGTCCGCGCCCGGGAATCCGCCATCGGCATAACGCCAGCCCGCCACGCCCTTGAAGTACGCCCAATAGTCGCCGGACCACGGCTCCGCGGGAAGCCAGGACCTTCGCAGGCCGCTGCTTTCGAGCTCCTGGAGGGTCGATACGAGATAGGCGCCATGGTCCACCAGCGCCTCGGGTCGATCCGAACCATCGACGCCGGCCAGGATGCCATTGCGGTCGCCCAGACATTTCTTTTTGCCCTGCCAGGTCATGCAGAAACCCGAACGGAGTCGGTCCCGCTCCTCGATCGCCGCGCCGCTGAGGATCGCCTCGGGCGAGAATCTCAGCTCCTCGGGTTTCGCCGTGGGCAGGACGACTCCGTCCTGGGTCCAGCGCGTGGGGGGCTCGTTGATGACCCTGCGGGTGTCCTCGTGCCAGCGTCGCAGGAACGAGTTGATCTCGCTTTCGAGGGCTTTGTCGTCCCTCGTCTCCGCTATCGTCGACGGTAGCAGTAGTGCCAGGGTCAAACCACAGAACGCAAACCGTTGAGTTGTCTTTTTCATCACCCGGGGCGCAGGCAAGTAGCGGACCGGTCGGCTTTCGGCCGCTTGACGGGGCGCGTAGGATCTGGCCTGACGTCGGGCCTTATGCTATCCCTCAAGCATTATCCAATTAATAGATAGGCGGCCGCCCGCCGGGTGCCGCCTCTTCCTCTGGAGCGAACCATGTCGGACGGCATCTTCCATGTTCCCCATCCCGTAAATGAAACCGTGCGCAGCTATGCGCCTGGCGACGCCCAGCGTGCGAGCCTCAAGGCGCGCCTGAAGTCGATGGCTGCCGAGCGCATCGAGATTCCGTGCGTAATCGGGGGCAAAGAAGTCCGCACCGGCACCAAGCGCCAGGTGGTGATGCCTCATTCGCATCGCGAGGTGCTCGCGGACTTCCACGTCCCCGGCCAAACCGAGATGCGTGCGGCGGTCGATGCCGCGATGAAAGCCAAGCCGGCGTGGGAAGCCATGCGCTGGCAGGACCGGGTGGGGATTTTCCTGAAAGCCGCGGACCTTCTCGCAGGTCCCTATCGCGACCTCCTGAACTCGGCGACGATGCTTGGCCAGTCGAAGAACGCCTATCAGGCTGAGATCGACTCCGCTTGCGAGCTGATCGACTTCCTGCGGTTCAATCCGTATTTCTACCAGCAGATCCTGGGGAACCAGCCGATCTCCTCGCCGGGGATCTGGAACCGGGTCGAGTACCGTCCGCTCGACGGCTTCGTGCTCGCGGTGACGCCGTTCAATTTCACCGCGATCGCCGGAAATCTCCCGACCGCGCCCGCGATGGTCGGCAACACGGTGATCTGGAAACCCGCCAACACGCAGATGCTCGCGGCGCACTACCTGATGCAGCTCTTCCGCGAAGCGGGGCTTCCGGACGGCGTGATCAATCTCGTGCCCGCGGCCGGCGCGGAGATCGGCAAGACGCTCTTGCCGATGAAGGAGCTCGCCGGCGTTCATTTCACGGGCTCGACCGCGACGTTCAACTCGATCTGGAAGACGGTGAGCGACAATATCGACAATTACGGCTGCTATCCGCGCCTCGTCGGCGAAACGGGGGGCAAGGATTTCGTCTTCGCGCATCCGTCGGCCGACGTCGACGCCCTTGTCACGGCGCTCGTCCGCGGCTCCTTCGAGTACCAGGGCCAGAAGTGCTCGGCGGCCTCGCGCGCCTACCTTCCGCGCTCGCTGTGGAAAGCGGTCGAAGAGCGCCTGGTCGAGGCCGTCAAATCGATCCGGATGGGCGACGTGCGCGACTTCCGCAACTTCGTGAACGCGGTGATCGACAAGAGCTCGTTCGAGAATATCTCGGGTTATCTCAACCACGCGAAGGACTCCGCGGACGCCAAGATTCTCGTCGGCGGCAAGGCCAACATGGATAAGGGCTACTTCGTCGAGCCGACGGTGATCGTGGCCTCGCGCCCGGATTACAAGAGCATGGTCGAGGAGATCTTCGGCCCGGTGCTTACGGTCTACGTCTACGACGACAACAAGCTCGACGAGGCGCTCAAGGCCTGTGACGAGTGCACGCCTTACGCGCTCACCGGCGCGATCTTCGCGCAGGACCGCTATGCGGTCGACATGATGACGAAGCGCCTGCGCGGCGCCGCGGGCAACTTCTACATCAACGACAAGCCCACGGGCGCCGTGGTGGGTCAGCAGCCCTTCGGCGGCAGTCGCGCCTCGGGCACCAACGACAAGGCCGGCAGCAGCCTGAACCTGGTCCGCTGGCTCTCGCCGCGCTCGATCAAGGAGACGTTCGTGCCCGTCAAGGGTTACGGCTATCCGTTCATGGGCGAGGAGTGAAGAAAAGGTACCCGCTCACTTGTTGATGCCCGGCGCGTCATGAAGGCGGTTTTGTGGGCGGCTTGGTCCCGGCTTTGCCGGGTGACCGTCAATGGCTCGCCATCCAGTTTCTGAAAATCGCCGACCTCAAGGGTCCATTTCCCGGGCTCAGGGGCCACCGCCCTAGAGCCGCGGCCGCCGCCCCTCAAAGACCGCGTGGCGGGCGCAGCTGATGTCCGACGGGCTGGATCCGCCGCTGCGGTGATCGGTGTAGAGGCTGATGAGCTTGCACTCCGCGAAGAGACGGTTGCAGGACTCCTCGCCGTTACCGGTGGCCCTGCGATCGAGCTCGGCGATCAACGCGTCGCGGACGCAAAGGCCCTGAATCGTTCCCGAGCTACCTTCGAGGCGGTAGGCTTCGCTTCCGCCCAGCGCGAAATATTTCATCGGCTCGCCCGCAAGCCCGGCGGATGCGTCATCGAAGCGGGAAACGAAGTTCCCGTCCGGCAGGATCTCGATCGCGAGAAGATCGCGGGAGATCCAGGCGTCCTTGTCTTCGTTGTATTCGAAGTTATGGACCTCCGAACAGTCGTCGAGCTCAGCATTGCGGCCGGGCGCATAGCCGGTCATGACAAACGTGCGGTTCTCGCGATCCACTTCGAAGTGATAGATGCAGACTCCTGAAGTTTCGGTCGAAGAGCCGCGGTGATAGTAGTAGGTGTCGGTCTTCAGCAGCTTATGGCGCTCCCGCTGGATACCCGCGCTCAGGTGCAGCTTCAGGGCGCCAATCGAGAGCTGATAGTCGCGGTCCTGGTCGGTGCCGACCGCCCACGCGAGCTCGTGAAAGACGTCGGCGTCGAGGTTCTTGCCGCCGTGGACTTTTTCTTCCCAGGAGGCGGAGCCCGGATCGGTCTTGGACTTGGCTTTGAGCTGAATCCAGTTGGGCGCGCCGTAAGCGTAGAGGGGGCGCTGATTGCGGACGGGTTTGCCGGTTTCGGGATCCATGAGAGTCTCGACGACATCGATTTTGAAGGTGGAGTTGCCGAGGACGCGTCTGAAGCGTCGGGCGAAGTCCAAGGCCAGCGGGTCTTTTGAGCGGGACAGGCGCTCCACGAGTGCCCCCGACTTGACTCGAAAGTCAGCCTTCAGGTCGCCACCGCCGCCGCTGTGGTCTCCGCCGGCAGGGAAGCCCGTGCCGGGAATCATCAAGCAAAGGGTCGCAAGAGCGAAACAAATTAAGCTGTTCTTCATGATAGTTACCTCGATCACTTTTGAGGCCCCGGGTTAGGGGGCCTTGTTTTACCTCAGTGTCGCGCGACGCGTCAATTAATACCCGACAGTCACGGTTCGGTATAGAAGAATTTCATGAAAAATTTGCTCAAAACTTCATTAGTAATGAAGAACTGACGATAAGATATTGAAATTATGGATAAGGATATCTTTGACCACCTCGACTATCGCCAATATCTCCTGGCCTGGATCGAATCCCGACCGAAGCGAGGTCGGGGCCTTCGCGCTGCCTTGGCCGACGCGATCCGCTCGCCGATTTCCCACGTCTCCCAGGTCCTCGGAGGCAAGTCGGATCTCAGCCCGGAGCAGGCCGAAGAGATGAATGACTTCCTTGGGCATACCTCGGAGCAAGCCGAATACTTTCTCCTCCTGGTTCAGCTCGGGCGGGCGGGCACCCCGAAACTTCAAAGGCGGATCGAGACGCAGCTTCAACGAATGCGCGAGAAGCGGCTGGTCCTGAAGGATCGACTTGAGGTGAAGCACACTCTTTCGCGGGAAGATCAGGCGATCTTCTATAGCTCCTGGCAGTATGCCGCGGTTCACATCCTGCTGACGATCGATCGCTTCGGGACCAAAGAGGCGATTTCGGAATACCTCGGGCTATCGCTGAAAAAAACGGCCGAGATCCTCGAGTTCCTGCTCAGCCTCGGCCTCGCCGTTCAGGCGGAGGGGCGCTACCGCGTGGGGACCGCGCGAGTTCATCTCGGCAATGACTCGCCCATGATCGCCAAGCACCACATCAACTGGCGCCTGCAGGCGATGCGCGCGCTGGAGCGCGAGGACGCGCAGGGCGACCTTCACTACTCGTCAGTGATCAGTATCTCGAAGGAAGACGTCATCCGGATCAAGGCGCTCCTCGTGAAGGCGATCGAGAGCGCCAAGGCGGTCATCCGCGACTCGCCGGAGGAGGAGCTTCACTCGTTTTGCCTGGATTTTTTCCGGATATAGGGGCGTTACCAGCCAATCGCCTCGCGATCACGACCATCTCATCCCGCGACGCGAGCCAGTAGCCGAACAAGCCGGTGAAAAGCAGCCGGGGAGCCTGCCAAAGATGGTTCCAGGTGGGCGGCTCAAAGCCCGCGTCAAGCATTCCGTCGCGCGCCTTCATGAACGCCCGGAGAAAAGCCCAGTTAACGAACGGAACACGGGTGTCGCAAGAATGGTGGCGATGGATCCGCTCGATGGCGAAGCCCGCGTCCTGGAGCGAACGCACGAGCGCGGCCTCCGAGAAAATTTGGAGATGGAAGGGCTGATGCAAGCTGTGAAGGTGCCTCTCGGGACGGTCGGCCGAGATCCCCTCCGCGCGTGGCGTGCCGATGCAAAGCAGGCCGCCGGCCTTGACGAGCCGGGAAAGCGAGGCCCACGACGCCATGGGGTCATCGAGATGCTCGATGACATCCTGGTAAATCACCAGGTCGTATTGCCGCTCCAGGCGTGAAGGATCCTTGAACGCGGGCGTGTACGGATCATAGCCCTCGGCATCGGCGAAGCCGGCCTCGCGCAGGTAGGTCACCAGGACTCCGGAGCCGCAGCCGTAATCGAGGACGGAGCAAGATCTTTTTATGCCCGATTCCAGTAGACGTTTTACATACGCGGAATACACCAGTCGCGTGAACCTCGAGAGCGTACGCAGGCTGAAAGGATAGTCCTGGTAGAAAGGCGCGAGGTCTCGCACCTCGAGTGACACCAGCGACTGGCAGGACCCGCATCTCCAGACCGTGCTGAGGCAGTCGCGCCAGCGCCGGACGTTGCTGGGCACTGTTTTTTTCCAGGGGGAGCCTTCGAAGGACCCTTTTCCGCAAACCGGGCAGTTACGCCGTTCCTTCAGAGCGCACATGCCGCGAGTTTAACTTGTTCGGGCGTTCTCGAATAGCTAAGATCCTCGGACTATGCCGCTTTCCCTGCCTATCCTGAAGACGCCACCTCTGCTCGTGGAAGCAGAGCTGGATCTTCCAGCTTCCACCCTGCGCCTGCGTTTCGCGGGCAACCTCGACGAGAACGCCGATCTGCGCAAGGTCCAGGCCTATTGCGATGGACAGAAGGAAACCGTGGGGTCGCTTTATCTCGACCTTGGGCAGGTGACCTATCTCAATTCGCCCGGCGTTCGGGCCTGGATCCAATTTCTCGGCCGTGTCCAGTCGTTTTTCCAGGGCTGTGCCTTCGAGAGGCTGAGCGAGAGTTTCCTGCATTCGGCCTCGGCCTACGCCGAGATGCTGGGCTTTGCTTCGAATTCCCTCGGGAGCTGTGAGGTGCCGTTTTTCTGCAGCGCCTGCGCGCGGCGCCTTACGCACTGGATCGATGCCGGAGAACTCGGCACGCTCAAGGCGCTGAAGCTTCCTGCGGTTCCCTGTCCGCAATGCGGGAGCGCGATGCGGCTGGATGATTTCGAGAAGGAGTTTTTCAAGTTCCTCGCTCGCAAAGAGAAGTAACGCGCAGGCGCCTCAACGCAACAGGAGCGAGCGGGTTTCACTCCAAGCGCTTTGGTGTCCGGGGGCCAGGGCTCGCACGCGCCAGTAAAGGGTTCCCGGGGCCTCGTCCGGCTCCGGGCGGAAGTAGGTCCAGTTCCGGTTCAGGGTCCGGGAGCGAAGGAGCCGCGAGAAGTCCTCGTCACGTGACAGTTGAAACTCGTATTCCTTGCCAAGAGGAGTTCGGGTCCAGGCTAACGCAAGCCCTGCACCGCGTGAGATGCCGCGGCCGCTCGCCGGGCGGATCTGGTGAGGAGGGGGAAGCGCCAGGCGTACCGCGATCCGGGCTTTTCGGAGTGGCTGGTCCGCGAACTCCGCGCTGATTTCGGCGAAGAGCTGCAGGTGCTCGGCGGAACGCAGGGTGAAGCTTTCCTTGAGCGCGCGCGTGCGTCGCTCGGCGATTACGGCGTTCCGGGCCGAGAGCAGTCGGATCGAGTAAAGCCGGGCACGAGGGATGGCACTCCATCTGAGCAGGAAGCTCAGCGACTGCGACCCCGGGCCCGCCGGAAGCGGCTCGAAGCGCGCGTTTAGGACCGGATCGGCGATCAGCGGCGAGAGGGCGGGCGGGGCAGTGGATTCCTGCGGCCCCTCCGCCGCCTTCGGGACGAGGCTGAAGGCGCTCCATGCGCCCCACTCCGAGATCGCGCCTGCCGGTGCCGTGACCCGGGTCCTGAAGCGGTATTCTCCTTGAGGAAGCCGCGCCAACGCCCCTTGCGCGGAAGCTGGCTGCAGGAGTGTCCAGGATTTATTCCCGGAATCCTGGATTTCGACTTCAGGAACCAGTCCATCGGCGAGCGCGTCCCAGCGGATCGCGATCTCCTGTTGCGCTTGTGAGCCGAGCTCGATTCGGGCGCCCGGGGCGGGGGCCAGGATCCGCGGTGCCCGCAGGAGCTGGTGCTGGAAGGCGGCCCACGGAGTCGCACGATCCCCAATGCGGACACGCCATCGATGGGCTCCTGGTTGCAGCTCGATCCAGCGGCTTCGCTCCCGCGTGGGTGGCAATGCTCGAACCACGCCGTCGGAAGCGAGGAGCTCGACCACGGCAGGCCGATCCTGACTTGTCTCCCAGCGCAATTCCACGCGCGCCTCGCTCGAGAACAGCGCGATGCCGTCCCGGGGTGAGAGCAGGCGGGCCAGCTCGGGAGCCAGCGAGTCGACCGCTTCGCCGGTTTTGACCTCGAGCGGGAACTGCGCCGAGACGGTGTAACCTCTTGCGGTGGGCTCCGTCGAAAGCTCGACCCAGCGCGAGCCGGACACCTCCTCGCGAGGTCGGAGGGAGATCTCCTTGCCGGCCTCGCCCAGGCGAAGCGAGGTCGAAGCGCGCGCCCGAAGTTCCATGCGAAGAGCGCCGGTTTTCAGTCGAAGGACTGGTTGGGCGTCGAGGTCAAGCAGGTCCGGGCTCGGAAGCTCGAGCAGGACGAGCGAGTCCGGCAGGATCTCGGCCAGGCGCCCATCGGCGAAGCGCAGCTGGGCCAGCCCGGTGGGGCCCGTGAAGATCAGCTCGCCAGTGGTTACCGAAACGTCGCGTTCCAGATCGTGCCAGAACGGCGAATCCGAGGGACGCAGCCGGACCGCGCCCCTGACGCGGGCGAGGGTGCCAAGCGCCCCGGGGTTCAGCATGAGCGAAGTTGATGAGCGCCAGAATACTGGCAGTCGCTCGGGGAATTGCACCAGATAAAGCCCGCACAGGCCTGAAAAGATGAAAAGCAGCCCCAAGGCGACCGTCAGGGAATCCGTCGGCGGTGACGAATGGAAAGGGGGAGAGGTGCTTCGCGTCATGAGTCATTTTCTCTTCGGCAGTTTCGGCGAAAATCTCAAAAGATATCCGGATTTCGCCGAAAAGCCTTTTGTGCGATGTCCCCCTCCACTGAAAGCGCTTTTGGCCTGGATGTTTTCGATACGCGTGCGGATTATCTCGCTTGTGACGGGCGCGCTTGTCTTGGGGTTAGGGCTGTCGCAGCTGGCCTCCACCGCGCTGATGGTCGAAGACAAGGTCTCGTATCTTTACGATCATAACTTCGCCAAGGTGTCGGAGCTCTCCACGGCGATCGAGAGCCGCATCGAGAGGATCGAGGTCTTTTCACGCGTTGCCGGGGGGCTACCGCCGGCTTTGGCCGGAAATTTCTTCGACGAGAAGCTGCATCCGGCGGGCGTGGCGGCCCTGGCCTTTTTCCAGCTGCAAGACGACGGCGCGGCCGTGATCCGGATGGCCTTTGGCCGGAAGCTGGCTCCGGCCGAGCTTCAGTCGCATCTCTCCCGTCAGGGCTGGACCGGCGAGCGCCTGCCGGCGCGGGCGCTGCTCGGGGTTTCCGCCGAAGGCCTCCTGCCGCTTTGCGGGGTTGCCGCGGATTCCGAAGGACGGCCGCTCCGGTTCCTGGCGCTCCTCAAGCCGGAGCTCGATCCGGGGCCGGGTCAGGAGCGGGAATTCGAGCTTTTGCTCGCCGACAGCGTGGGGCAGGTTCTCTTTCGCCGGAGTACTTTGCCGGCGATATCAGGCAGGGTTCCGGCTGCGGCGTCGCTGGACGCGCTCGTGCGCGACCTCTGGCAAGGAGGCTTCGGGTCCGGCGCGCGCGAACGGTCCCTGGACGGACGGGAATACATCGTCGGCCATCGCCAACTCCTTTCCCAACGCCTGCTGCTGGTCCGGCTGGTTCCAAAGGAGCTGGCCTACTCCGCCACTACGGTTCTTAAACGGCGCCTACTACTCCTGGGCGGGAGTGTGTTTGTCCTGAGTCTTGGGCTGACCTTGCTCCTGGCCCGGCGCCTGACACGAAGGATCCGCGAGCTGTGGCTCGCGACGCGCAGGGTGGGGGCAGGGGACTTCTCCGTGGGCGTCGAGGAGCGGCCGAGCCCGGGAGACGAGATGTCGGCGCTCGCCGCCGCGTTCAACCTCATGGCAGGACGGATCCGGGGGCTGCTCCAGGAAACCGCGATCAAAGCCCGGATGGAAAAGGAATTGGAAACCGCCCAGTACGTGCAGAAACATTTTTTCCCGGTGGGCGGCTTCGAGCATCCGAACCTGAGCCTGGCGGGCCTGAGCCTTCCGGCCTCGGAGTGCGCGGGGGACTGGTGGAACTATGCGCGCCTGGGGGATCGGGTGCTGATCGTGATGGGAGACGTGATGGGCCATGGCGTTTCGGCGGCCCTGGTGACGGCTTCGGTGCATAGCGCCTATTCGATCTTCGTGGAAGAGCTCGCCCGGAGCGCGCCCGCCGAAGTCCCGCTCGCTCCGCTGGTCGCGCGGCTGAACTCGGCGGTCCTGGCCGCGGCCGGCACCGACTCTTCGATGTCTCTTTTCGTCTGCGCGATCGATCTGCGTAGCGGTCTTTTTAGGGCCGTCGATCAGGGCCATTGCCCGGCCGTGCTGCTCGGGGGCGGAAGCGGCGAAATTTCGCTCCTGGAGCGCTCAGGGGGTTCGCTTCTCGGAATGTCCGAGTTCCTCCCGGGCAAGGAGACGCGCCGGCGCATGGCTCCTGGAGAGGCGATCTTCCTTCACACTGATGGGCTTTTCGAGCCCCGCGCCCGTGACAAGATGAAGATCTCCAAAACGCAGTTGCTCGAACGGATTCAAGAGGGGCTCACGGGCGGCCGGCCCGGTGGGAGCGAGGCCTCAAGGGTGATCCAGTCAATCGTTGAGGAGCACTGGGGCACGGCGCCGGGCGAGAGGCTCGATGACATTACCTTCGCGGTCGTGGCCATCCCGCCCGAGGCCCGCTGGGCGGGCGAGGCAGGATCGACGTGAGCTTGGCGGCGCTCCTGTCAGTCGTGCTAGCGCTCGGGGTGGCCTGCGGAACGGCGCGGGGAGAGGAATCTCGCTGGAACGCGACCCTGCAGGAAACTCCCGGCGACTTGAGGGTGGGCGGACTGAGCTTTGACGAGCCCGCGAGGATTCCCGTGCGGATCGATTGGCGGGAGGGCGAGCCCGTGCCGCTTGCGATCATCACGGGCAAATTCAAGCGTCCGGGCTGGAACCTGGTCCTCAGCGAGACCGAGTTCGTGAGCGGCTCGGGCGACGGCACCTTCCGTTTTGAGATTCCCCTGACCGCAGCGGTCCAGCCGCTTGAGATTTTTGCCATCGGAGCGAACGAAGCCGAGAGCCAGGAGTTCCTGCTGGATTTCCCTTCCCGGGAAGGACTTCGCGAAGGCGAGATGCGTCGCGTTCGCTCAGCCCCGAAGATGTCGCTGGGGACAAGCTGGGTGAGCTACCGGGAGACCGCGCTGGCGGATTTCCGGCTGCTCTCGGCCATTCTGAAAGTCTCCGCCAGCTATCCGATCGGTGAGTCGCGCTGGGTCGTTGGAGGGAACCTCTCCCTGACGCAGCCGCTGAGCGGCGGGCCCCCGGATCGGAACGTGCGCTTTCTGGGGGCGAGCCTGAAGCTGGGCTACGTCTTCCCGCTCGGGGGCGGGGCGCACGGGAGCTCCTGGGCGCTTTCGCTGTCGGGAGGAATGAATTTCGCGCACATGATCGTGAACGGGAACGCGTTCGGTTTCAATCACCTGCTCTTTCACCAGTTCGTTCCGGCTATTCGCAAGGAGCTCGACGGGCGGGCAAGCATCGGCCTCTATTTGAAATTCGTCCCGCTTCCGGATTCCCCGCGCCTCTTCGAGTTCCGGGAGCGCGAGCTCGCGGGCGGATTGGATTGGGAAGGGGTCATCGGCGACGGCCGGGCCGTCTCGATCGCGCTCGACTATGCGTCCATGCGCTTTGACTTCTCGCCGGATCATGCGCTCTCGTCGCAGTCGTTGAGCTTGAGCGTGGGGCTCGGCCTCTGAGCGAAACGGCTCAGGGCTGGACGAGCAAGAGCTCCTGGCCGGCAGCCGGATCCGAGCCCAGCACGAGCAGCCGAGTTCCGAGCGGGATCAGGAATGTGTAGGATGGCAGAGTCACGCCGGCGACGCGGCCGGTGCCCTCCGCCGTGCCGTTGGTGCGCCAGAGCTCCCGGCCATGGATTCCGTCGTTGGCCGCGAAGTAGGTCCACTCCCCGAGTGTCGTGAAAAGCGGAGGATACGCCAGGGAGGCCTCTGTGGGATGGATCTCCTTGAGGAGGCGGGTGCCGGCGCTCGTTCCATCCGAGATGCCGGGTTCGCCGTTCAGCCTGAAATAGAGCAGCGATCCCGAAACGGCGAGTGCATCGGAGGCACCCTCAACGACGGACAGGGTGCCCGAGAGGGTCCCGTCGGACTTCCAGAGGAAATTCCTGTTGAGCGAGCTTCTTCCGCCGAAAAAGAGCATGCCGTTGAAGACGGTGAGGTCCCCCGGGTAGGCGCTGTTGGCTCCCGGGAAAATATCCTTCACCAGCGCGGTCCCGGCTTCCGATCCGTCGGAGTTCCACAGCTCCGTGCCAGCCGAATCCTTGGCACCGAAGTAGAGTTTGCCGGCGAGGTCCGCGAAGGAACCGATTTGCGAGATCCCGAAGCTTTGGAAGTCATGAAGGAGCTGGGTTCCCGGCGCGGTACTGTCCGTCTTCCAGAGGCCGCCGGTGAAGCCGTCGCTGGCGGAGAAGTAGGTGAGCCCGCCGGCCATGCCCCAAGTTCCGGCTTCGCAGTCGGCGGCTCCGGGATTGACGTCGACGAGCTGAATCGTTCCCGCGGCCGTCCCATCGCTGCGCCAGGGCTCGAGCCCGCCGGTGTCGCTGGCGGCGAAAAAGTGGATGAGTCCTCCGGACGCGAAGAGCGCGCGAGGAGCGCTGCCGGTCGCTCCCGGCCAGATGTCCTTGACCTGCACGGTGCCGGCGGTGGTGCCATCGCTGCGCCAGAGTTCCCCGCCGGTGGCGCCGTCGTCAGCGGCGAAGTAGAGCCAGGAGCCCGAGACCACGAAAGCGGAGGGGTTGGAGGAGGCCACACCAGTGGCGATGTCTTTGACGAGCCAGGTTCCCTCGAGCGTGCCGTCGGAGCGCCAAAGCTCGGTGCCGTGAGTCCCGTCATCGGAGGCAAAGTAGATCGCGTTCCCCATCTTGACGGGGGGATTGAGGCCCATGAATCCCACGGATGGTCCGTCACCGCTGGGATTGATGTCCTTTACGAGTGTGACCGTTGCCGTGAACGTGACCTCATGGGTGCCGGCTTGGGCGGGGCTCGATTTCGGCGTGCCTGAGAGCCGCGAGCAGGCGCTCGGAGCGACTGAGAGCAGGATGAGCAGGAAAG
>JAMPXZ010000244.1 GCA_023700925.1 Oligoflexia bacterium | reverse complement strand
CCCAGACCTGGGGACGCTCGAGCGCCGCGAGCTCGGGCGCGAGATGGTCGGCGATGCAGCGCCGCTGCTCCGCCGGAAGAGGCTTGTTGTCGGGCGGAGCGCACTTGACCACCGCGGTGACGTAGGCGTCGTGGAGCTCGAGGCCGTCACCGCGCCCGAGCGATCGCCGGTGAAGATCCTGCCCGTGCGATTCGCGCCGTGCGCGGCCGGAGCCAGGCCGACGACGACGAGCCGCGCGCGTGGATCGCCGAAGCCGGGGACCGGCCGCCCCCAATAGGTTTCCGCGGCGAAGGCGCGTCTTTTTTCCCGTGCGATCCGCACACAATGCGTGCGGAGGCGCGGACAGGCCTGGCAGGCGATGATCCGGCGGTGCACGCCGGCGAGGGATCGGGACACGGAGGGCATGGGGCCAATTTAGCGGGACATGGCAACGGAACGCAAGCTGGTGGCAGTGCTGGCGGACGGCGGCTCGGAAACCTGACTTCCCGGCGCCTCTTCCGTCTTCAGGACGGCCTGGATCAGATCGGAGGCCCACTGGTAGGCGTTGTGGAGTCGGATCTTCTCCCGCATCGCCAGCATGCGCCGCGTCCGCTCCTCGGTCGGCAAAGCCAGAGCCGCGGCGATCGCGTCAGCCATCTCCTCGATGGAGTAGGGATTGACGATGAACGCCTCGGTAAGCTCGCGGCTCGCGCCGGTGAACTTGCTCAGGATCAGCGAGCCGCGTTCGGGCTGCTGGCACCAGACGTATTCCTTGGCGACCAGATTCATTCCGTCGTGCAGCGAGGTCACCAGGCAGACGTCGCCGAGCTGATAGAAGTCCTGGAGGTCTTCCCACTCCTGATGGTGCCCGACGAACAGGATCGGCTTGTACTCGCCTTTGCCGAAGCGGGCGTTCACGCGTGTCACGGCGTGCTCGAGCTCCGTCAGGAACTGGCGATAGGCCGGAATGGAGGAGCGGCTCGGGGAGCCCACCTGCAGCAGGCTGAAGCGACCGATGAACTGCGGGTTTTTCTCGAGGAATCGCTCGACCGCCTGGACCCGCTCGACGAGGCCCTTGGTGTAATCGATACGGTCGACGCCCACGGCGAGGAACTCGGCCCGCGCCCCGAACTTCTCACGCAGGCGTTCGCGGTCGGCCGGGAGCAGGACGCGGACCGGCGGGGTGTCGATTCCGATCGGGAAAGCGCGCACCATCGTCTCGTGGTTGTCCCGGGTCACCGAGAAGTGCTCCAGATCGATGCGCGCCTCGAGGTAGCGGTTGCACGTCTCCAGGAAGTTGTTGCAGTGGTACTGCGTGTGGAAGCCGATGACGTCGGCGCCGAGCATTCCCTCGAGGAGCTCCTTGCTCCATGGGCAGATGCCGAAGGCCTCTGGATTGGGCCAGGGAATATGCCAGAAGATCGCCACGCGCGGTCCCCGTTCCCCCGCGCGCAGCTTGATGGCGCGCGGAGCGAGCGCGAAATGGTAGTCCTGCACCAGGACCAGCGACTCCCGCGTGAGCGCCGTCGCGGGTATTGCATCGACGAACCGCTGGTTCACCTCGCGGTAAGAGTTCCAATCGGCAAGGCGGAAGATCGGGCGCGTATGCGCCAGATGGCAGAGCGGCCAGAGGCCTTCGTTGGAAAAGCCGTAGTAGTAGCCTTTTTCCTGCTCCTCCGAGAGCCAGACGCGGCGGAGCCGGTAGCGCGGCCGATCCGGCGGGACCGCGATCTCGCCGTCGGCGCCGGTGACCTCGCGATCGGCGCTGCCGCTGCCGTGAGCGATCCACAGCCCTCCGCACTGGCGCAGGATGGGTTCGAGCGCGCTGACCAGGCCGCTGGCGGGCCGGACGACGCGGATCGTCTGGTTTTCGCGGTGTTCATGGATGTACGGCTCACGGTTGGCGAGAATGACGAGCTTGCGCTTGCCGATCGCCTCGGGGAGCGAGCGGGAGGTGGGGGGCGCCGAGCTGCGCCTGACCTTTTCTGCCAGGAGGGCGATCTCACTGGAAAGGGGCTTGAGGACGGGCGAGATCTCATGCGGCCGGCGGCCCGCGAGGAGTGAGCGCAGGGTGTGGTGCAGGGACGAGAGGTGAGAGCGCAGCCAGTGACGCACCTGGGCTCCCACCACCAGCAGGAGGGCGAGGCCCACTGCCGCGGTGATCAGGAAAGTGCGCAGAAAGTGCGCGAGCCAGGTTTCGCGCAGAAAGCCGAGATCCCGCGAGAGAAGAAGGACGCGGCGGTGGCCGGAGGGAGTGGCAGGCAGCACGCTGGCGTGGATCTGCAGGGGGATGTCCGCGCGATCGGTTTTCCAGCTCGCGCTGCCTTGCGCGAGGCGCCGCGCTTGGCGATCGAGACAGAGGGTTTCCGCCTTGCGGGTCCGCGGCGAGGAGAGCGTCCGTTCCTGGAGCCAGGCGCCCGCCGGGCTGTAGACGCAGATCAGGAGGGTTTGGAAGGCCTGGTCATGGCCCGGGCCCGTCCGCCGGGTGAGTCTTTCCACCGAGCGTGCGATTTTATCGGATCGTCGTGCGAGGTGATGCTGCGCCACCGATTCCTCGAGGCTCGTCGAGAGCGACGCCAGGCGCTCCGCGGAGTCGTCCAGCATCTTCTTTTCCTCGACCGTGCTCTGGATGGCGGCTGCGGCAATCGCGGTAAGGATCACTGCATATAGCCACAGAAAGTAATAACGTGTCATGCCGTGCGACTCAGAGGTCAACGTGCAATAGCTATTCCCGGTCGCCGCTATTCTTGGCTTCTTGTTTGCTCCGGAACCGGGCGGGAACCGGTGAACACGATGCGGAGGGGACTCTGAAATGAAGCGAGCTGCTGCAATTTCCCATTGGGGAACGCTTTTCGTCATTGCGGCCGCGGCGGCGGCGACTGGGTCCGAGGTCCCGGAGGCGACCGGTTCGGGCGGTCTCGCGCGGCCGGTTCGGTCGCGAACCCCGTTTGAGGTACAGCGGGTCACGGGTACGGTGGTGCGGGTTTCCGAAGAGAATATCGTCGTGCGAACCGGCGAAAAGCAATACCGGTTCGAGCTGACGGATGAGGAGCTGAGCGTCGCCACCCCGCTGAAACGGGTGCGCGCGGGCGATACGGTGACGGTGTGGTATGCGCTTGACGCCAAGGGGCTGCGACTTCACCGCTCGCGGGGCCGCGTGAGAAATGCGCCGGGCCAGGCGCCCGGCCCGGCTCCGAGCCCTCAAATCCTGCTGGATGATCGAGCTTTCTTCCCGGCGTTGAACGAAGCGGCACCCGCGCCGCAGGAGCCCGAGGCTGATTCCGCGCGGGGAGAATTGCCGCGCGAGCACGGCTAAGTCCGCGCATCCTTTTGATGAGTCATGAGCTGCCTGGCACCCAGGTTGCAAATGGGCCGTTCGACGAACCGAACTCTTCTCAGGGAGGAAACCACATGAAATATTTTGCGACGCTCTCAGTGGTTGCTGGAGCCATTGCTTTCGGACTAGCTGTCACTCAGGTACAGGCAGACGACCTCTCAGGTCGTCCTGGCCAGAAGCCGGGCTACATCCCGGGTCAGAAAGATAATCTGACGGGCGTGCCCGGTCAGAAGCCGGGTCAGTTCCCTGGCCAGAAAGATGATCTGACGAATCGCCCGGGTCAGAAGCCGGGTCAGTTCCCTGGCCAGAAAGATGATCTGACGAATCGCCCGGGTCAGAAGCCGGGTCAGTTCCCTGGCCAGAAAGATGATCTG
>JAMPXZ010000243.1 GCA_023700925.1 Oligoflexia bacterium | reverse complement strand
GGTTTGTCACGCCCACATGTCCCGGGCTGCGGTCACGGGATCCGTCGGCTTGGCCGAGGCGATGCAGGCTTTGTCGTCTCGCAGGAAAAAGAAACGCATCTCGATGGCCGAGGCCGTCGGCGTCACCATGGAGCAGCGGGGTCGCAGGTCATGATCGGTTATCTGCGGGGGGAAATTCGGGAGCACGCTGACGGAAAGCTGCTGCTCCTGGTTCAGGACTCCGTCGGTTACGCGCTCGCGGTGCCCCAGAGCCCGGCGTATCTGGATTTTCTCCCCGGCAAGGTGGTCGAGGTTTTCGTTCATACCCACGTACGGGAAGACGCGCTGGATCTCTATGGCTTCGCGACGAAGCCGGAGAAGGAGCTCTTTCTGACCCTCTTGAGTGTCACGGGGATCGGTCCCAAGGGGGCGCTCGGCATCCTTTCGGGGATGGAGACGGGGCAGCTCATTCAGGCCATCATCGAGGGCGATCGCGAGGCGTTGACCGCGGTGCCCGGGATCGGCAAGAAGACCGCTGACCGCGTGGTGCTCGAGCTCGCCGAGCCGCTTCGCAAGAAGCTCGAAAGCGGAGGCTTCGGCGGACTCAAGGCGACGAGTCCCGCTCCGGGGGCCAAGGGCAAGGCCAGCGGAGCGCCCGCGGAGCTTCGCGGGGTGTTCGGCGATGCGAAGGCCGCGCTCATCGGTCTCGGTTACCGCGAGGCCGAGGTGAGTGCGCTGCTCAATCGTGTGATGGCCGAGAGCGAGAAGCCGCCGGCGAAGGCTGAAGAGCTGATTCGGGCTGCGCTCAGGCAGCTGGCGATCTAGGCGGGGAAGGCGATATGAAATCGGATGATCAAGCTGAAAAATCCCGGCGCCTCGTAAGCGCCGCTGTCGCGCTGGAGCCGCAGCAGGATGGCCAGACCGAGCAGAGCGCGGAGAAGACGCTGCGTCCCGCGTTCCTCGAGGAGTACGTCGGGCAAAAGAAGGCGAAGGAGAACCTCTCGCTCTTTATGGAGGCCGCCCGTCAGCGCGGCGATGCCTTGGACCACGTTCTGCTGGCGGGCCCGCCCGGCCTCGGCAAGACGACGCTCGCCCATATCGTCGCCCACGAGATGGGGACCCAGATTCACTGCGTGACCGGCCCGAACGTCGAAAAGAAGGGCGATCTCGCCGCGATTCTTTCGAATCTGCAGCCCCGGGACGTCCTTTTCATCGACGAGATCCATCGCCTGCAGAAGACCATCGAAGAGGTGCTTTACGGCGCGATGGAGGACTTCAAGCTCGATCTCATCATCGGCCAGGGGCCGGCGGCGAGGACGCTCAGGATCGACCTTCCGAAGTTCACCCTCGTCGGGGCCACCACCCGCACGGGGCTCCTGTCGAGCCCGCTGCGTGATCGCTTCGGCGTGCAGCTCCGGCTTGAATTTTATCCGGTCGAGGAGCTCGAAAAAATCGTGCGGCGCTCGGCCGGCCTGCTCGGAATCCAGGTCGAGGAATCCGGGGCCAACGAGATCGCCAAGCGCTCGCGCGGCACGCCTCGCATCGCCAACCGGCTTCTCAAAAGAGTGCGCGACTTCGCCCAGGTCCGTCTGAAGAAGGCCGCTGGGGTGGTGGTCGATCGCGACACCGCGCGGGCGGCGCTGGCTTTGTTCGAGGTCGATGAGCGGGGCCTGGACCCCATGGATCGTCGGCTTCTCGCGACCATCATCGAAAAGTTTGACGGGGGGCCCGTGGGAATCGAGACCCTGTCGTCCGCTCTGGGTGAGGAGCGCGACACGCTTGAGGATGTTTACGAGCCTTATCTGATTCAGGAGGGGTTCCTTCAGAGGACGCCCCGGGGCAGAACCGCGACCCGGCTTGCCTACGAGCATCTCGGGATCGGCTGGGAAGGCAAGAACGTCGCGCAGGACCCGCTGCTCTAAGCCCCTCGATAGTGTGTCTGAAATCCCACACCTGAGCCTTTTTCGAGTGTGCTCTTGAGTATACACTGCGGTTCTCTTTTGGATTTCCGCCGGAAAGGTCATTTGAATTGACGCGGCGCATATGTTTTGTTATCTGGCGAAATCGTTATTGATTTTGCATGGACCTGACTCCGGAGCTTTATTCTTCCGGACGCGGAGAGATTGGGCACAAGCCTTGCTGTTTACCCCGTTAGTCCATGCAAGGAGAGCTCATGATTCTGCAACGAACGTTGAAGGACTCCATCACGCTGACCGGGGTAGGATTGCACTCCGGCAAAGCGGTTCAGCTCACGCTCAAGCCGGGACGGCCTGGGCAGGGGATCTCCTTCGTTCGTACCGACCTTCCGAATCTGCTCCCGATGGCGGGCCATTATCGCAACATCACCAACACCCAGCTTGCGACCACGCTTGGACGCGGCCAAGGTTCCATTTCGACCGTGGAGCACCTGATGAGCGCGCTCCAGGGCGCCGGGATCGACAATGCGTCGGTGGAAGTCGACGGGCCCGAGATTCCGATCATGGACGGAAGCGCGCAGCCTTTCTTTGATGCCATTCGTACGGTGGGCGTCGAGTCCCAGCGGCAGAGCCGCCCCTATCTGGCTCTTCGGCGCAAGGTCGAGGTTCAGGTGGGTGACAAGTGGGCCATGGTCGAGCCTTCTTCCAAGTTCGAGGTTCATGGCTCGATTGACTGGGCTCATCCCTCCATCGGCTACCAGGAATTTCATTACATCGAGGGACACACCTCTTTCTCCGAGATTTCCCGCGCCCGGACCTTCGGCTTCCTTCGTGACGTCGAGGCGCTCAAGCGCATGGGGCTCGCTCGTGGTGGCTCGCTGGATAACGCCGTGGTGCTTGACGAGTCCGGCGTCCTGAATCCCGAAGGGCTTCGCTATGCGAACGAGTTCGCGCGCCACAAGGTGCTGGATGCGCTGGGCGACTTCAAGCTTTCGGGCGTCGCGATCCGCGGCTACTTCCGCCTCCATCGTGCCGGACACGATCTGCATAGCCAGCTGCTCGGGGCGATTTTCCGCGATCCCGATAACTTCGAGATCATCGATTCGGGAATGTACATTCCACGCCGGGCTCCCGGGATCCGGGCGGCGCTGGCTGGACGCCTGGCCGCGACCGTGGGCTGAGCGTGTCGCGAAGTTGATTTCACAGGCGGCGCCGCAGGCGTCGCTCCCCGCTTTTATGGGACTAGGATCTTGATCTGACCGTTCCCGCCCGTGCCAGAGACGGAACTGGAGCTGCCGGAGCCGCCGCCTCCGCCGCCGGGGAAGAAGCCGTTTACGCCCGAAGCTGCGGGAGCACCGCCGTCGCCGCCCGCGCCGCCATCGGGCGTGCCGCCCGCGCCACCGGTGCCGGGCGTAGCGCTCGCGCCTGCGCCACCGGCCGCGCCGGCACTTGATGAACCGCCGCCGCCGCCGCCGCCCGAGCCTGCGCGGCTGCCGCCTCCGCCCTGCGCGGCCGCGCCCGCGCCGCCCGGATACCAGATGTCATAGTAGCCCGCACCGGGCGTTGGGCTTGCGCCTCCCGCAGTGAGGCCACCGGTAGCGGTCGCAAGGATCGTTGCGCCGCGTTTGACGCTGCTGTCGCCGCCGTTGACTCCCGTCGCGCCTCCCGAGCCGACGATGATGGTGAGAGTTTCGCTTGGAGTGACGCTGATGGTTTTCTTGGAGTAGCCGCCGCCGCCGCCGCCATTGGCCTGCGCGGCTTGGTTGCCGCCGCCCGCGCCACCACCCCAGGACTCGATCGACAGGGTCGTGATGTCCTGCGGGACGGTGTACGAGTACGTCCCG
>JAMPXZ010000060.1 GCA_023700925.1 Oligoflexia bacterium | reverse complement strand
TCGCGATGGCCCGGCGGACCTTGACGTTGGAAACAGGATAGCGATTGGTGACAAAACCCATGTACGCGGTTTTCAGGTACGGGAACGCCTTGAGATCCGGGCGCCCGCTCAGACGCTTCAGATCCACCGTCGGAATGTCCGGGACGAAGTCGAGCTTGCCGGCGTCGTAGAGGCTCAGCGCGGTGGCGTCGTCGCGCACGATCAGGGCGACGATCCGTTCGATGTTGCCGCGGCGTCCATAATAGTAAGGGTTCACTCCCAGCACGATCTTGGAATCCAGATCACGGCTCGACAGCGTGTAGGGACCGACGGTCGCCATCCGGCCCGGCGTCGCCCAGGACGAGCCGTGCTTTTCGACGATGTCCTGCCGTACCGGAAAGGTCACCCAGAACGTCGGAATCGAAAGAAAGTGCGCAACCGGCCGCGCGAGCCTCACCTGAAAGGTATGCTCATCGAGCGCCTTGATGCCGACGGCCTCGAAGTCCTTGAGCTTGCCCTTGTTGAACCATTCGGCCCCCTCGATGTCATAGAGGAAGTACGCGTAGGCCGCCGCCGTCACCGGCGAAAGCAGGCGTTTCCAGCCATATACGAAGTCCTGCGCCCGCAGCGGCACGCCATCGGACCACTTCACACCTTTCCGGATCTTGAAGGTATAGGTGCGCTGATCTTCGCTGATGGTCCAGCTTTCGGCGAGCGAGGGCGTGACCTTCAGGTTGGAATCGAAGGCGACCAAGCCTTCCATGAGATTCATCAGCAGGTAGGTCTCGATCGTCGTGTGCGCGCGGTTCCAGTCCAGCGTTTCCGGGTCGGCCGGCAGCCGAAGAAAAAAAGTCGTCGCGGCATCCGGGGCGGCCGGCGCGGCAGCAACTTCGCTGACAGGCGCCGCCAGCACCACCGCCAGCAAGGCGAATAACCGCAAGGCTCGGGCCATCCTGGACTTCAGCATTCGCGCGCTCCTCAGTGCCCTTGGCCGATATTCTGGATCTCGACGACGACATCGCCGTGGACCTTGGCCTGGCATCCCAGCCGCGCGTGAAGGCTCGCGCCATCAACCCGACACAGCCGTTCCTCCTCGTCCTCCTCCATCGGAGAGAGGCTCGAGTCGCCCGACTTCACCTCGACATGACAGGTGGTGCAGGCGCAGAAGCCCCCGCAAGCATGCTGAAGCGGGACGTCGTTGTTGATGGCGACGTCCAGCAGGCTCTCGCCCTCCCGCGCTTCAAAGGTCTGATTCATCGGCAGGAATGTGACTTTCGGCATAAGAGGAACCCGCCCTTAACGGGGTTCAACGGTCTGGGCAACCGCCTCCTTCATGATCAGGTCCGCCAGCTTCGCGGTCGCCCTGTTCAAAGCATAGCAAGCTTCGCGGACTTTAGCGCCATCTTTCCCGCTCATGGCCTGCTGCAGGGCCTCGTAGCGCCTCTGAACCTCGTCGGCCTCGTCCTTGGGCAGGAGCCGATAGGCCTGTTTCAGGCTCTTTTCGGTGGCACGGAGCACCGGCTCGGCGTCATTGCGCGCCTCCACGATCTTGCGGAATTCGACGTCGGCTTCGGCATTCACGGCGCTGGCGGAGAGCATCTTCTCGACTTCCGTGTCGGTGAGTCCGTAGCTGGGGCGCACCTCAATGGTCTGCTCCCGCCCGGTCTTGAGCTCCTTGGCCGAAACCTGCAGGATCCCGTCGGCATCGATGAGGAATATCACCTCGACTCGCGGAATTCCGGCCGGCTGCGGCGGAATCCCGCCCAGCTTGAAGCGCGCGAGGCTGCGGTTGTCTTCCACCCGCTCGCGCTCGCCCTGCAGGACGTGGATATCCACGCCGGTCTGTTTGTCGGCAAAAGTCGTGAAGACCTCGCGCGCCACCGTGGGGATCCGCGTGTTGCGCGGAATCAGCGCCGACATCAGGCCACCATAGGTCTCGATCCCGAGCGAAAGCGGCACGACATCCAGCAGGAGGAAGTCCTTGTTGTTGCCCGCCAGGATATCGGCCTGGATGGCGGCGCCCGCGGCGACCACCTCGTCGGGGTGAACCGAGGTGTTCGGAGTACGGCCGAAGATCTCGGCGGCCATCCGCTGAACCACGGCAAGGCGGGTCGGACCGCCCACGAGAACCACATCGGAAAGATCCGAGGGCTTGAGCCCGGCGTCCTGGAGCGCTCGCAGACAAGGCTGCCGCGTGCGTTCGAGGACCGGGCGGGCCAGCTGCTCGAACTGCGCGCGGGTGAAGGTGGTCCGGTAGCCCGCGCTCGCGATTTCGAGAATCGCCTCTTCGCGCTCGGAGAAAGCGATTTTCAGGGCCTCGGCGGCCTCGAGAAGCTCCGCGTGAAGCTCGGGGCTCGCGAACGCATCCCGACCATCGCGGGCCCGAAGCTGCTCGGCGACGAACTTCGCGATAGCGAAATCCAGATCATCGCCCCCCAGGGCCGTATCCCCGTGAGTCGCGAGGACTTCGAAGATGCCGTCATGGAGCTTGAGGATCGAAATATCGAAGGTCCCGCCGCCCAGGTCATAGACGGCGATGAGGCCCTGGCGCTTGCGATCGAGACCGTAGGCCAGCGAAGCGGCAGTCGGCTCGTTCACGATTCTGAGGACGTCAAGGCCGGCGAGCCGGCCGGCGGCCCGCGTGGCCTGGCGCTGACTGTCGTTGAAGTACGCGGGCACCGTGAGCACCGCGCGCCGGACCGGGGTTCCGAGCGCCTTCTCCGCGCCGAGCTTGAGCTCCTTGAGGATCATCGCCGAGAGATCGATCGGCGTGTACGTCCTGCCCGCGATCTCGATCTTCACGATCCCTTCGCCCGGCAGGAGCTTGTAGGGCAAGCCCTGCGCGGCGGTCTTGAGATCCTCGAAGCCGCGGCCCAGCAGGCGTTTCATCGAAAAAACGGTGTGGCTCGCATCGCGGACCTTGCGTCCCTTGGCGGCATAACCCACGACCGGCACCCCTTCGTCCGAGAAGGTGATCACCGAAGGCAGGAGCGTGCGCCCTTCGCGCGACGAGAGGATCTCCGGCACGCCATCGCGCACGAAAGCGACGAGGCTGTTGGTCGTACCCAGGTCAATGCCGACAATGGGATCCGTGATGGGAGTGGCCATAGGTGTGGTTTCCTAACGTAAAAAGCGCGCGCGGAGTCTCTCCACGTCGCGCTCCAGGGATTTCAGATAAGCGCGTGCCTGAATCTCGTGCGCCAGCTTCTCCAGCCCTTCGCGCGGCAGACCGTCGCGATCCAGCGCGCTTTCCCGTGAACGCAGTGCCCCTTCGGCCCGCGCCTGCAGCTCCTTGAGCGCCGTCTCGAAGCCCGCGAGCCGGGCCGCGGCCGCCGCCGGATCCTCGGCGAGCGTATCCTGCAGCTCAAACCAGCTCTCGGCCAGCTCGGCCGGAAGCTGGGCCTTCGGGACCGAGATCCCCTCGAGCTTGAGCACGTAATCGCGAAGCGCCTCGGGATTCCTCAGCGTAGCGTAGGCGTCATTGAGCAGGCTCATGCGCTCGAGCGAGGCCTTGCGGGCCTCAGGCGCGGCGGCGCTGAAACGGTCCGGGTGCAACGCGCGCGAGACCCGATAAAACCGGCGCTCGAGCTCCGCGCCGTCCTGACTGAACCGGCGGGCCACCCCGAACACCCAGAAGTGATCCTCGCCCGGCAGCACCGACTGCGGCAAGCCGCAGCTCCCGCAGACATGGCGGGAAAGGAAGCCGTCGTCCTCGCGCGTGTGACCGCAGTGCGGGCACTTCAGCTCATGCGGAGAAGCTGGAGCCGCAACCACAGGTACGTTTCGCGTTGGGATTCTTGAAAACAAAGCCGGTGCCGTTCAGCCCGTCCGTGAAGTCGAGCTCGGTGCCCGAAAGGAAGAGAAGCGACTTGGCGTCGACGATGATCTTCAGGCCGTCCTTCTCGATGACCTTGTCGTTCGCGGCCACGGGCTGGCTGTCGAAGCCGAGCTTGTAGCTCATGCCCGAGCAGCCGCCGCCGACCACCATCACGCGGAGGTTGGCTTCCGCCGCGCTCGGGTCGTTTTCGCGGATGCGCTTGATTTCCTTAAAAGCCTTTTCTGTGACGACGATGGACATATCAGCCTCCTGAGGCGGAGTTTCCGTTGCCGCCTTTTTTCTTGAGGTAATCCCCGATGGCCGCCTTGATCGCGTCCTCGGCGAGGACCGAGCAGTGGATCTTGATCGGGGGCAGGGACAGCTCCTCGACGATGTCGGTGTTCTTGATGGCGAGCGCCTCGTTGATCGTCTTGCCTTTGATCCATTCCGTGGCCAGCGAGGAGCTCGCGATGGCGCTGCCGCAGCCGAAGGTCTTGAACTTCGCGTCGCGGATCACGCCGGTGCGGTCGTCGATCTCGACCTGCAGCTTCATGACGTCGCCGCACTCGGGAGCGCCGACGAGCCCGGTGCCGACGTTCGGCGCGGCCTTGTCCAGCGAGCCGACGTTGCGGGGATTCTCGTAATGATCAATCACTTTATCGGTGTATGCCATGGTAATGCTCCGTTGCTATTAGTGCCCCGTCCACTGGACGGCCTTGATATCGATGCCTTCCCTGACCATTTCGTAAAGCGGCGACAGATCGCGAAGTTTCCGCACCGTCGAGACGACCTTCTCGATCGCGAAGTCGATCTCCTCTTCGGTCGTGAACCGGCCGAGCCCGAAGCGGATACTGGTGTGCGCGAGGTCCTCACCCACCCCGATCGCCTTGAGCACGTAAGAGGGCTCGAGGCTGGCCGAGGTACAGGCCGAACCGCTCGAAACCGCCAGCTCCTTCATCCCCATCATCAGCGATTCACCTTCGACGAACGCGAAGCTCACGTTAAGGTTGTTCGGCAGGCGATCGACCGGATGGCCGTTGAGATAAACCTGGTCGAGCCGGGAGCGGATGGCATCCCAGAGCTTGTCGCGCAGGCGGCGCAGGCGCGCCGTCTCGTCCGGCAGGAGGCGCTCCGAGAGCTCGGCGGCCTTGCCGAAGCCGACGATCGACGGGACGTTGAGGGTCCCCGACCGCATGCCGCGCTCGTGACCGCCGCCGTGGATCTGCGCGGCCAACCTGACCCGCGGGTTCCTGCGGCGGACGTAAAGCGCGCCCACCCCTTTGGGACCGTACATCTTGTGCGCCGAAAGCGACATCAGGTCGATGCCCATTGCCTCGACGTCGAGCGGAACCTTGCCCGCGGCCTGGACCGCGTCGGTATGGAAGAGCACGCCCTTTTCCTTGCAGACCTTGCCGATGGCCGCGAGCGGATTCACCGTGCCGATCTCGTTGTTGGCGCCCATCACCGACACCAGGATCGTCGTCGGCCGGATCGCGGCGCGGACCGCTTCGGGGCTCACCTGGCCATAGGAGTCGACGGGAAGATAGGTGACCTCGTAGCCCTTTTTCTCGAGAAAATGGCAGGTATCCAGGACCGCCTTGTGCTCGATCGGCGAGGTGATGAGGTGGTTGCCCTTTTCGCGGTACATCTCGGCAACGCCGAGGATCGCGAGGTTATTGCTCTCGGTCGCGCCGCTGGTGAAGATGACTTCCTTGTCGGTCGCGCGGATCAGGCGGGCGATCTGGTTGCGCGCCTTTTCGACGGCGGCCTCCGCGGTCCAGCCGAACTCATGGTTTCGACTGGCGGCATTGCCGAAAACTTCGGTGAAATAAGGGGCCATCGCGCGGAAGACCTCAGGGTCCACCGGCGTGGTCGCGTGATAATCGAGGTAGATCGGAAATTTCAACATCATTGCTTCTCTCTGAGTTGGGCCGGCGCGCCAGCGCCGGTCACGCTGAAGAACGAAATGGCTTCGGACTCCGGCACGCGGGTCAGCTCCGCGAGCTGGATCTCCGAAAGGAACTGATACACGCGCTGACTGAGGTGGCTCATCAGGTGCTTGATCTCGCAGCGGGGATGGTAACTGCACGAGCCGGCGACGCTCTCGGCAACCGGTTCCTGCTTCGTCGAGCACGCCACCACCATCTGCGGGCCTTCCATCAGATCCAGGAACTCCGCGAGATTGACCTCTTCGAGGTTTCGCAGAATCGTGTAGCCCCCTTTGGCTCCTTGGGCCGATTGAATCAGGCCCGCGTCCTTAAGACGCTGAAGCGTCTTGGCCGTGATCTCAAACGGAAGACCATAGACGTCGGCGACCTCTCGGGCGCTGGTTACGCCCGCGCGGTCGGTTAGCCGCTTTCGAGTCATATGTCGCAGCGCCATAAGGCCGTATTCCGTGGTCCGATTTATCTTGATCATGGGTGCCATCCATGTACGATTTTTCTAGTCCGACTTCAATTCCAAATTCGCAAATCAACTCTGGGTGTCTACGGATATACGATAATCCAAGTCGTAATTAAACGCAAAGATATTTTTAGATCTAATTATTTGAAATTTAAGCTATTTATATTGACCTCATCCCGAGGCGCGGGCGAGCAGCTGAATGACGGGTTGGGAATTTTTGAAGACGCTGGAAGCCTGAACTTCCATCACAACCGAGGCTCCGGACGACTGGCGGAAGCTAAGATGAAAGACCCGCTTGCCCGCCCCTCTGGAGACGACCATGAGCGCGTTCGCCAGGTCCTCCCGGGTGGTGCCAGGCACCCATTGACCCAGAAACCGCCCTACGAGCTTGTGAGACGGCAGCCCAAGGGCGCTTTCGCAGGCGGGAGAGACATCCAGGACCAGGCCGGTCGTGGGATCGACCACGAAGATGCAGTCGTCGACCGGATTGGCGAAGCCGCGCGTTATCTCCATCAGAGACAGTTTCGGGCAATTCGCCTAACTTCTTGAGTCAAGAATCAGCAGTAGCGCTTCACCACGGAGAGCAAGACGTCCAGCTCGATCGGCTTTTTGATGAAGCCGGCGGCACCCACGGTCTTCTCCTTGTCCTTGCCGGCGGCAGTGACAACGACCACGGGGATTTTGGAATACTCAGGCAACGCCCGCTGCGCCTCGAGGAACTCCCAGCCATTCATCACGGGCATCATCAGATCCAGAAGCACCATGCTGGGTCGCTGCGGCCCCTGCAAGACCTCCAGTCCCTCCTTGCCGTTGGAGGCCGTGAGAACGCAGTAACCTTCGAGCTCGAGCAGCTGACGGAACGTCTCGCGAATATCGAGATCATCCTCGACGATCAGAACGATTTTTGGGCAGGGTGCAGTTTCCATTTAGGCGCCACGAGCAAGAGTTCAAAAGGCGCGCCCCACGGAGTCTCCGAGGCGGACGAAAACCTCCCGCTGCCGGGCAGTCTGCTCGAGCAGCTCGTCGTCCGGTTTCCACGACCCTTTCTCCCCAAGGAGAACGACCGTGGAAGCGCCGAACAGAAAGTAGCCCTTTTCGTCGCCTCTCGCAAACGGTTTATCCGGGGGGTGGGTCTGCGCGATGCGTCCGACGCACAGCGCACCGACCTCGATGTACGCGAGCTTTCCAAAGTTTTTCGTTTCCAGGATGCTCACTTGCCGCTCATTCGTGGCGAGGATGTCCCCCTTGAACCGAAGCGCCAGGGGATTCACCGAGTGCAGCTTGCCGGGAACGCGGTAATGCTCGAGGATCCTTCCATCATCAGGAAAGTGAAAACGATGATAGTCCGTCGGGCAAAGCCGCGCGATCAGCAATGGCCCGCCCTCGAAGGCCCGCGCCCGCGACTCATCCCCGAGCAGCAAGCCGGGCGAGAGCAGAGCGCCCTTCACCGGAAAGCACTGGTCGGCGGTCACGTTCTCGAAAGCGAGGTAGCGCGCCTCGGCCAACGCCGGCAGTCGCCTGGGCTCCTCGACGAACTTCCGCGCGCCGGGTTTGAATTTGCGTATGAAGAACTCGTTGAAAGAGCCGTACGCGGCGTCCTCGTACTCTTCCATCGCGATCGAAAAGTCGCGGACGAAGGGCGCGATCTTGTGCCGGCTCAGAGCCGAGTCCTGGTACCAGCCGTAGGCGGAGCTGAAGGCGCGCTTCGACAGAAACGCGTCCGCGACCCCTTGCCCCGCCCGGGTGGAATAGAGCCAGCTCACCCACGCGCCGCCGTAAACGCGCTCGACCTCCTCGCGCCGTTCATAGCGGTTCCAGATCCGGATCGGCTCGACTTTGGAGTTCACGCGCTGGTGCCCCGGAGCGTCTTGCTGCGCTTCGAAGCCGCGAGCACCGCCTTGATGAGCGTGACCCGGAGCTTGCCCTCTTCGAGGGCCATGAGGCCGTCGATTGTGCAGCCCGCGGGCGTGGTGACCTCGTCTTTGAGCGCGGCGGGATGTTCGCCGCGTTCCAGCACCATGCGGGCGGAACCCGCGAGGGTCTGCGCCGCAAGAAGAGTCGCCACCTTACGCGGAAGACCGACTTTCACGCCCGCCTCGCTCAGTGCCTCGACGATCAGATAAACGTAGGCCGGGCCGCAGCCGCTCAGGCCCGTAACGCCGTCCATGAGGGATTCCTCTACGACGGCTGTCTTGCCGAGCGGACTGAAGATGTTTTTTGCGTGTTCAAGCCTGGCCTCATCCACGCCCGGCGCGGCGGAGAGCACGGTCATTCCCTCGCCGATCAGGCAGGGCGTATTGGGCATGGAGCGGACGATATGCGGCTTGCCGCCCGACCACTCCTTGAGCTGCGCGGTGGTGATCGATGCGCAGATGGAGACCAGGAGCTGATCGGAGCGGAACTGCCCGGCCACGGCGCGGAGCACGCTCTCGGCCTGGTGCGGTTTCACGCAAAGGAGCAGGATATCGGACTCGGCGACGAGCTTACGGTTATCCGTGTGACACGGGATCCCGAGACGCTTGGAGGCCTCGGTGGCGCTGGCTTTAGAATAAGTCGTGCCTGCGAGGACCCAACCCTTCGCGCCCTTCTCCGAGCGCCGGAGTCCCGCCGCAATCGCCTCGCCCATTTTTCCCAAGCCGATAATGCCGAGTTTCATACTCATGCGGACGATGCTGCCACAAAAGGGTGCGGCGGGCGATTGAAAAGGCGTCGCACTGCTTACACGAGGTCTTTGAGAAGCTCCAAGCACGGAGCGACGCGGATCCCCTCGGGAGTCCGATAGGACTTTTTACCGACAAAGCTCAGCTGCCAAGCCTCGGTCTCCGGAAAGCGCGCCTTGAAGTATTTCAGGTGCGGACTGACCTCGGCGTCGGACCACTTGCACTCGACGGCGAGCAGGGGCTTTCTTCGTTCTGTAACGATGAAATCGACCTCACGAGCGTCCGTATCACGGAAGTATCGGAGCTCCAGGTCGCGCCCCTCGCAGTCTTGCTGAAATTGCACCCACTTCAGCAGCTGGGCACCGATGAAGTTCTCGAACCTCGGACCTTCCTCCGCGACCAAGGTCCAATCGAGATGGTAGTGTTTCTGCTCCTTCTTGACCGCGCGAATCTTGGACGAGCCGAACGGAGAGACCCTAAAGACCGAGTAGAGCCGCTCCAGGATTTCAATCCAGTTCTTGACTGCCTTGTGACTGACCTGCAGGTCCTCCCGCAAGGCGTTAAGGGAAAGTGGCGATCCCACCAACTCGGGTAGCCGCAGCATCATCAGCTCGAGCGTCGCGACGTCCTGCACGCGTTCCAAAGAGATGAGGTCCTCCTGAACCAGCCTTGTGCGATACTCGCGCGACCAGCGACGAGCTTCCTTTTCGGACCCGCCGAAAAAAGGTTCGGGAAAGCCCCCTAGAGCAAGGAGTGTGGTCAAATCCGATTGGGTCCTGATCCCGAGCTCCGCCACGCTCAAGGGGTGAAGTCTCAGAAGGTGGTAGCGGCCCTGCAACGAGTCGCCCCCGAAGCGATACAAGTCGAGCCGCGCGCTTCCCGTGACCAAGATCCGCTGCGCCGCCTCTTTTTTGTCGTAGAGACCTTTCAGATAGTTGCGCCACTGGCGGTATTTATGGATCTCATCAAAGATCCACAGGCGGGAGGCTGGCAGCTGCCTTCTCAGTATCCGTTCGCGGTCCTCGGCCGAATCCCAATTTAGATAGCCGCCTGCATTGGCCTCAAAGGTCCGCGCTAACGTCGTCTTTCCGACCTGCCGGGGACCGGCAAGGAAAACCATTTTTCGCTTGAGATCGGCCTCAACCTGACGGCTGAGATAGCGGGTGCCCATACTGGACAGTATACTGCGTTTTTTGCCTAAAGGCAAAATCACTCACGGTGATTTTTGCCTAAAGGCAAAATCACCCAACCCGCCCAAACTCCACCCGCTCGCCATCCATCAAGGTCGCAGTACTCCGCTTCGACCGAAAGAGCGCGCTCGATCTCGCTGCGGCCGGGAACGGTCTGACTCATCAGCAGCAGGCGCATTGTCTAGACCAGAAACTTCGGCATCCCGCCCACCAGCGCGCGGATCTCAAGGAGCTGGCGGATGAACGCGCCGGCGTGCTCGAGCGGCATCGCGTTCGGGCCATCGCTCTTGGCTTCGTGCGGGCGCGGATGGGTTTCCATGAAAAGACCATCGGCTCCGGCGGCCATCGCGGCGCGCGCGAGCGTTTCGAGGTATTCCCGCTTTCCGCCCGTGCTCTTGCCGCCCGGGCCACCGCCTGGCGACTGGATCGAATGAGTGGCGTCGTAGATCACCGGCACGCCGAGCGCTTTCATCGCCTGAAATGAGATCATATCGACGACCAGCGTGTTGTAGCCGAAGGAAGCGCCCCGCTCGGTGAGGAAAAGAAAATCGCCGGCAGGCGTCACACCTTTTTTCGCGGCGACGGCGTGAACCTTCTCGACAATATTCCTCGCATCCCAGGGCGCGAGGAACTGCGCCTTCTTGACGTTGAGCTTGCGCCCGTACTCAAGAGCCGCTTCGGCCCCCGCGACGATGAGGTCGGTCTGCCGGCACAAAAAGGCGGGGATCTGCAGAAAGTCCACGACCTCGGCGACGGGACGCGCCTGGTCGGGCGTATGAATATCCGTTACGAGCCTGAGGCCGGTCTTCGCGCGCACGCGCTCCAGGATCTTGAGCCCTGCCTCCATCCCTGGCCCGCGAAAGCCGTCGATCGAGGTGCGGTTGGCCTTGTCAAAAGACGCCTTGAAATAAAAATCCACCGAAAGCCCCGTGAGCTGCCGCTTGAGCTCGGTGGCGATCTCGAGCACGAGCCCCTCGTCCTCGATCACGCAGGGGCCGGCGATGAGAGGCATCGGCGGCAGCGGCTTCGCCAACGTACCGGCGGCTGCCATCACTGAATGCCCTTCAACGCGCGCTGCGAGCCCTTGGCGGAGTCCTTGGCCGCCTTGATGAAAGCCTGGAAGAGCGGGTGCGGAGTCAGGGGCTTGCTGAGGAACTCCGGATGCGACTGGCAGCCCAGGAACCAGGGATGCCCGGGCAATTCCACCATCTCGACGAGCTCGATCTTGGTCTCCTGATCGATGTACTTGCCGGAGACGAGCAGGCCTTTCTCTTCGAGAATCGGGCGGAACTTGTTGGAAACCTCGAAGCGGTGGCGGTGACGTTCGGAGACCGCCTCCTTGCCGTAGGCCGCGAACGCGCGGGTGGTTTTGCCGGCATTCTTGGCGAGCACCTGGCAACGGTAGGCACCGAGGCGCATCGTGCCGCCGAGGTCCTTGACGTCTTTCTGCGATTCCATGAGATCGATCACGTTCTCGCTGCCTTCGGGCCGGAACTCGGCCGAGTTGGCCTCCTTCATTCCGCACACATTGCGGGCGAACTCGACCACCGCGAGCTGCATCCCGAGGCAGATCCCGAAGTATGGGACGTTCTCGGTGCGGGCGAACTCCGCCGCCTTGATCTTGCCTTCGATCCCGCGCTCGCCGAAGCCGCCAGGCACGAGCACCCCATCGACCGAGCGCAGAAGCTCCAGATTCTTCCCCTGCTCGATCTCCTCGGAGTCGATGTAGACCATGTTCACGCGAACGTCGTTGGCGACGCCGCCGTGGATGAGCGCCTCGGAGAGCGACTTGTAGCTGTCGCGCCAGTCGGTATACTTGCCGACGATCCCGATCGTCACCTGGCCCTTGGGCTTGCGGATGCGCTCGACCATCGCCTGCCAGCGCGAGAGGTCGGGTCTTCCGCTCCAGATCCCGAGCTTTTCACCGATCTTTTCGTCGAGTCCTTCCTCATGGAAGTACAGCGGCAGCTCATAAATGGAGCTGACATCGTTGGCGCTGAAGACCTGCTCGCTCGAAACGTTGCAGAAGAGGCCGATCTTCTCTTTGACGTCCTTGGGAAGTTTGCGGTCGGAACGACAAAGGAGAATGTCGGGCTGGATGCCGATCTCGCGCAGCTCCTTCACGCTGTGCTGCGTGGGTTTGGTCTTGAGCTCGGCCGCCGCGGCCAGGTAAGGCACCAGCGTCAGATGGACGAAAAGCACGTTCTGCGCGCCTTCGTCGAACTTCATCTGGCGGATCGCCTCGAGGAACGGGAGGCTCTCGATGTCGCCCACCGTGCCGCCGACCTCGACGATCGCGAGATCCGCGTCGGCCGAGGCCTCGCGGATATGGCGCTTGATCTCATCGGTGATATGCGGAATGACCTGGACCGTCTTGCCGAGGTACCCGCCGGCGCGCTCGCGCCGGATCACGCTGTCGTAAATGCGGCCGGTCGTGAAGCTGTTCTTGCGGGAAAACTGCGCGTTCTGCACGAAGCGCGAGTAGTGCCCGAGATCGAGATCCGTCTCCGCCCCGTCGTCGAGGACAAAAACCTCGCCGTGCTGGAACGGGCTCATCGTGCCGGGATCGACGTTCAGGTAGGGATCCATCTTGATCATCGTCACCTGGATCCCTCGCTGTTCCATCAGCATCCCGATGGAAGCCGCGCTGATCCCCTTGCCGATGCTCGAAAGCACACCACCCGTGACAAAAATGTATTTCTTCTGCTTAGCCATATTAGCTCGCACGCCGTCCGTGTTTGATGTTGGTGAAGCCCTGTTTCATACAAGAACCTTGCGGACCTGGGCAAGGTCTTCCGCCGTGTCCACGCCGATTGAGGTAAAGTTGACTTCCGCGATCCCGATTGGAATCCCGGCCGCGAGCGCTCGAAGCTGCTCCAGAACCTCGGCCCGCTCCAGCGGGGAAGGCGGCAGCGCCCGGAAACGCATCAACGTCGCCCGATCGTAGACATACAGACCGACATGGCGCCGGCACACGAACGGCTCAGAACCCGACGGCTCCGGTCCCCGGCCATAAGGGATCGGCAAACGCGAGAAGTAGATGGCCCGGCCCTCACTATCAGCGATCACCTTCACCACCGAGCGCTCATGGAGCTCCGCGGAGTTCCGAAGCGGCGTCATCACCGTGCCCATCGGAAAGCGACCGCTTCGCACCAGCTCGACACCCTTCTCAATCGCCTCGGTCACGATCAGCGGCTCATCGCCCTGGACGTTCACGAAGATATCGCCCTTCACCTGATCCGCGACGGCCGCAACGCGATCGGTGCCGCTCGCCAGCTCCGGCGAGGTCATGATCGCCTCACCTCCAAAACCGCGGACCACGGAGGCAATCCGCTCGTCGTCAGTCGCCACGATGGTGCGCGCGACTCCCCTCGCCTTTGAGGAACGCTCGTACACCCACTGAATCATCGGTTTGCCGTTGATGTCGGCCAGAGGTTTGGCCGGAAGACGAGTGGACCCATAGCGCGCCGGAATCACGGTGACGACCGAGTGAGTGCTCATGGGGGCCAAGCGTAGAGGAGCAATACAGCGGGGTCAAGGTAGCCCCGAATTAACTTTAGGTACCCTAGTTTTAAGCCATCTTAACAATTATGGCGTGTCGCATCAGACACGATTGTTAAGACCGAAAAAGGGGCCGAAAATGAAGATAGGGGAAAAAAGCCTATGAGAAAAACTTCCATCATCTTGGGAATTGCCCTCGTGTCTTCGCTTCTGCTGTCCGCTTGTCAGCAGAAATATGACGTACGCCTGAGGAGCGCGGCCATGAGCTCCGATGATACGGACGCGCCCGCCGAACCAGGCCCGAGCCCGACACCTACGCCCACGCCAACTCCCACCGCCTCTCCCACTCCCGCTCCGTCCCCGATTCTGCTCAGCGCGCAAGAGTCCATCGCGCTGCCGAACCTGGCGGGCAAGAAGAAGATCGACTTCCTCTTCGTCGTCGATAACTCGCCCAGCATGGGCGACGACCAGGATCGTCTGGCGGCCGGATTCGCCAAATTCGCCTCGACCTTCTTCCTTCGGACGGATCTGAACATCTGCACGGCGATCACGACGACGGATCGCCACCTGGGCAAGACCCAGGGCAACGGCACCGCTAACGACCGCTTCGTCGCCTGCACGAACCCGGAAGGTTCCGAAGGCTGGACGGACGCCCAGCGCACGGCCCACGCCAACGCCATCATCCAGGACTTCATCACGAAGGTGAAAGTCGGCGAAGCCGGCAGCGGCGCCGAGCGCGCGGGAAAATCGCTCGTGAGCTTCCTTTACGACGCGCCTCAGTGGTCCACTCCGCTCGCCACGACGACGCTCAACTCCTTCTTCCGCCAGGACGCGACCGCGAACATCAGCTTCATCACGGACGAAAGCAACTGGTTCCGCTTCGCGGGATCGCTGAGCGACGAGGCGAACGACCTGCCTCACCGCAAGGGCGCCACCACGCCGCAAGGCACGGTGGACAACCGCAAGGGCATCCAGGATTACCTCGACGACTACTTCTCCGCGCTCAACAGCAAGGCGGCGAGCGTGCTGAACTACACGATCACCTCGCTGCTGCACGTGACCCTGGGGACGGGAACCTTCCCGGGCCTGGCGCAGAACCTCTCGCTCCTCACGAGCAGCGTGGGACGCGGCTCGGTCATGGGCGATATCCTGGGCGACGCCAACGCCTTCACCGCGCTTTACGAGCAGACCGGCCAGAACGTCCTCAGCCAGGCCAAGTCGGCGAAGCTGGCTCACGCTTTCTATGAGCCGAACTACCCCGACTCGGTCACGATGACCGTCACGCTCGTGCGGGCTTCCGGCGCGCGGGTGGCCCTGGTCTACAAGACCGACTTCACGCTCGTCGCGCCCAACGGCGTCCTCTTCAGTCAGGCGCTCGCGGAAAGCTTCGCGGCGGGTGACACGATCGAGATCGATTATGGCTATCTGAGCAACTGACGCTCACGCCAGGATATCGAACTCGGGCTTCCAGACGCCGTTCCACTGCTTGAGGCGGACCTTGGGACGCGACAGCAGCGGCGTGACATCGCCCGCGGCCTCGCCAGGCACCGGGTACTCGATGAACGCGTAGGTCAGCCGCACCTGGCGGCCGTAATCGTCGAGGAAAAGGTTGGTCGTCTCGTTCCAGGTGCCGATATTGAAGTATTCCTTGCCTTCGCGCCACTGGCGATAACGCAGGATGTGGGTGTGCCCGAAGATCACCGTATGGACATCCTCGTTTTCCTCGAGAATGCGAAAGGCGACCTTGTCGAAGTCAGGGTAAAGCGTGATCTCCTTGAGCAGCCCGAACGTCGCCCGGACGCCCTGGCGGATCTGGAAGCGCGTCCGGAAGAGCAGCGTGTGCACGACGAACTTGAGCGATCGGAACACCGCCTTGGCACCCCACCAGAAGTCATGGAGGAGCACCCACCGGCGGAAAGCCGAAAACGGGCGGACCTTGTCCACATGCGGACGCTCCTGCTTGAGCAACGGCATCACGAGGGCGACGTAGAGCGAGCCCCAGGGCAGGTTCAGCACCGGCTCCGGAAGCGCGCGGGTGATGAACGGCCGTCGCATGTCGACGCGGGCGAACCGTTCCCACTGCTGGCCGTGCTCGATGTGGATGCCCCCGGCGTTGTAAGAGACGTCGTGAAAGGTCACCTGGGCATCCACCGCCTTGGAGAATATCCGGCGCGGCCCCGGCCAGAGCATCCCGGCATCATGGTTGCCGACCACGTAGGTGATCGAATGACCGGGCGTCGCCGCGAAACGGCGCAGCGCCTGGAAGAACTGAGGATGTCCCGCCACGATCCGCTCGACCGCGCGGATCACGCTCCGCTCGGTGATCAGATGGGTGTGCACGCCCAGCGTATCGATCTGGAGCAGATTCAGGATGTCGCCATTGAGGACCAGCTCGACCTCCGCCTCGGCATAGACGCCGCTGCGGTAGTAGGTCACGAACTCCGCGAACTCCCGGTCGTAGATGAAGTCCTCGAGGATGTTCTGCGTCCCATCGCGGAAGTGCCGTCCCTTGCCGAGGTGAAAGTCGCTCACCACGATCTTGAAGCGCGGCCTGTCGGAAGGGGGCGTCGTCCCCGACGCGGCCGGATCAGCCACTGGGCGGCTCCGCTTCGCCGGCCATGGTCACGCTGTTGCGGGACCGGCGCTTGGCGCTGTACATCGCCTGGTCGGCGGCGTCGATGATCTCCTTCTTGGAGCGGGCATGGTCGGGAAAAAGCGCCACCCCCACCGAGACGGTGAAATGGAGCGAGAGCCCCTCGCTCTCCAGGAACGCGTGCTGCTCCACCGACTGGCGGATGCGCTCCGCGACGTTGCGCGCGGTCGCCAGATCGCACGGCGAGAGTACGGCCACGAACTCGTCGCCGCCGTAGCGAAAGACGGTGTCCCGGTCGCGCACGAGCTTGCGGAGCTGGCTACCGAGCTCATTGAGAAGCTTCGTGCCCACGAGGTGACCGTGCTTGTCATTGACCTGCTTGAAATGATCGGCATCGGCGAAGAGCACGGCGAACGACTTCTGCGCGGCGTTCGCCTGGGCGATCTCCCGATCCAGGATGTAATGGAGATAGCGGGTATTGTAGAGCCCGGTCGCGTCGTCGACGTAAGCCAGGTGCTGGACGCCCATGTACTGCTCGATATTGCGCCCGGTGACCTCGATCTGGGCCTTCAGCATCCGCAGGCGTCCCTCGAACGCCTCGAGCGACGCCGGCCGCTCCGGGGAGAGCCCGACACAGAAGTAGTCCTTTTCGCCGGCGCAGCGGAACCGGAAGATGAAGAGCCCCGGCGTGAGCTGGCCCCGGTCCACGAACCGCTGGAACTCGCCGGCCGCCACCATGCGGGGCAGAGGATTGGAGGCCTGCAAGGCGATGTCGAGAATCTCCTCCATCGCGCGGTCCTGCTGCCCCTCGGCCGGCGCCTCGGCGACGCGCACGACCTCGGTCTGGCCGCCCTCGCCGTCCTTCAGGGTATAGATCGCCGAGTGGTCCGACTTCAGCTCGCGTGAAAGGTGGCTCTTGACGATGCGGAAGATCTTCTCCTCTTCCAGCGAGGCCGAGATCATCTGACAGCTGTTGAGCAGGTTCAAGAAACTCGAGACGCCGCTGTTCTCGCCGAAGATCTCCTTGCGGTCCAGGCCGCGTTTCACCGCGAGCTTGAACGCCTCGAGGCTGAAAGGCTTCTTCAGGTAATCCTCGGCGCCGAGACGGATGGCCGCCACCGCCTCCTCGACGTTCGCCTGCTCCGCGATGATGATCACGCTCGTCACCGGGCTGAAGCGCTTGATTAGCTCCAAAAGGCCGAGCGCCGCCGGGCGCGCCGATTCCTCGACGACGACGAGGTGGTAATTCGAGCGCGCGATCCAGCCGACCTGATTCTCCACGCGGGTCATCACGTCGACCTTGCAGTCGGCGACCTCGCGAATCAGGTCCGAATAGACCTCCGTCTCCTTCGGATCCGCCACGATGAGCAGGACATTGTAGGAATGGGCCGGAGCGTGAGACATGAATCTCCCTGTCAGGAGGCCTTTTCCTGATCCTCGGACGCCACGAGCACGGTCCCGTCCAAGGGGGCTTCCGCCCGTGAGTTAGGCGTTCCCGCCTGTTCGGCCGCCACGCCGCCATTGGCGTCGAGCAGCCCGCCGGCGACCCGGACGACCTGAGCCGCCTTCGCCAGCTTCTCGCGGAGCCGCGCGGAGCTCTCCTTCTCGCGAGCATGCTGATCCTGCAGCAGATCCATGTTGAACTCAAGCAGATCGACCTTGCGTTTGAGCTCGACGATCTTGTTCTCGCGCGCCGAGATCAGCGCCTCGGAGTCTTTTTTCAGTATTTCCAGCTTGTTTTCGAGCTCTTTTTCGCGAACCCGGATCTTGCGGATATCCGCGCGGACGCGATCCTTGAGCCGCTCGATCTCACCGGTCGCCTCCTTGACCTGCGACTCCATCAGCCGGACCTTGTCGGTCTTCGCGCGCATCTGGAACCGAAGCTCGGAGATCTCTCCTTGGAGACCCTCCACCGAGAGCTGGCGCTCGCGATCGAACTCCTCGATCCGCCGCTGCTGCTCCTCGCAGCGCCGCTGCAGATCGGCGCTGGTCGAGCGCT
>JAMPXZ010000242.1 GCA_023700925.1 Oligoflexia bacterium | reverse complement strand
GCAGGAGGGTCGGCACCGCGATCCACACCGACTCGAGCAGATGGCTTCCGGTGATGTAACGCGACCTCGCCCCCAGGCGATCCGCCCGGTACCTGAGGGCGAAGTAGATCATTCCGCCCACGACCAGGACGAAGAAGAAAACACTCAGCCAGACGAGAAAGTTATAAAGACTGTCCCAGCTTCCCGCGAGCTCGGAGGCCTGAGGCGGCAAGTCGCTGGCCAGCACCCGGCTAAACATCGGAGGCCGCTCCCCTTGCGCGGCGCTCACGGCGCCAGAAGAGCCCGAAGGTCACGCCCATCATGAGCACCAAGAGCGCGCTCGCCGCCTGGATGAGCCTCGTCGCGTAAATCGAATAGCTGCGCGTCGACGCATCGTAGCGGTAGCAGAACAGGAGGATCCGGTCGATCACCGTGCCGCTGCGGCCCTTCGATGCCTCCAGGAGCGCCAGCTTCAGATCGCGCGGCGCGAATTCCGCGCCGTAAAGATAGCGGGAAACCCGGCCTTCGGGCGTGAGAACCACCAGGACAGCCGGATGGGCGAACTGCTTGTCCTGAGGATCATAGCGGTAACCGAAGCCGACCTGACGCGCGAGCTTTCCGATCTCGGCTTCCGTACCGGTGAGGAGATGCCAGCCTGCCGCCGCCTCCGGTTTCCCGAGCGCCTCGATGAGACTTTTTTTCTTGGCGCTGGCCAAAGCGGGCTCTTCCCTGGGATCGATGCTCAGAGTGACCACTCCGAACTTTTCCCCCGGCACCCAGGGCAGCTGACGCAGCACCTTGACGAGACCGTTGAAGACCAGCCCGCAAAGCGTAGGGCACTCGTAGTAGCCGAGCTGCAGGACCACGGGCCGGTTCGGCTTGAAGTAGTCCGACAAAACCACTTCCCTGCCATCCTCGGCTCGAAACCTGAGATCGGCCAGAGAGACCTGGTCTCCGAGGCGCTCCGTGATGCCGACGCCTTGAAGCTGCTGAGGGCGCTCCACCGCCCACGCGGGTTGCAATAGTGAAAGCCCCAGCAATGCGAACAGCAAAGCCATCTCGTATCCACCCGCATTCTTTTCAGCGACGTCCATCGCCCCTGCGCGCTTCGCATAAAGCGGGCCACGAAAAATAAACTCGTGGGGTTGATCGCTAGATGGTATTGAGACTCCCGCATGAGCGTCTCACCGTTCGCCACGCTCGCGGCCTATCGGGAGCTGTCGAAATCCGGAATCGTCGCCTTGGTGCTGATCAGCGTTCTGGCCGGTTATCTCGTGGGCCATCCCCTCGAAGCCGCCTTGGATCTTCCCCGCCTCGCCTTCACGATCCTCGGAATCCTCTTCCTTGCCTCAGGCTCCTCGGCGCTCAACCAGCTTCAGGAGCGTTCGCTCGACTCGCTCATGCCGCGAACGGCGAAGCGACCTCTCCCGACCGGAAGAATCTCAGTGCCAAGCGCTCGCGCCTACATCGCCGTCACCCTCACCCTCGGTCTCGCGATCCTCGGTGTCTTGAGCCTGAAGGTGGCCCTTCTGGGAATCCTCGCGGTCGCGATCTACAACGGTTTGTACACGCTGTGGTGGAAACCGCGCCTCGCCTACGCCGCCGTGCCGGGAGCGATTCCGGGCGCGCTGCCGGCGCTCATGGGTTCGGTCGCCGCCAACAGCGAGCTCTTTCATCCGGCCGGACTTTACCTCTTCGCGGTCGTGTTTTACTGGCAAATGCCGCACTTCTGGGTGCTCGCGCTGCGCTTTCGCGAGGACTACCGTCTGGGCGGGATTCCAACGCTGCCGGTGCGCCATGGGCCGGGAGTCACGATCTTCCACGTGACGCTCTGGACGCTGGGCTATGTGGCGCTCGCGCTGCTCTCGCCGTTTTTCCTCACCGGCGCCGGAGTGATCACGCTGCTGACCGCGATCCTCTGCTCGCTGAAGCTGCTCTGGGAACTTCGCGTTTTCGCGGGGAGCGCGCCCGGAGGCTGGCTACGCTACTTCCTTTGGATCAACTTCAGCCTGATCCTGCTCCTCGGCGCCGCGACGCTCGATGCGTGGGCGCCGCACCTTCTTGTTTCGCTCCGGCTCGTCTCGCTCTGGCCCGCCTCGCTGAGCTGGCTCTGACCTCCGCAGCCACCATCACTGATGATGGTGGAGCACGGCCTCCGCAAGGCGGGGATCGCCGATGGCGACAACCGTGTTGCGCGCGAAGAAGCGCGTCACCGCGAGCCCGAACAGGCCGATGAAGCCCACGGTCACCCCGAGCTCCACCCAGCCCACGCGCGGGCCCTTCTCGAAGAACTCCGGCTGGACGAGCCACAGCAGATCGATCCAGTGCGCGACCAGCATGAAGACGCCGACCGCGCCGAGCACGCGCGGATCGCGTTTGGCGTCCCGGGGCAGCAGCAGGAAGAACGGCACGAGGAACTTCCCGACGATCAGGAAGAGCGACACGTACCACCAGCCCCCGTGCAGCCGGTGCAGAAAGTACATCGTCTCCTCCGGAAGGTTCGCGTACCAGATCAACAGGAACTGCGAAAATCCGATGTACGCGTAGAAAACCGTGAAGGCGAACATGAACTTCCCGAGGTCGTGCAGGTGGTTCTCGTTGACCAGGCCCTCGAGCGGGCCTTTGCGCCGGAGATAGAGCGCCATCAGGCAGGTCGCCGCGAGCACGCTGTAGAAAAGTCCGGCGAAGCAGTACACACCGAACAGGGTGCTGAACCAGTGCGCGTCGAGCGACATCAGGAGGTCAAAGCTCGCCATCGTGTAGGTAATGGCGAAGACGATGAGGAAAACCGGAGCCAGCGCGCGGTTGCGCGCGGTGAAGACGGGGTCGCCGCTCGCGTCCTGCGCGAGCGAGTTGCCGACCAGGCGCCAGGCGAAGAAGATCCACAGGGCGAGCGCGACCAGGTTACGAGCCATGAAGAAGCCCGGGCTCAGGTAGCCGGATTTGCCCTCGAGCACGAGGTCCCCTTTCACATGTTCGGCGTGGCTCCAGTCATAGAGGTGATGGATGCCGAAATACAGGATCACAAAGCCCACCAGGGCGATGGGAAGATAAGCGGTGAACGACTCGCTCAGGCGGCGGATCGGCGCGCTCCACATGGCGCCGGTGACCCACTGGATCGCGGCGAAGAACAGGCCGCCCAGAGCCAGCGAGAGAAAGTAGAAATGATTCAGCACGAAGCTCGCCCACGCGCGCCGGGGATCGAGCAGGAGCCCGGCTCCGAAGGTGGCCACGCCGAGAACCGCAAAGATGATCAGTACCGCCTGGAAGGCGCCCGTCGCGCGATAGGCTCCCGGATTCCTGAGTTCCATGGCTTACTCCTGCCTGCCGGCGGCCTGGAGGTCCTCCGGCGTGGGCGCCTTCGACTTCAGAAGGGCCCTGACGTAGTGAATGATCGCCCAGCGATCGGCGACCGCGATCTGGCTGGCGTAGCTCGGCATGAGATTCTGGCCGACCGAAAGCACGTGGTAGATCCGCCCATCCGTCCAGCCGCGCACCTTGTCCGAGTGGAGCGAGGGCGGCCGCGGGAACTTCGGCACGATGGTCCCGTCCCCTTCGGCGGCCGGGCCGTGGCAAGGCATGCAGTAGGTTTCAAACATCACCTTCCCGCGAGTCATCACCGCCTCGGTCGGCTTAAGCGGATTCCTGAGCTGGCGGCCCGCCTCCTCGGGCTTGTCCTTGAACGGGTAGGCAACGAAGTCGCGTGACACCGTCCCCGCCGGCGGCACCCGCATCTGGCCCTCCTGCGCCTTGAAGGCCGGGCTGTAGATCATGTCCGGCATGTAGGTGAAG
>JAMPXZ010000059.1 GCA_023700925.1 Oligoflexia bacterium | reverse complement strand
GGTGAGCGGAATCCCGAAAAGCAGGAGCGTGCGCAGGCCCCGCGCCGATTCCTCGAGGAAGGTCATCGGTACCGCGAGCTGGAGCACGTAGTTGCCGAGGAGTCGGTTGCCCACGGGATAGGTGATCAGCCGGTACCTTGGACGCCCCTTCTTTGCCGAGGGGAAGATCTCCCGATAGTCGATCGTGCGGATCGCGGTGCGCTGCTGAGTGATCTGGCGCCAGTCCTCGCCGTAGACCGGAAGCTTGGCCTTGGAGCCCAGCGTGCGTGAGCGGATCAGGATCTCGCCGTCGGTGTTGAGGATCTGGATGTAGGTGCTCCCCACCGCGAAGGGCACGATCTTGCCGCTGCCCGCGGCCAGATCCGCGCCGATATGGAGGTCGCCGAAGGCGTCGAACCGGATATTGTCGGCGATGTCCACGGCGTGATTGTACAGGTCGATGTCGAAGCTCGCCTGCTGGTTGCGCACCAGCGCGTTGTAAAGCACGCTCGAGAAGAGCACGAGCGTCACGCCCAGGAGCCCGACGAACAGGGCGGTGAGGCGGAAGCGAAGGCTTCTACTCTTCCCGGAGAACATAACCGGCCCCGATCATGGTGTGGATGAGCTTTTTCTTGAAGGGCTGGTCCACCTTCTTGCGAAGCATGTTGACGTAGACGTCGATCACGTTGCTCTCGCTGTCGAAGTGGACGTCCCAGACGTGCTCGCTGATCTCCGTGCGCGTCAGCGGGCGGTTCGGATGGCGGAGGAAGTACTCAAGCAGCGAGAACTCCTTGGCGGTCAGGGTGAGAACCTTGTTGGCGCGCGTGACCCGGCGGCTGATCAGATCCATCTCCAGATCGGCGAAGCGGAGCTGCGACTGCATCTCGGCCGAGCTGCTCCGCCGCAGCAACGCGCGGATCCGCGCGAGGAGCTCGTCAAAGGCGAAAGGCTTGGTCAGGTAGTCGTCCGCGCCGGCATCCAGGCCGTGCACCTTGTCTTTCGTGCCCGCGAGCGCGGTGAGCATGAGGATGGGCCCGGCGTAGCCGTCACGACGCAGGTGGCGCGCGGTATCGAAGCCGTTCTGCCCCGGCAGCATCGCATCGAGGACGATCAGATCGTAGGGCGTCTCGCTCACCAGGGACTCGGCCGCATCGCCCGCTTCGGCGACATCCACGGAATAGCCGGCTTCGGTCAGGCCCTTTTTCAGGAAGCCCGACATCTTCTTCTGGTCTTCGACCACCAGGATCCGCATGGCTTCAGCCCAGGCGCTCCGCCACGGTCGCCTCGGCGCGAGTCACCGAGTTCGCGCCAAAGAGCGTCTCGATGAGTTGAAGGAAAGTCGCCCGCACGCGGCGGAAGTCGCTTACCGTCGAGGTGTCGATCGCGCAGAAGCTGTCGACCAGCGCCTCGAAGGTGAGGCCCGAATGCCGCGCCATTCCCTCGATCGTGGCCAGGTCGCGCTTGTCGCCCTTGAGGATCTTGCTCACCACGGTGTCATGCCGATCGAGGAGCTGAGGCTGGAGCCGGGTGAGCCCCGGGGCCGCGAGCGGCGTCAGCCGGCTTTCGAAAAGAAACGGAAAGTCCGAGGACTGCGAGGTCTGCAGCGGCACCGCGAGCCTCAGGCGCGCGCAGGCGTTGGAGTGCGCGGCGCGGACCTCCTCGAAGCCTTCCTTGTCGCTGAGAACCACGAGCGAAAGCGCGGGGAGTTCCATGACGAGAACTTGCGCCGCGGTTTGGACCTCGGGTTCCATGTTGGCGAGGAGTTTTCGGACGTCATCGAGCGTGATTTTCATAGTGGGGGCCTCAAAGTGGCTTGATTGTGAAATGTTCCCGCCGCGGCAGCAAGCGCATAGTCGTGACGCGCTGTATCGATCCGCTTGCGGCCCGGCCTACTTCAGGCTTGTCTTTGCGCTGGCAGGGTCCTATTCCAATGGAATGAGGGGGAATACGTCGATGAGGAATATGAGCAACCGCTTGCGTGTGGCCTTGAGCGCGATGGTGACACTGCTTTTCTTGACCGGTTCGGTGGCCGAGGCCGCCGGATGGAATGGACGCATCTTCGACGTTCGTGGCGGCCAGGTCGAGATCGACTCCGCCATCCTCGCGGCGCGCCTCGCCGAGGCTCGCACCATCGTGCTCGGCGAAAAGCACGACACCACGGCCGTGCAGCTCGCTCAAGCTTCGATCATCCGCGCGGTGACCGAGCTCACCGGACGCCAGAACGATTTCACCTTCGCCTGGGAGTTTCTGAATGTCTCGGACCGGCAGCGCACGGAGGACGCTTACGCCCGCTTCGTCTCGGGCGCGATCGACGTCCGCGAGCTGCTGATCCAGCTTCAGGGCCGCGACAGCTACATGAATTATGCGCCCCTCTTTGAGGTGACCCGCGCGCTTGGGGGCCGGCTTATCGGCGTGAATCTCTCCCGCGCCGAAAAAGCCCCCGTCACCCGCGGTGGCATCGCCGCGGCCGATCCGGCTCTCGTGCCGCCGGGGTTTGAGCTCGGGGGCGAGGCCTATCACGAGCGTTTCGCCGAGACGATGCAGAACCACGTTCCGCCTCAGAAGCTCGAGAACTATTTTGCCGCGCAGTGCCTCACGGACGACGTGATGGCCTATCACGTGAGCCTGGATCCGGCGCCGTTGAAGTTCCTGGTCGCCGGCAGCTTCCACACGGATTATCTCGACGCCACGGTGGCGCGCCTGCGCGTCCGCGCGCCGGGCGAGTCGCTTCTCTCGGTCAAGCTCGTCGACGCCGCGGATTACACCGAGGCGGAGCTTCTGCCGCTGCTGCGCGACGCCAAGTACGGTGACATCGCTGATTACGTCTATTTCGTGAACGAGCCGGCGCGGCAGTAGCGCGCCCGGGCGCAACGCTCACGCCGGACGGCCTGACGACCCTCGCCTTGCGCCTTTCGCCGTCTTTCGCTATCGCAGGCCCGTGCGCGAGCGGGGCGAAAGTCGAAAGGCGGTGAGTGCGGGCGTTCTGGGAATCCTCCTCGGAGGGCTGCTCGGAGGCCTCAGTGCCTCGAGCGCTCTTGCCCGGCCCGAATACGCGGCCAAAGAAGGCATCGTCAACTGCGCAGCCTGTCATGTGAGCCCCTTCGGTGCGGGGATTCGCAACGCGTACGGCAAGCTGTTTCAGACCCGAAAGCAAGGACCCGCGGCCACTTCCCTGAACGAGGTTTTTCAGGGCGATCTGCGGGTGATTGGCTACTTTCCGGAGAACGCCGCGGCAAAAACTCCGGCTGATCGCGCGGCGGGGGTGGCTCTCATGAGCTCGATCGTGGCGGTCAACGTGCCGCTGCGGCCGGAGACGGGGACGGGCGAGGGCGCGCGCCTCGTTTTTGGCTATGACTTCGGCAATCTCAATCGCACGATCCGCGACGGCTATGTCCTTTTCCGCCCGCGACCCGTGAACGAGCGCGCCTGGCTGAGCAGCGTGCAGTTCGGACGCTTCCAGGTCATTCCTTTCGGTCTACTGACCGACGAGCATCGCGTCTTCAATCGTGTCCTGACGAAGACCGAGTTTCATGTGGTTCAGGAGCTGGGCCTCGCCCTGGGTGGCGATCCCAATCGCGGGCTGCACTATGATGCCGGAATTCTACCCTGGGGCGCGGGTAACGCGTTCGCGGACGAAGGCGAGGGCCTCAATTACAGCGTCCTCGGCAATCTTCGCGCAAGTCCGAAGGGGCTGCCGGGTTTCGTGGGCGCGTCGTATCGCAAGTTCGTTCGCTGGGCGGATCGTCCGGTGAAGCCTTACGCCGCCGCCGTTTACGGCGCGCTCTCGGGCGCGCGTCTCACCGATGGCGCCGTGAAGCTCACCTTGCTGGGCGAGGTCACGCTCGCGCGCGGCTTCAATGATGATACGGCGATCCAGAACGCGAGCATCACGGATTTTTCCGGGACGAATACCGCCTTCCTGAGCGCCGTCCGGGGCAGTCAGTCGATCGGGTATCTCCTCGAGGCCGACTATGATCTTCGCGAGCGCCTGACCTTGCAGTACCGCTTCGAGCGCGCGGCGCTCGATCGCCGGTACCTCGCCGACGCATTTCTTCGTCATGGCTTGGGCTTTCGCTTCGCCGTCAATCCGGCGACGAGCTTCTGGAGCCGCTATGAGGTCTCGATCAGCCGGCGCCCCGGGATCTCCGCGGAGACCTCCCGCGCCGCGCGGGACGCGCTTTTACTCGTCCTGCATGTCTCGATTTAGCCAGGAGCCTTACCGCACCTCTTCGAAGCGCGAGCACGTTTCGAAAACGGTCTTCTTGTAGCCGAAGAGCCCTTTTCGTTCCTCCTGAATGCTGGCGGTTTTGATCTCACCGTCCTGCAGTCTCACGGTAAACGTCGAGCGCGTGTCCTGGCTGTAGCTTTCTTCAGCCTCGTGCGTGGAAACGGCGACAACGCGGTCCTCGCCGCTCGAGATGCTCTCGAGCTCGTGCCCGAAGCCGAGCTGGAACCTGCCCATCCGCCTGAGGAGCACCTCTCCTTCGTCGTCCACTACGCTGATGATTGCGCTGAAGCCGCCGCCCGAGGAGAGGTCGAACCAGCAGGTTTTGCCGTCTTTCGCCGATCCTCTCATCGCCAGCGACGTTCTGCCCGAGGGCAGGAGGCGGTCGAGATCAGCCGGAACTTCAGCGAAGGCAGAGGACGAGAGGGCGATCAGGGCTACGGAAGCGGCGATGAATTTCAGCATGCGAAAGGGTTATCTTAACTGACGCGACATGTCAATTCACTCACGGCCACACGCACTGGACGCCGTTGGTCCAAAGCGTGATTCCATTGGCCTGATAGTCTTTCAGCTCGGTCTTGAAGTGGCCCAGAGCTTCGCCCGTCTTCGAATGCTGGAGAGTCATGCGAATCTCACGAACTTCGAGGTGATAGAGAACCCGCGCCTCGGCCACGAGGTCTTCGTGCATGCACGGAGTACGGATGTCGCGGATCTCGTCCCGAATGGTCTTGGTCACGCGGATCGCGAGATCAAAATTTTGCTGAAGGTCCCGTCCCGACAGGGTGAGCTCACCGCCCTCCCACGGCAAGGCAAGAGAGTCGTTCACCGGCACTATGATAATGGCTGGCGCCCCGAGCTCGGGATTCGTCAAAACCAGGCGCAGCTCGTTCTTGAACACTCCCCGGCGATCGATGAGCTGGGTGATCCTGGCCTGTGTCGCATAGCTGAGTGGCCGGAGCGTGACGACTTCGAAGGCCAGGCACTGGCCTCTTGCCGACTCTTGGCAGGAGCTGACGGTTACCGCGTGATCAACGGTCAGTTCGCCGCTGAAGTCGCGCGGGTTACAGCCCGCAAAGAGGGCTAGGGTACTGAACAAAACCATCATTCTTGCGATCATAGTGCGCGTTGGGATAGCACTTGGGCACAGCTCTGTCGAGCAACGCGCCGAAACTAAAGGTTTAAAAACTGAAATCTCGGTCGTTGACAAAGCTGACGCAATAGGTCAAAAACCGAGCACCGGAGGGATGGGTAATGACAAGAGTTCGCGGAAAGATTGCGCTTCTGATCGTAACGCTGCTGGTTTCGGGGTGTCTCGTCGAGCCGAGCGGCAAACGCACGATCACCATCCTCGGCACGAATGACATCCACGGCTCGGTCGAAGCCGGGCATGACCAAGGTATTCCGGTTGGCGGGATGCCGGTTCTCGCGGGCGCCGTCACAGCGATTCGCGAGGGCTTGAAAGCGAAGCACGGCAACAAGGCCGGACTTCTCGTCGTCGATGCCGGCGACCAGTTCCAGGGCACGCTGCTCAGCAACTACGACGAAGGCCAGCTCGTTTTCCGCCTGATGAACGAAGTCGGCTACGACGCCGTCGTTCCCGGCAATCATGATTACGACTTCGGCCCGATCGGGTGGCTCGCCGACCAGGTGGGACCCGATACGGATGACACCAATCCGCGCGGCGCGATCGAGCGGCTCGCGAGCCAGGCGAAGTTTCCCCTCATTTCGGCCAATACCTATCTCATGGAGACGCTTGTGGGCCTCGACGGGCGAACCGTGGAAGTCTCCAAGTCCGGCTGCGTGCCGCGCGATCCGCAGGCGGTCGTCGACTGGAGCCGGGCCGCGCGCCCGGCGTTCCTGAAGCCTTACACGGTGAAAGAAGTCGCCGGCGTGCGTGTCGCCCTGATCGGGATCGACAACGTGGGTACACCGACGTCGACGACCGCGGATAACGTGAAAGACCTGTGCTTCCGGGGCGAGGTCGCCGCTTATCTCGACATGCGCGAGGAGCTCGAAGGCAAGGCCGAGGTCTTCGTGCTGGTCATGCATCACGGCAACGCCAACGCCGGGCAGGACGGCGGCAGCGCCGTGCTGCGGGAGATCCTCGCCGCGCGCAAGGATTCCGTGCATCTGGTCGTCGCGGGCCACACCCATTTCGTCAATCACGAGCGGATCGAGAATGTTCCGCTGATCCAGTCGGGCTCCAATGGCCGGATGTTCGGTCGGGCGGATCTGACCTACGATTTCGACAATAAGCGGGTGAGTGTCGAGGAAACGCAGAGCTTCGCGGGCGTGCAGCTCCGGACCGACGCGTGCCCCAAGGACCTCCCGTTCTGCACGGATCGGACGCAGGTGCATCCCAACGGCAACGTCTGGTACGAAGGCATCCAGGTCGAGCGCAGCCTCAAGGCGTCGCTGATGATCGAGAAGGCCAAGAACGAGCTCGCGGAGCTTTCCACGCGGCATCTCGGCTTCGCCAAGACCAACATCACGCGTAACCGGATCATGGAAAGCGGCCTCGCCAACTTCGTCACCGATCAGCTCCGTCGCCTGACGCGGGCGGAGATCGCGCTCGTCAACTCGCCGATGCTCCGGGACGATCTTCCGGCCGGCATGATCACGTATGAGACGCTCTTTGCGGTGATTCCGTTCGCCAATCACGGCGTGGTGCTCTCGCCCGTGCCGGTCAAGCGCCTGATCGAGGCTCTGCAGCGCACGGTGCTTTCTTGCGGCGCCTTTGGCAGCCTCATGCAGAGCGGGCTGCGCGTCGTCGCCGAGCGTGACTGCACGCGCGCGAAGGATGGCGCCGATGCCAAGGCGCGGCTGCTTACGGTTTACACTCTCGCGGGTGAGGCGATCTATGACGCGGATCGCGGGGGGCTCCTGGTCCCCGAGTCGCGGACTTTTGACATCGCGATGCCGGACTTCGTCGCGGGTTACCGCGAGTTTTCGGGCATTCCGCGGACGCTCGACATCGGCATCTTCCGCGAAAAACTCGCGGCCGACCTGTATCGCAACCCGGTCGAGGTCTCTAACGACCTCGACGGGCGGTATCGGGTGGTGGGGGTGGCAGCGAGGGAATAGGTCGGGCTTAGGAGAGCCGATGTATCTGCCAGCTCAATTTCACGAGCGAGACACGGAAGCCCTGCTCAAGATCATTCGCGCCTATCCGTTCGCGACCGTCGTGACTCAAGGCAAGGACGGACCCTTCGTCAGTCATTTGCCGGTGATCGTCGAGGTGCGAGGGCAGGGAGAAGTGGTGTTGCTGGGCCATATGGCGAAGGGTAATCCACAGTGGCGGCACGAGAGGGATGCCCTCGTTGTCTTTCATGGACCGCACGCTTACATCACTCCCCGATGGTACAAAGACCCGATGAACGTGCCGACCTGGAACTATGCCGTGGTACATGCTTCTGGGAAGGCCGTGCCGATTGAAAGTCGTGAAGGAATCGAAAGAATCCTGAGACTGTCGGTCGAGCAGTTCGAACGCTCGGAACTCAAGTCATGGCAGTACGACTTGCCCGAGGCTTTCAAAGCCGAGTTGGCGCAAGCGATGGTCGGATTCGAAATCACGGTTTCTCATCTCGAAGGGAAGTTCAAGATGAGCCAGAATCGCTCGCCGGAAGACCGCGCGGGCATACTGGCCGGCCTGGGAACTCGAAAAGACGAGATGAGCCAGAAGACGTTGGAGCTGATGCTCTCAAGCGGGTGTTCGAGCCGGGAGCTGCGCTGACTTATTTTTTCGGTAGCGCCTTCCGGCTCTTCTCCAGCTCGCAGGCTTCCTTGTTGCCTGCGCGGCAAAGGGAGTCGAGCGCCTGCTCCTGCTGCCGCGCCTGTTCCTGCGCGTAGTTCGATGGGCCCATGGTCATGGCTCGCATGCGCTCGCACGCGAGCTGGTCGCCCGCTCGGCAGCTCTGCGCGGTGGCTTGCATCATCTGCGCGGCTGGAGGCAGCTGCGACATCGGCGCGGCCACTGCTGAAGGGGAGGGCGCCGGCGGCGGAGTCTTCTTCGGGCCGTTACAGGCGCTAGCGAAGAGCGTGAGTGACAGTGTGACGATGAGGTGAAGGTTTTTTGAGGTCATGTCTTTTTGTACCATAAATGAAATCGCCCCGACAGGAGCCCTGCCGGGGCGATCGCATTAACTCAAGTCAAGAGGCTCGAAGAGCCCGCCTCTTAGTGACGGTCGAGGACGAAGAGCGACTTCTTCACGCCGACGTCGAGTCGTCCGCCTTCTTGCGCCTCGGCGACGCAGACAGCATTGCCCGTGTCGATGAGGTTCTTGAAGGAGGTCATCTCCGCCAGGAGCTTATTGGCGCTGATCGAGGTGATGGTGATCGTCTCGACGCTGCGGACGCGGCAATTCGTCCAGGACGAACCGCCATTGCCCGAAGAGAAGGACTCGCCGTAGACTTCCTCGAACGTGAAGCTGCCGCTGTCGTTCGAAGCGTAGTTGAACAGCTCGAAGATCACCTGACCCTTGGCCTTGGCAGGACCATCCTGATGGAAGAAGTCCCACTCGTTCGTGGCCGAGTAGTCGAAGTTCGCCTCACGGATGCACGAAGTCGTGACTCCTCCGGCTTTGCCGTAGGTCTTGATCAGGTCCTTGAGCTGCCAGTAGGCATTCGCATAGCACTGAAGGGCGATGACCTTCTTCGTCTGCGACGTGCCCGCGTTCGTGTAGAGCTCCGAGCAGAGCGCGTTCTGGCTGGCGAAGCTGTTCCACTGGACGTGAGTCGCGTCGCCGTTGCCGGTAAACTGCGAGCCATCCTCGTTGAACATGCCGCCGAAGTTCTCGCAGATAACCGTAGCCGGAGCTTCCAGCATGTTCTGGTTGTCCTGATTCTTCGGCATGAAGTTCAGCTTGGTGTACTTGTTGCCGTTGTAGCCAGTGCCGGCCAGCGGGGTGTCCCCGTAGTGGGTCAGCGCTACATAGGTCGGCTCTCCAGCTTGGCCCCAGTTCCAGTACTCATTGTGGTTACTGAAGTTAAGAGGAGCTTTTGTCGCGTCTGACTCGAGGTAGCAGCCGTGACCGAAGTTGTCCTGGCGGACAGGGACAGCGGCGGCCCAGTTCGAGGTTCCGCTCGCGTCATACTTGCCATAGCAGCGCCACACGGACACCTGACGGGTTCCGACCGTGACCCAGGCCTGCTCGCAGTCGCCCATGCTCCAAGCCTGCTGGGCCTCTTCGACCTTCCAGCCGTCGGTGATGAGCGAGATCTGGTCGTTGCCCACGTCCTGGAGAGGCTTGCCGGGGCCGGCGTTGCTGGCATAGACCGCCTGAGTTTCCGGGGTGCCGCTCAGGTCAATCGACGTCGCGAAGGCGTAGTTCCCTTCGTAGAACTTGCCATTGCTCGTGGCGGAGGAGCCGGAGGCAACGTAGTTAGGATCAAGCGAGAGGTCCACCCCGCCGAAGACTTTGGCCTCGGTGTTGGTGAAGCCCATCTTGCGACCGCAGGCGTTAAAGGAGCTTTGGGGATCGACGCCAGCCAGGATAGCCGCGAGTTCCTCGGCAGTGGGAGCCGGACCTTCGCCGAAGACGTTGTCCAGATCCCCGGTCCACATCATGATGCCGTAGGCATCTTCAGTTCCGGTGCTGCCAGCGCAAGCGCCGGCGAGCAGATCCGCCGGATTGCTGCCGCCGGTGTTACGGGCGGTGTCGCAGGCGGTGACGTTGGTCGGCGTGAAGACCTTGCCGGTCATCCGCTGCATGTAGAGGCGCATTCCGACGATCGGGCCGTTGCAGGCGCTTTTGTTGCCGCTGGCTTCAGCCGCAATGACGTCGGCCGGAGTGCAGGGAGCCACGTAGCCCGCAGGCATCGTGATTCCGCTGGCCGACGGGAGACTGATGGACCAGTCACCGGTGAAGTCAATCTTCGTCCCGGTGGGCGCGGCGAGCACTTCCTCGCCGGTCGCGCCGGTATTCGTCGTCGACTCGATCGTCGCGACGTCAACCGTGGCTTCCTTGGTGTCGAGGTTCAGCTCGATCGCAGGAAGGTTGATGCTGTCCTGGACCGCGATGCGCGAGTTCTTGCTCGCGTCGCCGTTCATGGCGCGCTTGGTCTCGTCGACGAAGACCATGGGGATCGGATCGAACGTGTCGGTGATCGACGACACGAAGCAGCCGAAGTTCTTGTTGAGGGCCGTGCCCGGGAAGGTCACGGTGAAGCGGCCGTCGGCGCCGACCGTGCCGCCACTGCCCGCGACGGGCGGAACTGTGAAGGTGACGCAGGAGACCAGCAGGTCTTCCAGAGTCACGGCCTGGCTGGAGTAAGGGTTATCGATCCTAAGGAAGGAATCGATGCTGGATTGGCGCATCGATGCCATGCGTAGGCCCGAGCCGGAGCCGGCGATCTGTCCGCTGATGGACATGTTTGTCGGCGTCGTCGGCGTCGTCGGCGTCGTCGTATCCGGCGCCGTAGTGGTTACCGTCGCGCTACAGCCCACGAGGGCCGCAGCCAATGCGGTCGTGCACAATAGAGTGCCGGTCCGCCAAGTGATAATGCTCATACTGGTTTCTCCTTGGAACGTGCTGTTCCGTTTCTTGACATTGATTCTGGACATAAAGACTCATCCGAATACGTGCTGCTTTTTGTCCATGAGTGCCAGTGTTGATTATCGGCTTGAGTCTGAAAAATTCAACACTGGTTTTGCGTTCGGAGAGAAGTTTTTTTGTGCCGGTTCCAGGCTCTCGAAAGATGGCCCAATTAACAGGTATGTCAGGGTTTTTGCGTTATCAGGTGTGTCCGGTTGGACCGCGATTTTCTACAATAACTATTTAACGAAACCGGGTATTTTTGGGTGACGCATCTGAATGCGGTCTCGATTGCGGCAAGAATATTCCTTTGTGGGCGTCTCGTTGCCGTCGAAATTTTGACACCCTCACGGACCGAGGAGCTGGCCCCAGACATAGCTCTTCATTCCAAGCAGGCGATAGCCTTGCTTTTGACAGGGCTCGTCAGAGGGATCGCAGTTTCGCGCTTCGAGTCGCGCCGTCCAGAGTGCCGCCTCGAACGTTCCCGACGCGTAGCGGGAGTCGATCCGGATCGGCGTGATGGCATGCCCCGCCTTGAGGGGGAAGACGAGCTGAAGCGGTGCCTCTTGCGCCGTCGGCGCGTGCAACGTCACTCCGAGCCACATTCCGGCGACGGGCGCGTCCGTGCTTCCTCGCAGGACGAGTGCGCCGCTGGAGTCTTTCTCGATGGTGTAGCCGAGCGCGATCCTTTCGCGCGCCTGGGCCTGGCGGACCGCCCAAAGGAGCAAGAGCGCCGCGAGCGCGGGCAGCAGCGCGCCGAGAAGGATGCGCACGATTTTTTCGGCAATGCCGATAGGAATTTCCAGCATCGGACCCGCTCCCGTCAGCGAACGAAAGCGATTTTCGTGCCCAAAGCTGCGATACTTCATGGCATATCGGTTGCAGCCGGAGCCCCGGACCCGTTCCAGCGCGGGCCAAAAAGGGGGGCACCATGCCGGCTGAAAGAAAGGCGCTCAGGAACCTCGCGATCAGCGATTCGGGGCTCGTCTTTGACCCCGCGACAGGCGCGATCGCGACCTCGAACTCCACGGGCGTGCGCATCCTGCGCGAGCTTTGCGAGGGCAAGAGCGCGGCGCAGATCCGTGAGGCGCTGTTCGGTGAGTACGATACTGACCGCGAGGTGCTCGAGCGCGACATCCGTGATTTCCTCGCGCAGCTCCAGGGGCAGGGCTACCTTCATGAGTAACGTGGCCCTGACGGGAATGAACGCGGCGGATTCGCCCGCGCCGGGCGTTCCCGTGGCGCGTTGCCTTCGTGAGCATCCCGACTTCCGCGGCAGGATCGTTGGCCTGGCCTATGACGCGCTCGAATCAGGTCTCCTGGATCCCCGCATGGTGGACGCGGCGTACCTCTTGCCGTATCCGAGCGCGGGCGCCGGCGCGCTCCTGGAGCGCCTGCGCGCGATTCATGCCATTGAGCAACTGGATGCCATCATTCCGAATCTTGACTCCGAGCTTCCCAACTTCATCGCGATCGAAAAGGATCTCCTCGAAATGGGAATCCGCGTCTGGCTGCCGACCCAGGAGCAGTTCAGCATGCGTTCGAAGACGAACTTGCCGCGGTTCTCCCGCGAGCTCGGGGTCCGGACGCCGCGCACCTGGATCCTGAACGAGGCGGACAGTCCGATCCTCGCGGAGCCGACGCTCCCCATGGTCGTGAAAGGCGCGTTCTACGAAGCCTATGTCGCGTGGACCCGGGAGCAGGCGCGCCAGCTGGTGCAGCGGATCGCCACGACCTGGGGCTATCCGATCCTCCTTCAGGAGTTCATCGCCGGCGAGGAGTTCAACGTCGTCGCCCTGGGCGATGGGGAGGGCGGCCTCGTGGACGCCGTCTGCATGAAAAAGCTCGTGTTGACCGACAAGCGCAAAGGCTGGGCCTGCGTCACCATCGATAACCCGAAGCTCCTGGAGTTCACGCGCCGGATCGTGTCGGGCTTGAAATGGAAAGGCCCCATGGAAGTCGAGGCCATTCAGTCCAAGAAGGATTCGGAGCTTCACATCATCGAGCTCAATCCGAGATTTCCGGCGTGGGTTTACCTCGCCAAGGCGGCGGGGGCGAACCTGCCTTACCACCTGCTCCAGCTTCTGAACGGCGAGCGGCCGGCACCCGGCAAGGGGGGGCGCGCCGGCGTCGTCTTCACTAACTACACGACGAATCTCGTCACGGAGCTCGGATCCATTTCGACTTTGTTTACCGCGGGAGAGCTGCACTATGAAAAAGCGCTATGAAAGCCCAACGCTGACCCGGCAGGTCGGCGGCGTCACCAATAAGTTCGGCCTCGGGCTGGGCGGCAAGGCCCATGACCGGATCGACGGCGTGTCGATCACCGAGCTGCGGGAGCGTTACGGTTCGCCGCTTTTCATCTACTCCGAGCGGACGCTCAAGGAAAAGCACCGCGAGCTGCAGGACGCCTTTTCGCACCGGTATCCGCGTTTTCGCCATGCCTGGAGCTACAAGACCAATTACCTGAAGGCGATCTGCCGAAGCTTTCAGCGGCTGGGCTCGTGGGCCGAGGTCGTCTCGATGATGGAGTACGAGATGGCGCGGTCGCTCGGCGTGCCCGGCCGTCAGATCGTCTTCAACGGGCCGTACAAGCCCTACGAGTCCCTCAAACGAGCGCTCGGGGACGAGGCCATCGTGAATATCGACAGCTTCGATGAGCTCGAGGACGTCGAGCGTATCGCGGGGGAACTCGGCAGGACGGTCAAGATCGGGCTGCGCTTCAACATGTCCCTCGGCGCCCAGATGTCCTGGGATCGCTACGGGTTCAACCTCGAGTCGGGCGCCGCCGCCGAGGCGATCGAGCGCGCGCAGTCCAGCGGCCGCGTCACGGTCGCCGGCTACCATGCCCATCTGGGTACCTTCGTCTACGATCCGGAGCACTACCGGACCGCGGCGGTGAAGCTCGTGGACTTCCATGGAACCATGAAGACGAAGTACGGAGTCCGGCTCGAGTACCTGGACCTCGGCGGAGGCTTCGCTTCAAGAAATCGCCTGCGTGGGAGCTATCTTTCGACGGCGGATCTGACGCCCTCGTTCGAGCGGTATGCCGAGGCGATCTGCGAGCCGCTGCTCGCGGGCTTTGCGCCCGCCGAGGCGCCGCTCCTCATTCTCGAAACGGGCCGCGCGATGGTGGACGAGGCGGGGAGCCTCGTTTCCACGGTCATCTCGACCAAACGCCTGAACAACGGCAAGCGCGGAGTGGTGCTCGACGCCGGGGTGAACCTGCTTTTCACCGCGTTCTGGTATGACCACGAGGTCTTGCCGGTGATCGAAAGAAGCGGCCCGCCCGAGGATCAGGTGCTTTACGGCCCGCTCTGCATGCAGATCGACGTGGTCCGGGAGCAGCTTCGGCTGCCGCGGCTGGAGCGCGGTGATCCCGTCCTGATCCGGCCGGTGGGCGCTTACAACAACACGCAGTGGCTGCAGTTCATCACGCTTCGTCCCAACATCGTGATGGTCGGCGAGAACGGGGAGGTGAGCCTCATCCGGGAGCGCGAGACGGTGGAATATCTCCAGCAGAGGGAGGTCCTTCCTCCGTGGCTGCGAGACTGATCGGCGAGGCGGGCAGCGCACTCCTCCACAGCTATAGCCAGATTCTCTTTGCCGAAAGCCGTTGGCTCGGCGCGAGCGTCGCGCTCGCGAGCTTCGTGCATCCGCGTCACGGCGCTATGGGCCTGCTCGGCGCGCTTCTGTCCAACGCACTGGCGCTCGCGCTGGGGCTTGATCGCGCAAGTATTCGAAGGGGAATTCATGGCTACAACGGCGTGCTGCTGGGCCTCGCGCTGGGCTCGCTTTTCGCGCTGGATCCGGCGGGGCTCCTTCTTCTGGCGATGGGCTGCCTGCTCTGCGTGATGCTCACCGCCGCGCTCGGCTACGCCTTGGGGCAGTACTTCGGGCTGCCGGCGCTGAGCGCGCCTTTCACGCTGGCGACGTGGCTCTCGGTCCTGGCCGCGCTCAGCCTCGGCGGACTTCGGCCGGCGCCCGTGGCTTCTTCGTGGTTCGTCGGGCTACTGCCCGCGCTCGAGCCCGCATGGCTCTGGCTTCCTTTTCAACGGCTCGCGGCGGCGCTCTTTCAAACGGACGCGGTCACGGGACTCCTGCTCGCCGCGGGGCTGCTGCTGCACTCGCGCGTCTCGGTGCTGCTCATGGCGTTCGGGCTTCTCTGCGCGCAGCTCGTTCATGAGTTCATCGGGCTGCGCGCGGAGCTGCTCGAGGGCTACGCCTTCGCGCTGAGCTCCATGTTCTCGGCCCTGGCTTTGGGCGGCATCTTCGTGGTTCCGAGTCGGAGCAGCTTCGTTCTGGCCGGCGCCGGCGCGGTGCTTTCGGTTGTGCTGCTCGCGGCCAGCGAGGCGGTGCTGCCCGCGCAGCTCCTGCCGTTGACGCTGCCCTATACCCTCGTGGTCTGGGGGCTTCTTCTCTGCCTCCGGCTTCGGGGCGCCGAGGCGCGTGGCCCGCGCGTGGCGTGGCTTTTCGCGGGAAGTCCCGAGGCCAACCTTTATCAGGCGCGCGAGCAGCAGCGCCGCGCGCGGGTCGAGCGGCTCCGGATCGGCCTGCCGTTCGCGGGGCGATGGAAGGTTTCCCAGGGAGTCGATGGCGCGCATACCCATGTCGGGCCGTGGCGTTTCGCGTTCGACTTCCAGGCGCTCGGCCAAGGTGGGGGACTCCATCGCGGCGCGGGCCTCGCCGCCGAAGATTACTTCGCGTTCGGAATGCCCGTGCTGGCGCCGGCGGACGGCACGACCTGGAGCTGCGAGAGCGCGATCGCCGACAATCCCGTGGGCGGGATCAATCTCGAACGCAACTGGGGCAATCATGTGATTCTTCAGCACTCACCCGGCTTCTTTTCGTGCCTGGCCCATCTCAAGAAGGGTTCGGTGCGGGTCGTGCCGGGCCAGCCGGTGCAGAAAGGCCAGCTCCTCGGCCTCTGCGGCAACTCCGGGCGATCCCCGTTCCCGCACCTGCACGTGCAGTTTCAAACGCAGCCCGCCCTCGGCGCCCCCGCGTTGCCGTTTTCTTTTTCGGACCTCCTTCTTTGGGAAGACGCGAAAAAGCGCTTCCTCCTCGAGGCGCGTCCCGCCGAAGGCGCGGTGGTGTCCAACCCGGAGCGTCTCGCGCAGCCCACGCGGTTCTGGCCCGGCCTTTCCGCGAGCATGCCCGGCCTGCTCCGGCAGCAGTGGGCGCTGTGCTTTCACGGAAAAGCGGAAACGTGGACCTTCGGAATCGATCCGCTCGGCCGTACCTTTCTCGAATCCGCTCCGGTGAGAACGCGGCTTACCTTCCGGACTTCGGCGGAAGCGTTCATCACCCTCGGACTCGACGGCTCGCGGCGCACCGGGCTCTGGCTCGTGGGCTCATTGCTGCAGGAGGTTCCCTTCATCGACGAGCCTCAGGGAGTCGAGTGGCTGGCGGACGGGAGCGATGCGCGGATGGAGCTCGAGTGCCGGCCTTCGGAGGTTCGGGTTCGCGTGGAGCGCGCGCCGGGACTCCGGTTTGCAGGGCTGCGCGTGGGAGCGCTCGCGCGCGAACGTTACGAGGTCCGGCTCGAAGCGGGACAGCGGATCGGGGTGACACGGGGAGGGAAGCCGTTCTTGATGGCGAGGCCCGAGCCGTTGATCGTCCCGACGCTGGAGGTCTTGGCCGGCGGTTAGGAGAGTCATGCAAAGACGCGTGGAATGGATTCTGGCGGCGGCGGGCTTTTTGCTCGGGCTCCTTGGCCCGAGACTGGCGAGGGCGGAATTTCGGCCGTTTTCCGCGCCTTATGACTGGGATCGCGCCGAGCGGTTCGTGGAAAGCTTCCGTCACCAGACGCTCGAGGAGATCCGCGACGCGGGTCTTGAGTCCGCGCGCCTCCACTGGCAGCCCTGGTCGGATTCGTACTGGCCGGTCTTCGCTGGCGGCATCGCGGTACGTTACGCCGACCCCGAGCTTCCCTCGAAAGGCGAGTGGAGCGACTACTCGGCTTTTCTCCTGAAGAGCTTGGGAAGCCGCCCTACCGAGATGCTCTCGCCCGCCGAAAAATACGATCTTCTCGTCGGCAATCCCGACTTCAACCTGACGCGCGGAATGCTGGATTATGGCGCGCGGCTCGCCCGCGACGGCAAGGTCGATACGTGGATCGGCTTCTGCACGGGGTGGGCGGCCGCGTCGATCACCTACCCGAGGCCCCGCCACTCCGTGACGGTGACCGCGGTCGACGGCAAGACTCAGCTCGTTCTTCGTCCCTCGGATCTCAAGGCGTATGCGGCGCTTCTTTGGGCGCAGGCGGATTTCCCGATCCGCTTCATCGGCGGGCGCTGCGAGGCGCATGAGCCCGAGCGGGATTCGGTGGGGCGTCCCGTCGACCCCATCTGTCTTGATACCAATCCGGCCACCTGGCACCGCCTCGTGGTCGAGCAGCTCGGCGTGCGCCGCGAGGCTTTTCTGATCGACGCGGAGCTGAAGGACGAGGTGTGGAATCACCCGCTTTTCGCGTATCAGTACGAGTATTTCAATCCCGCGACGGGCGAGGAGGCGGACACCCTCGAGGAGGCCAAGGTGAAACTCGCGGATTTCGCGGAGGATCGTTTCGCGGCTTTCCGCTCGCCTTACGCGCGCTCGGTGGTGGGCATCCAGATGATCGTCACTTATTCATATGAGGTTTTCCCCAGCGTTTCGCTTTCGGATGACGAGTCCCAGGACGTCACGATGAGTGAGGTCTATCGGTATGACCTGGAGCTCGATCGCTGGGGCCGAATCGTCGGCGGCGAGTGGCACAGCAAACGTCACCCCGACTTCATCTGGGCTCCCGAGCGCGGCGCTCTCGCCCGCTCCGTCATGGACGGTTACCTGAGCGACTCGTCGGAGTGGGACCTCTCCCGCCCGCTGCCTCGCGACTGGGCTTCGGCGGCACGCGGGGCGACGAGTTACCTTCAGCCGCTCGGCCGCCTGGTGGAAACACTCTTTGAAGCCGCGGCGGAGTAGGGGCCTCGCGACCGCGTGGCTGCGCGGCTGCGTGGTGGTGTAGCCGTGTGGCTGCGTGGCTGCGTCGTGGTTTAGCCGCGTGGCTGCGCGGCTGCGTGGTGGTGTAGCCGTGTGGCTGCGGCGCTGCCCCTGGCGCTAGAGCGTCGTCAAAGGCTTGCGGCTGAGCGCGCCTTCGATGAGCTGCCAGGCGAGCTCGTAATCGAGTCCGTCACTGTCGGTGAGGCCCGCGCTCGTGCGCCAGCTCTGCGGGGCCTCGGGATGAACTCCGGAAAGCGTGACAAATCCTTTGCCCGCCCAAGCTTGAACGATCGCCGGCAGGCCGTCTTTGTATCTGCCGATGACACCGCCGGCGAGGTTCGGCAGATAAGGGCCCTGCCACCAGACGAGCTGGCGGGTTGCGCCGCCGGCCAGCGTGACCGGTACCATGTAGCCGGTCGGGGGATTGAGGCCGTCCGGGCTGTACTCCTTGAGGTAATTCGCGGTGACGATCGCGTGGCCCCACCACGGCGTGCTCGAGCCCGGATCGGGGCCGACCGCGATCCACGCGCCCGCGCAAAAGCCCGTGTAGCTGACGCCGGCCTCACGGACTGCCTTGCGAACGCGAAGGCGCGTCTCGGGATAAAGCGCGGCGCTCGCCTCATCGGCATTGCCGCCGGGCCAGACGATGATTCCATGGTCATTAATGTCCGCCTGGCTCATGGCATTGAGCTGCACAGAGCTGACTACGCGGTAGGAGCGCCCCTGAGCGCGGATGATTTCGATCAAGGTGTCGGCGTTCGAGGCGTTCACGCCGGCGCCGTAGAATAGAAGCACATCGATGGAATAGGCGCGAGTGCTCGAGGTCGGCGTAGGCGTGGGCGTAGGCGTAGGCGTAGGCGTAGGCGTAGGCGTAGGCGTGGGCGTGGGCGTAGGCGTGGGCGTGGGCGTGGGCGTAGGCGTGGGCGTGGGCGT
>JAMPXZ010000058.1 GCA_023700925.1 Oligoflexia bacterium | reverse complement strand
TCATCGCCCAAGAAAATGTCTCGGATATTTGACTCCTTGGGAGGTTCATTTTAAGAAGCCTCCCAAGATCTCCAATATCTCAGCGTTGCACTTGTCATCTAAATCCGCCTGCCGCCTGCTTCTGGGATAACATTGCCCCTGCATTTCCGTAGAATTTTTGACTTGACCCTACACGGCAGTTTCGATAAACACACCGAAGGCCATGTCTCACGTGAAAGCTGATTCCCAACTGCCGAAAAGCCCCCGCAAAAAGCGCAGCCTCAGCCGCGGCCAGCTCGACTTTCTGAAGACGCCGACGTTTCGCGAGCTGAACAGGCGCGAGCACGGCGGCCGCCTCGGCGAAGGTCGGCGCAAGACCGCGCGCCCGATGAGCCCGCGCCTGCCGCTACACGTGATCCTGAGGTCCGAACGAGCCAAAGGCGAGTGGTCGCTCTTGAAATCGAAGCATGAAAAGCGCGTGAATCACCTCACGTACGCACTCGCGCGCAAATTTCACGTGAAAGTCTATCGCTTCGCCAACGCGGGCAATCACCTGCACCTGGTGATCAAGGCAAAGCATAAAGACGGCTTCAAAGCTTACCTCAGAGCCATGACCGGCACGCTCGCGCGCACCGTAACAGGCGCGAAAAAGGGTGTGAAAAAAGGCAAGTTCTGGGACACCCTCGCGTACTCGCGCGTGGTGACCTGGGGCCGGGAACTCAGGAACGTGAGCTTTTACGTCATCATGAACGAGCTCGAAGGCCTGGGGATCTGGTCGCGAAAGTTCGTGGCTAAGGCACGTGCGCCGGGGCCGCTCAGACCCCGCACATCGAAAGCGCCGCAGGGGCCCTGACACAAAGAGGCGCCGCGGCGGTAGTATCAGAGCGATGCCTCAGTCGCCTAGGGCGGCTGGCTCATCTGGCCAGGCTGGAGTAATCGAGCACGCCTGTCTGATGAATCATCTTCCAGCCGTCCTTGGTCAAAGTGTAAATTTTGCAAGTCCGGCCCTTCCAGCTCGTCTTCTTGCCGGTGCGCTTGTCCCGCCAGAGAGTGTCGATGTCGACAACCGCAAAGGCGCTATCCTCATCCTTGGAGATTTCGATCTTTTGAATCGTTCGAATGTTGTGATTGAGCTCATGAGTCTCAAAGAGCTCTTGCCAGCTTTTTTTTCCAGCGTAACGCATCGAATTTGCCTTGGGTCAGCACCCAGTCGATAGGATCATGATGATTCTGCGTCGGCGGCCACGGCCAGACCATCTCCTCGTGAAATACGGAGACGAGCTTATCGACGTTCTTGGAGTTCCAGGCCTCGGTCTCTCGATCGACTATCGCTCTGATCTCTTCGGCAGTCGGGATTACTCGCAACTTTCACTGTCCGCGACCGCTGGAAGGCACCCGTTCGCCGCCGGCTCCGACCGGGCCTCGCTCGTCAGGCCCGCGATGAAAGCGCTGAGCAGCAGTGTCAGCATGAGCGGCGGAAGCAGATCTCCGATCAGGGGATACTTCATGGTCTTTTTCCTCATGGAAATCAGCCTCACTGCGCCGTGTTCTGCCAGCCCTTGTGCTTGAACGTGACGCTGGCGGTATCGTTGCCGACGAGCTTCGCGGAGCCGTGAAGCTCGATGGCGTAACCCGTGGTCAGGTTCATCGGGACCGGGTACTCGATGGCGTGCAGGTTTTCGCGATAGCCGAGGAAGGTCCAGCCGTTCGCGGCATCCTGCGGGATCGTCACGGCCCGCGCGGGGTCGCCGCCCACGTACTTGGTCACGACAACAGTGCTGAGGTCAGGATCGCGGTCGATGAACAGGTAGCGCGTCCGCAGCAAGAGCTTCTGCGCCGAGAGACTCTGGGAGAGCGAGGTGAGTACGCCCGAAGCCGACTGCGAGCAGATGTTGTAGCTCTCGCCGCCGGTCTGGGTCGCCATCGTCAGGTAGCGATCGCCGCGGTACGCGCCGCTGCCGAGGCAGGTGCCATTGACCGGCGAGACGGCCGCGTAGAACTTCGTCTGCGAGGCGACCGGCTTGAGCACCTGGAGCTGTGCCTTGTACGAGGCAAGGCTGGACGCGCGCGTCGGACCCGGGTTGCTCACCGGGACGCCGTCGATGCGACAGCCGCTCGGGGCGACCGCGAGGCTTTCGTAGTCGACCATGTAGCCGTTCTGCAGGCACTTGGTGACGCCCGAGGTGTCATTGCCGTTGCCGACGACCAGCACGACGAGGAGCGCGTCGTCGCGGAGGAAGCCGGTGCCCGTTACGCCGCTGGTGAGGGCGCTCGTGATCCGGGCGAAGCCGGGCTCGAGGCCGCCCAAGCTGTTGCTCGTGTCCGCATAGCTGATGAAGCCGGTATAGTCCGCAGGCTTCGCGAAGAACTGCGGGACGATCGTGCCATACGTATCCATGCTGTAGACTGCGCCGGGGTAGGTCGGCAGCCAGGCGCTGCCCCAGTTGGCGTCATGTTGCGAAGCGATGATCTGGCTCACGGCTCGCTGAGCGGTGAGGGGGATCGAGGTGAAATGATAATCCCAGCCCTTGGCCTGAAGCTGCGTCAGGAACTCCGGCATCTGCCGGGCCATGGCCTGATGGACTTCCATGATCGAGCCGCTGTCGTCCTGCGCGAGCAGGATGTCCACCTTCGGGGGAATCGTGAAGACTCCCGGCGCCTGCTGGTAAGCTTCGTTCGAGGCGACGACGAACGCCGTCTTGCCGCAGCCGGCGAGAAGCAGGGCCGTCGCGCCCAGTAGAGCCGTCGTCAAAAGTCTCTTCGTTTTGTTCTGACTGCGCTTTTTCATAATCTCTCTCTCTTCTCAGGGGAGTGGCGCGCCAGTCCCGGCGCACTCTTCCCTACAGCTACTTAAGGCAAGGGGGGTGCCAGAGAGGCTTGAGAGAGGGGATTATGTGTAATCAGTTGAAATCATTGAAAAACATTTAAAGTCCGGCAAGGACTCCTTCGCTCAAACGACCCTCGTGGCAGCATCGGGGACTAACGGGTGTAGAAAGTTTAGGCAGCGGAACGCCTCATTTTCAGCCGCATTCCGCAGCTGTTCTTTGCACGGATCGCTGGAAGAGTTTCCTATTGGCAGCACCCGGCCTTACCCTTAAAATTCAAGTCATGGAAAATACAGGGAACGCGCTGCTTCCAGAGTTCAAGGATGATCGTCCGGAGTGGTACATCACCGAAGGGGAGCAGTGGATCGGGCCCCTGAGTGCCCGCGACGTCTATAAAAAGGTTCTCGATCGCGAGATCACGCTCGCGCATTACGTCTGGCGACCGGGGCAGGCGGGCTGGGAGCGTATCTGCGATCTCAAGGTATTCCAGGGCGCGGTGCCGCAGCTTCCTCCGAAGAATATCCAGAAGGAAGTGAAGGAAGCCGTCAAGGACAGCGCTGCCGCCACCGCAGCCGTGAAGGAGCCCGCAAAGCCCGCGGTGAAAGCTGCCACGCGGACCAGGCGTCCCCCGGCCTTGGAGCCGGAGGAGACGACGAGCGAGGCCACCTTCGACGAGCGGGTGTGGTTCCTTCATTACAACGACTCGCAGTTTGGTCCGTTTTCTGAGCTAGAGGTGAGCCGCTTCATCGCGATCGGAAAGGTGAACGGCAAGGTGTTCGCCTGGCGAGACGGGATGGACAGCTGGAAGCGTCTTGAAGAGGTCGCCGAGTTCCGCAAGACGCCGCCAGCTCGCAAGCCCACCATCTCCAAAGCCGAGCCGCTGACCGGCGGCCAGGGCATCCGCGTCGAGCGAACGGTGGGGAAGGAAAGCCGGCAGGAGCCGCGACGCCCCTTGGTTGCCAAGATTCTGATGGCGAGCGAAAACGCTCTGGTTGTCGGCGTCTGCCGTGATATCAGCGTGGGTGGCCTTCAGGTACTGACTGACAAGGTGCCCGGCCCCGTGGGCAGTCGGGTGAAGCTCAATGTGAGCTCCACCGGTGACGACAAGAAAACCCGGATCACTCCCTTCGTGGCGGAAGGCGTGATCGTAAGGATTTTGGAGGATGGACGTGGCTTCAGTTTCAGGTTCGACCGACTCGGAGACAGTGCAAGAAGGGCAATCGAAGCCTACATCCGATCCAACGACTGAGGGCCAGCGGATCTATCAGGGCAACTTGCAGCCTCGCGGCTTTCCCGGGCTTCCGCCCGGCTGGGTTTCTGAAACCGATACCTTTGCGAGCCGGGACGGAAAGGTGAAGCTTTTCTCCGTTCTCCACGCGGCGCCGCTTCAGAAACCGCTGACCCGTCCGCCACGCGTGCTCGTCGTGTCGCATGGGCTGGGTGAGCATGGAGGCCGGTACCTGCATCTGCCGCATTTTCTGGCCGGCGCGGTGGACGCCGTATTCTGCGTCGATCATCGCGGTCATGGGCGCTCCGAGGGGCTCCGGGGCCACGTCGATCGGTTCGACTCGTACTGCGATGACCTGGGGCTCGCGATCCGTCGCGTGGCTGAACGTTATGGTAGCGGCGGCGCGGAGATCCATGTTCTCGGACATAGCTTGGGTGGGCTCATCGCGCTCCGGACGCTGCTGAACGAGCCGGAGCTTCCGGTTCGCTCCTTGATTCTTTCGGCCCCGCTCCTCGGGATTCGCGTGGAGGTGCCTTTCGTCAAGAAGATGGCCGCCGTCACGCTCTCGAAGCTCTGGGGCTCGCTGCAGCTCCTCAACGAGCTTGAACCCGGCGATCTCACGCATGATCCCGCGGTTTCGGAGGCTTATGTCGCCGATCGCCTCGTGCACAAGAAGATCACCCCGCGGCTTTTCAGCGAGATGGTCGCGACGATCGACAAGACGAGAAAGAAGGACTCGGGCCTTGCGCAGCCGCTGCTGCTGCTGATTCCCGCCGAGGACCGGATCACCGATGCGGCCGCCGCCACGGCGTTTTTTCACGGTCTCAAGCATGAGGACAAGCAGCTCAAGACGTATCCCGGATTCTTCCACGAGGCGCTCAACGAGGTTGGTAAGGAAAAGGTCTTCCAGGACCTCTCGGCCTGGATCCTGAGAAACGCCGGCGACTGAGTGCATGGGAAATTTTGGCCCGCACGGGGTGCGAGTCCGCCTCCGGGTTGATTTGCGTCTTTTTCCTTGAAACTCAAGGCGAATCGCAACAAATTCATTCGCATGCAACAGAACAATGCGAGTCACGAAGGCCGGCGAGTCTTTTTGAAGAAACTTTTTCTCGGAGGCGCCGGCGCGGCGCTCGGGCTTTCTGCTTTTCAGGTTGGAAAAGGCCTGAAAAACGGAAAGACTGGCATGCCCAGGTTGTATTCCCAGCGACATAGCGCGATGGGAACCTGGGTTTCGATCACTCTTTTCTCCACCGATGAGGAGCAGGCCTTCTCGGCGATGAGCGAGGCCTTCGCCGAGGTCAGGAAGATCGACCAGCTCATGTCCATTCACCAGGCTTCGTCCCAGGTCTCGGCGATCAACCGCGCCGCGGGCCAGGAGGCGGTCAAGGTGGACCCTCGGCTGATCGAGGTGCTTGGCACCGCGATCGAGCACTCGCGTCTCACCCAAGGGCGCTACGACGTGACGATTCTTCCGGTCATGCGGCTCTTCGGCTTTTACGGCGCGGCCCCGGTCGAAACGCCGCGCGACGCCGAGATCGCCCGCGCGCTGGACTCCGTGGGCTACCGCCACGTGCAGGTCGATCGGGTGGCCGGCACGGTCGGTCTCGCCCGGCGCGGATCGGCGATCGATCTGGGTTCCATCGGCAAGGGCTACGCGGTCGAACGCGCGGCCGCGGTGCTGCAGAGGCGCGGCATCTCCTCCGCGCTCATCGACGCCGGCGGTAACCTCTATGCCATGGGCGCGCCGCACGAAGATACGGACCCGCGCGCCGGCTGGACCGTGGGTATCCGCGACCCGCGCGGCGAAGCCCGCGCTCCGCTCAAGACCCTTGTGCTCCGCGACCAGGCGGTCGCCACGAGTGGCGTCGACCAGACGAAGGTCCGGATCGGCTCCCGTGAGATCGGGCACATCTTCGATGCCGTCACCGGCAAGCCGCGGCGTGACTGGCTCAGCTGCACGGCGGTTGCTCGGACCGGGACGCGTTCGGACGCGCTCAGCACGGCGGCCTATATCCTGGGTCAACGGGACGCGGAAGCCGCCTTCGGTGGCGAGGGCGTCCAGTTCCACTTCTTCGGATGAGGGGTCATGTCGCTTTCACTTTCGACTGTTCTTGGAAAATCCGTCGCGACCTTCTTCAAGGGCGGCGTCCATCCTGCCGAGTTCAAGGAGCTGACCTGTCAGACTCCGATCGAGCAGCTGGCCGCCCCTAAGCAGGTCCAGCTCCACCTGCAGCAGCACATCGGCGAGGCCGCCAATCCGGTGGTCAAGAAGGGCGATGTCGTGCTGCGGGGACAGCTCGTGGCGTCGGCCGTCGGCAGCGGCGTTCCGGTTCACGCCTCGATCGCCGGCAAGGTCGCCAACATCGGGCGTGCGCCTCATCCGAACTCGGTGGAAGGCCAGGCCATCGTCATCGAGGCGGGGGAGAATCCCTTCCAGGAGGTCGAATTTCCGGAGGATACCGCGTGGCGCGAGCTTCCGGCCGCCGACATGCTCTCGCGGATCCGCGAGGCCGGCATCGTGGGCCTCGGCGGCGCCGCGTTCCCGACGTACCGCAAGCTGACGCTGCCCGCGGGGCACAAGGTGGATACGCTCATCATCAACGGCGCCGAATGCGAGCCGTATCTGACGAGCGATCACCGGATGATGCTGGAGTATCCCGAGCAGATGCTGCTCGGGGCTTGGCTCATGGCCCGGGTCATTGGCGTCAACCGCTGCCTCATCGGCATCGAGGACAACAAGCAAGACGCAGCTGAGCTGCTCGAGCGCAAGATCGGGGAGCTGCATTCCTCGCTCGCGCCGGTGAAGTTCGAGGTGCGCGTGGCGCGTACCCGCTATCCGCAAGGCTCCGAAAAACAGCTCATCCAGGCGCTCACCGGCCGCAACGTCCCGGCGAGGAAGCTCCCGATGGACGTCGGTGTCGTCGTGCAGAACGTCGCCACGGCGGTCGCCTGCCATGAGGCGATCCGCTACAAGCGGCCGCTCCTCGATCGCATCGTGACGATGTCGGGAATGGGCCTGAATCAGCCCAAGAACCTGCGCGTACCGCTGGGTACGGGGCTCGCGACCCTCGTCGCCGCGTGCGGCGGCATGAAGGACACCGTGGTGAAGATCGTGGCCGGCGGGCCGATGATGGGTCGGACGGTGCCGACCATCGAGATCCCGCTGATCAAAGGCAACGGCGGGTTCCTTTTTCTCACCAAGGCGGAAACCTATCTCGGCGACTTCCAGGCCTGCGTCATGTGCGCCCGGTGCCTCGAGGCCTGTCCGCTCGGGCTCGAGCCCAATCGCATCTCGATTCTCGTCGAGGCCGGTCATCCGCTGGATACCGCCGAGCACGGGACGCACGAATGCTTCGAGTGCGGTTGCTGCTCGTACGCCTGTCCCTCGAAGAGACCTCTGGTCCAGTTCATCCAGGTCGCCAAGACCGCGTATCGTCGCGATCAGCGACTGAAGGAGGCCGCTCATGGCAAATAGCGGTGTAGGTGGCGGTCCCTCCGCCGGTACGCTTCATCTTTCCTATGGTCCTCACGTCCGCTCGGGCGAGAGCACCTCGTCCATCATGTGGCAGGTGAATCTCGCGCTTCTGCCGGCGCTCATCTGGGCGGTCGGGGTCTTCGGCGTGAGGCCTTTGCTGATCACGCTGGCCGCAGTCCTGGGCTGCGTCGCCGGGGAGCAGCTCTTCTGCCTGCTCCAGAAGCGGCGGACCACGCTTACGGACGGCACCGCGGTCTGCAGCGGGATGCTCCTGGCCTTCACGCTGCCCCCGGGGCTCTCTCCGTGGATGGCGACGATCGGCGGTTTTCTCGCGATCACCCTGACCAAGGGCGTTTTCGGCGGGCTTGGGCACAATATCTTCAACGTCGCGCTGATCGGGCGCGCGATGATGATGGCGTCGTTCCCCGTGGCCATGACGACCAAGTGGATTCCGCCACAGCTCGGTAACTTCTTTCCGCCGGACGCGCTCACGACAGCGACGCCGCTGGCGATCCTCAAGGAAAAAGGCTTTGAGGCCGCGCTCGCGAGCTTCTATCAGGGCGGCGGGGAGTACGATTACCTTTGGCGTCTGGCGCTGGGCCTCCGGCCCGGCTCGATCGGCGAGGTCTCGGTCCTGTGCATCCTGCTCGGGGCGGCTTTTCTGCTGCTTCGCGGGATCATCAAGCTGTGGATCCCGCTCAGCATCTTCGCGGGTTTGGGGCTGGTGTCGCTGCTTTCGACCGCGCCGTTGCTCCACCTTTTCTCGGGCGGCGTCTGGCTCGGGGCCTTCTTCATGGCCACTGATTACGTCACGAGCCCGTCCACGCCGAAAGGGCAGATCGTCTTCGGCGTCGGTATTGGCCTTCTGACCGGGCTCATTCGTCTTTATGGCGGTTATCCCGAGGGTATCTGCTACGCCATTCTTCTGATGAACATCGTGGTGCCGGCGCTGAACGACTGGTTCCGGCCCAAGCGTGTTTCGACCATGGGGGTTCCGTCATGAGCGGTTGCCAAGGCTGCAAACCGAAAAACCTGAGCCCTCCGCCTTCGGGCCGCGACCTGGTGAAGATCACCATCGGGCTCACGATCGTCTGTCTGATCTCCGCGGCGCTCCTGGGAGGACTTTACTCCTTCACCGAGCCAGCCAAGCTCCGGAACGGCAAGGCCCGGGAGGCGGCGACGCTGCGCGCGCTTCTCGAGGTGCCCGAGACCGGCCGCATCGAGGAGATCCGGCGGTACCTCACGAACGATCTGCGCGCGGTGTATCTCACGCCTAAGTTCCTTATCGGTCTCGACGAGAACGGCATCGAGAAGACGCGCGAGCCGGTGCCGGAGGGGCTGGATGAGCAGAAGCGGGACGAATGGGCGAGGGCGCGCCAGCCTTCGCGGTACGTCGGGCGTTTCTTCGTCGGCAAGCAGGGCGAGCAGGTCCTCGGCTACGTCGTCGAGGGCGTGACCACCGGCTACAAGGCCAAGGTCCGCTTCTTCGTCGCGATGGACGGGCAGATGAACCTGCGCGGCGTGGAGATCCTCGAGCACGAGGAGGATCCGGGCCTCGGCGGCGAGATCGTCAAACGTTACTTCAAGAATCAGTTCGCCGGCCGCAGCGCCGACGAGGTGCAGGGCATCCAGGTGGTCAAGGACCCGCTGGTGGCCGAGTGGAAGGCCGCCCTCGAAAGCCTCGGCCCGACGCCGCTGTCGGCCTGGCTTCCGCAGCATCGCGAGGAGCTGGGTCGTCACAAGGTGATCTACGCCATCACGGGCTCGACGATCAGCAGCCAGGCGGTCACCACCGGCGTGCAGAAAACCATCGCCAATTTCCGGAAGCGTCTTGAGCTTCTGAAGGGGGCCCTATGAGCGTGACTCCGCCTACCGTCTCCGTGCTGTTGACGCGGGGACTCTTTTCGGAGAATCCGGTCTTTCGCCTGGCGCTGAGTCTTTGCCCGGCGGTCGCGGTGACCACGGCCGTCGAGAACGGACTGATGCTCGGCATCGCCGTCTTCTTCGTTCAGGTCCTGTCGAGCATGACGGCGTCGATCTTCAAGAAGTGGATCAACCCGAAGATCCGCATTCCGGTTTACACGATCATCATCGCGCTTTGGGTGACGGTGATGGATATGCTGCTCGCGGCCTACTTCCCGTCGACGTACGAGAAGGTCGGCCTGTACGTGAAGCTGATCGTCGCCTTCGCGATCATCATCTCGCGCATGGAGCTCTTCGCGGCCAAGAATCCCGTGCTGCCGTCGACTTTCGACGGAGTGGGGATGGGTCTCGGGTTCCTCCTGGCGATGCTCCTGGCGGGCGCGTTCCGCGAGCTGCTGGGCAACGGAAGTTTCTTCGGCTATCCGCTCGTGCATTTCCAGCCGCTCTTCCTGTTGGTACTGCCGGCGGGGGGCTTCTTCACCATCGGTTTGATCATGGCTCTGTTCAACTGGGTCGACCTGCTGCGCGGGAACACCCTTCCGAAGGCGTCAGGTGGACATGGATAACGCCAAGCTGCTGTCAAAAACCCAGATTCTGGTGGACTCGGACCTCACGCGGGTTCCGATGCACACGTTGAAGCTCGTCCAGCAGGACGAGGCCGATATCCAGATCCCCGTGGTCGCCGTGGCTCCGTCCGCGGACGCGGAGGGGGCGACGGTCATCACGGTCGCGGATAAGCTCGACGCCGAGGCTCATTACCTGCTGAGCGCCCGGGAGCTCGGCAAGACCTGGGCGATCGGGCCCTCGATCACGACGCTGATGATCTCGACGATCCTCTCGGCGGCGCTGATCAATAACTTCGTCTTCACTCGGTATCTTGGGCTTTGCGTCTTCTTCGGGGTGACCCGCAAGAAGGACACGGCTATCGGAATGGGCGTGACGTTCACGGTCGTGGCGTTCCTGAGCGGGCTGATCTCCTGGCTCTTCCATCATTTCGCCCTGGCCCCGCTGAAGCTCGAGTTCCTGCAGATCATCGCGTTCATCGGCGTGGTGGCGTGCCTGGTACAGGCGTCCGACAGCATCTTGAGGAAGATCCGTCCGACACTGCATCGCAAGTTCGGGATCTACCTGGTGCTGATTACCACGAACTGCATCATCCTCGCCGTGCCGCTCCTGAACGCGAGCAAGCACGCCGGGTTCGTCGAGTCGATCTCGCTCTCGATGGGAGCCGGCCTGGGCTTCGCACTCGCGCTCTTCTTGATGAGCTGCGCGCGCGAGAAGGTAGAGCTGGCGCCGGTGCCTCCCGTGTTCAGGGGGCTGCCGGTGGCGTTCATCATCGCGGGGCTGTTTGCCCTGAGCTTCCTGGGCTTTTCCGGGTTGAAACTGTTCTTTTAGCGGGCTGTCGCGAGCGGGGAGCTTGAAGATGGAATTCATACAGATCGCGATTTGGGGAGTGGCCGTCTTTACCGTGATGGGATTGATCTTCGGCGTGGCGCTGGCCGCGACGGCGAAGAAGTTCCACGTCGCGGTGGATCCGCTCATCGACCAGGTCCGGGACAATCTTCCTTCGGCCAACTGCGGGGCCTGCGGCTTCGCGGGTTGCCAGGGGTATGCCGAAGCGGTGGTCGAAAAGCCCGAGGTGAAACCCACGCTTTGCTCGCCCGGTGGCGCCGGAGTCGCCGAGGTACTCGCCAAGCTGACCCAGAAGGAGATGGGCGCTCTTAATCCGCAGGTTGCCGTGCTTCGCTGCTATGGCACCACCGCGGTGGCGAAAAAGCAGGCGGAGTACGAGGGAATCCACTCCTGCAGCGCCGCGATCCTGGCGTTCGGCGGCCCCAAGGCCTGCAAGAACGGCTGCCTGGGCCTTGCCGACTGCGAGAGGGCCTGCCCCTTTGATGCGATTCATATGAGCCCGGATCTTGGCATCGCGAGCGTCAATGAGACCAAGTGCACCGGCTGCGGCGTTTGCGTGAGCACCTGCCCGAAGAGTATTCTCGAGCTCTATCCTCGCAACCATCGGGTGAAGCTCTCGTGCGTCGCGCGCGATAATCGCCCGGTCGTCCGTCCGACCTGCCTCGTAGGCTGCATCATCTGCCGCAAGTGCGTGAAAGAGTGCCCGGCCAAGGCGATCTCCTGGGACGGCAAGACGATCGTGATCAACCACGAGCTTTGCATCGCTTACGGACCTTCGTGTGGCGAAGCCTGCGCAGTGGGTTGCCCCACGCACATCCTGCACCGGATGGGGCAGGAGCCCGTTCCGCAGGTCGAAAAGCCGGCGGCCGAGAAGCCGGCGGTGGCATCCGCTCCCGCGCCCTCAGCGCCCGCTCCAGCCGCACCGGCTACGCCAGCCGCTGCGCCCGCTGGTGAGAAGAAGCCGGAATCCGTCGGTTGAGTCAAAAGAGATAGTTAGCCGAGGGTTTGCGCACGCGAAGCTGCCAGGAGCCGTTATTGCGTTCGTGCAGCCCGCGCTCGAGCTTGCCATTGGGGTCTTTAAGCACGAAGCCCTCGATGCCGTCGAGGCTCGCGGCCCATTTGAAGAGCTTCAACGGGTCACCCGCGCCGCTCAGGTCCTCGGCGAGCCACAGTGAGGGCGCGATCCGAAGAGCGAGCCGGTGGCCGGTTTCGGTTTCGTGTTGCCTGGGGTGGCCCGCGAGCGCGTGGAGCAGCTCGAAGCGGGCGCGGTAGGTCGAGCCCACGAGGTAACGGCTCCGGTAGACCAGAATGTCCCAGAGGACCAGGCGGTCGCGACGGGAGCTTTGCCTCAGGAGCCCGCCGTCGAGGACGTGAAATTCGTTTTTCGGAAGGCGGAGGGAATGCAGGGAAGCCCTCATGGCGTCCGTCATGGCGTAGCTGGCGAGCGCCTCGCGTTGACGGGTGAGCAAGGTGATCTTCGAATCGGGGTGGAAGTACACCACGGTACGGATATCGTCGTACTTGAGCTGGATGATGAAGCCACGAAGTCTGGGTAGGCTCGCGGGCGAAACCCGCGCCTCGGGCCGGGGCGGATAAAGCGGGCGGAACGCCCGGTAGGGGACCCCCGGCAGGGCACGGGCGTCACGGGACCCGTCACCGGTGGCGCGGAGCTCGTGGGACTCCGGCTCAGGCGACATCGAGCTCGCTTTCGACGTCCGGGACGCTGATCTCCGCGGCGTGAATGAGGTCAAAGCACTCGTTGGCGCTCAGCGAAGGGAGGTCGGCATTTCTCACCTGGTTCGCCGGCTGGAGGATCGCGAGCACCTCTTTCATTTTGTCTGAGAGTTCCTCGCCCTTTTCGAGGGACTTGGTCACGATGTTGTCCAGGAGCGTGAAAAACGAGTCCTTGAGCTGCACGACGGGCTCGAAGGTCTCCTCGAGAACCTCGGGCTTTACCCCCATCTCCTCGAGCGCTTTGCGAAGGGAGCCTTCGAGCTTATGGCGGCGGATGGCCTCGTAGTTCACGCGCAGGCCGCGCAGCTCCGTGTAATCGTCGATCGGGATCGAGAGCGAGCGAAGCGCCTCGACCTTTTCGGCGGTCAGGGTCGTTCGCTTGGTCTGCACGAAGGTGAACTGCGAGCGCTCGCCCTGGTAGTCGATGCTCGAGGGCCGCTCGCCGGTCGAGGCGTAGATCTCCGCGAAGCGGCGAACACAGTAGTCTTTCACCCTCTGCTCGGCGAAGCGCAGTTTGAAGCTGATTTCCCGCTCGATCTTGCGTCCGGCGACATAGACCTCGACCAGGCCGTTGAGCGCCTCGGGGACGGCCTCGACGAGGCGTTTCCTACCGCCTTTTTTTGCGCGCTTGGGCTTGGCGGAGACTTTACCGCTCAGGAGCTCGCCAACGCCTCCGGGTCTGGGCGTGGACTCCACGGCGTGGAGCCGGCGTTCGGTTTTTTTGTTGCCCGCGGGGTGAGACGTTTTGCGCGGCGATGGAGCGGAGGAGGATCGTGCCATGAACGAGCGCTACGGTTGCAACGGCCATTCCGCAGGAGCGCGCAGCGGTCAGCGAGTGCGCGGGCGACGGCCAGACGGAGGGCTTATCCTCGCCTGCTGGCGCGGGATACTGCTGGCCGGCGGAGCGGCCGCTGCCCGGCCTTTGCATGCTATCCTCGGGATGCCCGGATCGACTTACGTGCGCGTGGGCGGGAAGGTTCTCGAGCTCAGCAATCTGGAGAAGGTGCTCTATCCCGCTGCCGGCTTCACCAAAAGAGAGGTATTGCGCTATTATTCGCGCATCGCGCCGGTGCTCCTACCGCACCTGAAGGGCCGGGCGCTGACCTTGAAGCGTTTTCCCGAGGGCGTGGAAGGGGAGTCGTTTTTTGAGAAACGCTGCCCGCATTTTCGCCCGAAGTGGCTGCGCACGATCCGCGTCCGCGAGGATCTGGCGTTCTGCGAGATCACGGACGTGGCCGGGCTTCTCTGGATCGCGAATCTCGCGTGCCTGGAACTTCATACCTCGCTCGCGCTCGCGCCGCGGGTCGAGGCCCCGACGCTTTTGGTGTTTGATCTGGACCCCGGCCCCGGAGCGGCGATGAGGGAGTGCTGCGAGGTGGCGCTCAAGCTGCGGGAGCGCCTCGCGGATGCGGGGCTCGAGAGCTATGCGAAAACCTCAGGCAGCAAGGGCCTGCAGCTGTATTGTCCCGTAGCGGCCGCCGATTTCGGCGAGACCAAGGCGTTTTCGCGAGCTCTTGCCGAGGAGTTCGAAGGTCGTTGGCCCGAGCTCGTGATCAGCCGATATCCCAAGCGCCTGCGCGCGGGCAAGGTTCTGATCGACTGGGCTCAGAACGACGAGAGCAAAACCACGGTCTGCGTGTACCCCCTCCGGGCGATGAGCGTGCCTGCCGTCACGACCCCGCTTTTTTGGAGCGAGGTCGAGACGGCCGCGCGCGCTCACCGCGAGGAGCCGCTCAGGTTCGAGGCGCATGAAGTCCTCAGAAGGGTTGAGCGGAACGGAGATCTCTTCGCGGGAGTCTTGGGGGGTGGGCACGCGTTGCCTGAGGTCCGTCGGAGCGGCGAGGTACGCTCGGCCAGAAAACGCTATTTCAGGTAGCTTCACCCTTGCCGGGCAGGATTTCGACTTCCTTTCCGTTTACCTCGATGCGCAGGGGCTCGTTATTGCTCCAATATTCATTGTCAACCAGTACGTTGAGCTCTACGGGTGAGTAAATCATGGGGCAGAGCATGCTTCGATCGCTCACTCCACGAATCCAGATCTGAAGGAGCCCTCGCGTGATCCTCTTTTCCTTAAAGAGAACGTCAGGCACCAAGCACGCGTTGCCGAATCGAAGTTGCGCCCTGACGGTGAGGAGCGTGTCTCCGGACCGTTCGATATCGACGTGGCTCTCCGCGGTCGCTGATCCAATTTCCACGGCTTGGGAAACCTGGAGCTCCGGATAGGCCAAGACGAGCATCGGGTAAGACCAGACCGCCGTGAGGCACATTGCCTTTCTTAAGATAGAAGTAATCGACATCAGGCGGCCTCGTGAAGGGAGTTCAGGCAGTATCTGAAGGCGCGTCTCGGAGAAGCACCGCCTCGGATAGACGTCAGGATATGGTCGTGAGTGAGAAGCTGAAGGTCGCATTCGAACTGCGGACGCTTGTTCCCATTCCTCAAGCGTTTGACGTTCAAGAAGTAATGAAATTCCGGATTGTCCTTGTCCTCCGGCTGATCGCCGGCCCAGGCACGGATCTGTTCCTGGACCCAGAGTTTAAAGCCGTTACTGATTCTGATCTGTTTCGAGAGGATTTCGCCGAAGGGTTCGAGTCTCATTTTGAATCTCCTTGATAGTTGTTTTGTCTGCTTCAAGTGGTAATTAGCACACGGGGCATGAGGCGGAGATGAGGCCAGTAGTAAGGTTTCTTCACGAGGGCCTTCAGTTCAGCACGCGGAGACGCCGACGTCTCGCACGAGGGTTGGCGGCGCGTGCCCCCCCGAAGGCAAAACGGCGCAATCCGCGGCCGGCTCGGAGTTGGTAGTCGCGAAGCGTGCGCAGTAAATGCCATAGGCCGGAGGCGAGTCTGGTGCGTGTCATCGGGCACGACTATTCTGCGCCGTGAGTGCCGAAGTCACTTCACGTTCGTTTTCCTGCTTGCGGGACGCGCTGACGGCCAGATAGCTGACGGTCAGCCAAATCCATAACGTGTAGGTGCATCTCAGTATGATTGTCATGCGGGCGACCCTACGACTCGGGTGTTGGCTGAGGATGACGATCTTAAGAAGCCTTCTTGATGAGACGGACTCGGGCTCCTAGGCGATAAGGAGAGTGCGCAGCTCTTCGGTCGCCAGGCCGTATTCTAGGATCAGCTGATTCAGCAAGCGCCGATGCGCCGGGGTAACGGAAATGCACGGGATCTGCTCAAGCTGAAGACAGAGGCTCATCATGTCATGGGCGCCCAGGGTCGCACTGCTTGACTTAAGGGAGTGCGCCATGCTTCTGAGACGGATAGGATCGTTCACCGATAAGGCTTGTTGCATTTCTGAAAGCGTCTCGGGAGCCATTATCAGGAACAGCTCGAAACACTTGACGGCCATTGGCCGGTCTCCTGGTTGATCGAGACAGTTAAGCTTGTATAGCGTTGACTTGTCGATTTTTCCGACTTTTGCGGGGCTCTCGTCCGCGGGCGGCAGATCGGGTGTCGTGTTCGCCATGCGAAAAAGATGCCTCTGAACCATGGTCTCGAATAGTTCTCGATTGATCGGCTTTGATATATAGTCGTCCATCCCGCTTTGCAGGCAGGTCTCGCGCTCTTCCATGCTTACGTTGGCTGTCAAGGCAATGATCGGGATGGCCCGGATCATCGGGTTCGCGTGGCTCCGAATGAGTCTTGCGGCTTCGTAGCCATTCATCCGGTGCATCTGACAATCCATGACTACAAGGCCATATTCCGCGAGTTCCAGCTGTCCGAGCACCTGATCGCCGTCATCCACGCAGTCGACGCGATGGCCCATTTTCTCGATTATCTTCGTCGAAACCTCCTGGTTAATGAGATTGTCTTCGACCACAAGCACATGCTTTGGGCTGACTGTCGGGAATGAACGGGGCAGAGGGGGAGAGGATACGGGGGGATCCCATTGCGAGCATTTCTTGAACGGAATACTGATCCAGAAGGTCGACCCCCCTTCGATCCGGCTCTGTATGCCGATCGAACCACGCATGAGTGTGACAAGTCCCTTGCTGATAAATAAACCCAAACCGGTCCCACCATACTCGCGGTTCACGGTAACGCTGGCTTGTGAATAGGCGGTGAAAAGCGTTTCAACGGTTTCACTGGGGACGCCAATGCCGCTATCGGTGACTTCTATCCTGATGCCGACCAGGGGGCTGCCCGCGGATTCCAATTTGGCCCTAACGGAAATGGCCCCTTTTGTAGTGAACTTCAGCGCATTACTCAGTAAGTTGGCGACAATCTGTCTTAATCTCGTCGGATCGCCCTCGAGGTGAATTGGCAGCCCGGGCTGGAGGTCCAGTGAGAATCCAAGCCCCTTGCGGACGGCGGCTGCTTTCGTACTGGCGCAGGTATCGTTTAAGAGGCGATGAAGGTCGAAAGGTATCGCTTCGATTTCGAGCTTTCCGGCCTCCACTCTGGAGAGATCCAAGATGTCATTGATCAAGTAGCTCAGGGTCTCGATGGCTTGTTTGCAGGTCAACGAGTAGTGCCTCTGGTCAGCGGTAAGGGGGGTGTCGAGCAATAGATCAAGCATTCCGGATATGGCGAATAGCGGTGTCCTGATCTCATGACTCATATTCGCCAGGAACTCGGATTTGATCCGCGAGGAGGTCTGGGCGATATTCTTGTTTTTCACGAGGGCCAATGAGCTGCTCACGGCTTCTTTGAGCGCGCGATTTCGCGTATGGAGCAGGGAGATGATCAGACCCATGAGGAGAATGCTGAATAGCGAGCCACCCCAAAGGATTCTTGTCGGATCGTTATTGGCCCGTACCGGCTTGAAGTGAGGTAGGGATGTAGCGCGTATAGTCCAATCCGCGTCAAAGGGCGTAATGCGTACGGTCTTGGACCAGCGGGCCATTCCGAGTTTCCTTGACTCATTTGTGGCACCTCCGAGGGACAGCACCCGTTCGGGTAGGGGTTGCCCATCGAACAGGTCCAAGGTGAACTGGTCACTGTCATGCGACGATCTCATGGTCTTCAGGATCTGTCCGATATGGAGAGGCATGAAGACCCATCCCTGGAGGGCGGTGCGCCTGGCCTTGACGGTTCCGACCGGCATGCTCCTCTTGTAGATTGCGATATACAGGTATACTCCGAATATCTCGTCGTGGTTCGCAAACAACCGGGTCTTCCGGCTGAGGGATGGGCGGCCTGAGTCGCGGGCCTTCTCGGCGGCGGCAAGCACGCTGGCATCGAAGTCGCTCAGCTGCCAGCCCGTGGCGGTTGGCGCGAAAAACTTCGTGAGGAGACGGTCCTTCTCAAGGCCTGTTCGAGCAACTTCGGCATAACCCATGCCGAGGAGTCCCGGGTACCGCTCCGGCAGTAGCAGGCTTGTCACGTAGTTCTTCCAGGCCGTCGCGTCCATGCGGTCGCTGCCCTTGAGAAAGGAGGCCGCACCCGTGAGCAGGTCTTCAGAGATCAGCAGGCGTTGTCCTAGTGTGGCCGATTCCCGAGTCACCAGGGAATCGAAGAAGTCCAGATTCATCTGGTCGGAATGGCTCAGGGCGGATAGCCATCCGGCTGTCGTGAGTCCCGCGGACAGGGCCAGGACTAACCAAGGAAGCGCGCTTGTCCAGGTCCTGCAGGTAGTGATGAGGCGGCCGAGGAGCACTAATCGGCCTTTGCGTAAGGCAAGAGTGCGTTTGTCTTAGGTTTGAAGCGGTATCCCAGCCCAGTGACGGACTCGACGAGGATGGCTTGCTTTGACATTTTTCGGCGTAGTGTGCAGATGTGAGCATCGACCGTTCTGTCAAAGACGTGGACTTCCCGCCCCCAGACAGCATCGAGCAGCTGTCCTCTTGAGAAGACGTGATTCGGTTGCCGTGCCAGGTGATGAAGTAGCCTGAACTCCGTCATCGTGAGATGCAGGTCTTGTCCGTTGGTTCCGGCGACGGGGGGTCCGGAGTTGTCGTAGGCTCTTTGCGTGCTCAGGTCGAAGACGAGATTTTCGGCCAGAAACGTCTGATCTGCCAGTCCATCTTTCCGGACCTTCTCCAGTTTGGAGGTCACTCTCGCCCGGAATTCGATGAGGTCGAACGGCTTGACGATGTAGTCATCCGCACCCATTGAAAACGCCGTTACCTTGTCGCTGGTGAGCCCGCTGCCCGT
>JAMPXZ010000057.1 GCA_023700925.1 Oligoflexia bacterium | reverse complement strand
TCTGAACGAGGCGGTCCCGTTTGAACGCCTCGCGCGGGCCTTGCATCCGACGGCGGCGCTCGGAGCGTTTCCGCGCCCGGCCGGCTGGGAGTGGCTCCAGTCGCGACCCGGGGCGCGGAACCGAAAACGGTTTGGCGCGCCTTTCGGGCTGCTGTGGTCGCCGGGAACGCCCGGGACGGCCGGACAGTGCGAGCTGGAGGCGACCTGCGTGGTGGCGATCCGGAATATTCAATGGGAAGGCGAGCGGGTGGTCCTGGGTTCCGGCTGCGGCCTGATCGCCGAGAGCGTCCTTGAACGCGAGTGGGACGAGCTCTCGCTCAAACGCGAATCCGTCAAACGGATGATGGGACTGCCATGAACATCGATTTCGCGTTTCGGCTCGCTCGCGAACTTCGGGCGCGGGGGATTGAGGAGCTGTGCCTGTGCGCCGGAGCCCGCAACAGTCCGTTGGTGGCGGTGCTGGGCGCGCTGCCGGAATTTCGCGGTTATCGCTTCTTCGAGGAACGCTCCGCCGCGTTCTTCGCGCTGGGGCGGATCAAGGCGACGGGTCGTCCGGTCGCGGTCCTGACGACCTCGGGAACCGCCGCCGCCGAGCTCTTGCCCGCGACGATCGAGGCGCATTACTCGGGCCTGCCGCTGCTGCTGGTGACCGCGGATCGCCCGAGCCGGTATCGCGGTACGGGGGCACCGCAGGCCATCGAGCAGGTCGGGCTTTTCGGTCCTTATGTGGAACTCGCGCGGGATGTCGAGGCCGCCGCCCGGACGACGCTCTCGCTCGCGGACTGGAGCCTTGAGCGTCCCGCGCACCTGAACCTCTGCTTCGATGAGCCGCTGCTGGATCGGGCATTCTCCGCGGCGGAGCTCGGGCCCGTGCCGGTCGCGGCGCCCGGGATCGTGAAATTCGATGCAGGCCACCTCGCGCGCGCGCGAGCCGAGGTCTCGACTTTTTTGGCGGGGGCTCGCCGGCCCTGGCTCATCGTGGGCTCGCTCGAAGAGGCGGCCCGCGAGCCGGTGCAGCGCTTCGTGAGCGCGCTCGGGGCGCCGGTCTACCTCGAAGCGCAGTCGGGGCTTCGCGAGGCGCCCGCGCTGGCTCCGCTTCGTGTGCGGTCACCCGCGTCCGTGCAGCAGGAGGCGGATGCCGTACTGAGGATCGGCGGCGTTCCGACCCTGCGCTTCTGGCGGGACCTCGATGAGAAGCGGACAGAGCTGCCGCTGCTTTCGGTGAGCGCGCTCCCGTTCTCGGGTTCCCCGCGCTCGCGCCTCGTGCAGGCGCCCCTCGGGGCGCTCTTCGCGGGACTTGAGCCCGCCATGCGCCCGGAAACCGCGTATGTCGCCCACGTGGCCGAGCGGGAGCAGCGCTATCTGGCCGGCCTCACGGAGCTTCTGGAGCAGCTCCCGACGTCCGAGCCCGGGATGGTGCGGGCTTTTTCGCGGCTCCCTGCTCCCGCGGCGCGGGTCTACGTGGGCAACAGCCTGCCGATCCGCGAGTGGGATCTGGTTGCCGAGGAGGTTGAGCGGGGCCGCGTGTTCGGAGCGAGTCGCGGCGCCAACGGAATCGACGGGCAGGTTTCGACCTTTCTCGGTTTCGCGCGTCCGGAGCGCGAAAACTGGGCGCTGCTCGGCGATCTCACGGCGATGTATGACCTGGCGGGACCGTGGATCCTGCCCCAGCTTCCGGGGCTCGCGGTCCGGATCGGGGTGATCAATAACGGCGGTGGAAAAATCTTTTCCCGCATCTTCCGGGACCGGGCGTTTCAGAACGAGCACGGGACGGAGCTCGAGCCCTGGGCGAGGCTGTGGGGGCTCGGCTACCAGCGGTGGACCGAGGTCCCCGCACGGTTCGGCGAATCGGGCAGCTGGCTCCTCGAGCTGCGGCCGGATCCGGATGCGACGGCCGCGTTCTGGGAGGCGCATGACCGGCTCGGGAACGCGCGGTGAGGCCCACGCGATTCCACGCGAAGAAGGTGTTTCTGCTTCACGGCTTTCTGGGCTTGCCGGGCGATTGGGACCAGGTGCCCTGGCCCCTCCCGCCGGCGGGCACGGCGCTGCAACCCGTGCCGCTGCTCGAAGAGCCGGTGCCGGCTTCCCCCGAGGAGTGGGCGCGGCGCTTCTGCGCTCGGGTCCTCGCCGAGACCTTGCCAGGGCAGCGCCATGTTCTTCTGGGCTATTCGATGGGCGGGCGCCTGGCAATGCATGCGCTGCTCGAGGCGCCCGAGCTCTTCGAGGCCGCCGTATTCGTCTCGGCAAGTCCCGGGCTCGCCACGGCCGCGGAGCGCGAAACCCGGCTTTACGGTGATGAGGCGTGGGCGCTCCGCTTCGAGAAGGACGAGTGGGGAATGCTCCTGCGCGACTGGGACGCGCAGCCGATTTTTGCCGGGGGGCGCGACGGGCGGCTGGAGAGGCGGGAGGAGGCGTTTCGCCGGGAGCGGCTCGCGGCCTGTCTGCGCAACTGGTCCGTCGCGCGGCAGGAAAACCTGCTTCCCCGGCTTTCCGCTCTCGCGGTTCCGCAGCTTTGGGTCGCGGGTGAGCGGGATCGCAGGTACGCGGGACTCCTGCGGGAAGCCGCCGCCGCCACCCGAGGCCGATTCGAGCTGGTCGCGGAGGCCGGACACCGGGTGCCGTGGGAGCGGCCCGAGGCGTTTCTCCGGGCTGTCTCTTGCCTAACTCAGCTCCATTGGGTAGGTTCGGGCGCATGAGCGCACCCCAAAAAGAGAGCTGGAGCCGCATCAAGTCCTACCAGGACATCAAGTTCGAGAAGACTCCCGACGGAGTCGCCAGGATCACGATCAATCGCCCCGAGCGCCGGAACGCGTTCCGCCCGGAAACCGTGAAAGAGATGATCGACGCCTTTCAGCTCTGCCGTGAGGACGCCTCGATCGGCGTCGTCGTGCTCACCGGCGAAGGCAAAGACGCCTTCTGCTCGGGGGGCGATCAGAAAATTCGCGGTGATGCCGGCTACATCGGTGGCGACGGCGTGCCGCGCCTCAACGTGCTCGATCTTCAGAAGCTCATTCGCCAGCTCCCGAAACCGGTGATCGCGGCGGTCGCCGGTTACGCGATCGGCGGCGGCCATGTCCTGCACATCGTCTGTGACCTGACCATCGCGGCGGACAACGCGCGTTTCGGGCAAACCGGCCCCAAGGTCGGCTCCTTCGACGGGGGGCTCGGCGCGAGCTACCTTGCGCGTATCGTGGGTCAGAAGAAGGCGCGGGAAATCTGGTACCTCTGCCGGCAATATGACGCCGACGAGGCGCTCAAGATGGGCCTGGTCAACAAGGTGGTCCCCTATGCCGAGCTCGAGTCCGAGACGATGAGCTGGGCTCGCGAAATGCTCCAGCATTCGCCGCTCGCGCTGCGTTGCCTGAAGTCCGCGCTCAATGCTGACTGTGATGGCCAGATGGGACTGCTCGATCTCGCGGGCAATGCCACGCTGCTTTACTACATGAGTGAAGAGGCGCAGGAAGGGAAGAAGGCTTTTGTCGAAAAGCGCAAGCCCGACTTCTCGCGCTTTCCGCGCCTGCCCTGAGGAGAAGCGAACCGTGGGGAGCGTCGCCACTGACTTGCCGCGGTCCCGAAGCGCCGCCTGGCTGCTGGCGGCGCGGCCGAAAACGCTCACCGCCGCACTGGCTCCGGTGCTCTTCGGGACGGCGCTGGCCGCGCTCCTAGGCGCACGGCTTCGGTGGGAACTCTCCGCGCTCGCGCTGCTGAGCGCGATGCTGATCCAGATCGGCACCAACCTCGCGAACGACGCGATCGACTTCAAGAAGGGCGCCGACAACGAAACCCGCGTGGGTCCGCGACGGGTCACTCAGAGCGGCATCTTCACCTCCGGCCAGGTGCTGACCGCGGCAACGCTATGTTTCGCGCTCGCCATGCTCGCCGCCGTGCCGCTCGTGCTGGCGGGCGGCTGGCCGATCGTCGTCATCGGCGTGGTCAGCCTCTTTCTCGGCTACGGCTATACGGGCGGTCCGTTCCCGCTGGCGTACCTCGGGCTCGGCGATCTTTTCGTCCTCATCTTCTTCGGCTGGATCGCGGTGGGCGGGGTCTATTTCCTTCAGACGTCGGCATGGGACCTGCCGGCGTTCATCGCGGGAACCGAGTGCGGGCTGCTCGGTACCGTGCTGATCGCGGTGAACAATCTTCGCGACCGCGAGGGCGACGCACGCGTCGGCAAGCGGACACTCGCCGTCCGGCTCGGGGTCCAGGGCTCGCGCCGCGAGATCGCGCTCGTGGCGCTCCTGCCCTTCGCATTGAACCTCTATTGGCTGGCGCTGGGCTTTCGCCTTACGGCGATTTTGCCCTTTCTCGTGTTTCCGCTCGCGACGAAGCTCGTTCGAGGCGTGTTCCACACGGAGCCGGGGCCGGAGTTCAACGGGCTCCTTGCGAAGGCGGCGGCACTGCAGCTGCTCTTTGCCATCCTCTGGTCCTTGGGCGCGGCGCTCTCGATCGCCTGGTCAGGGGCCGGGTTATGAGGCTTTTTTTTCATCGCTACGAGCTCAAGCCTCGCGCCGCGCTGAACAGCCGGACGGGCACCGCGCCCCGCGCGGGAGCGCTGCTGAAGCTCGAGTGCGAGGAAGGCGTGGGCTATGCCGACTGCCACCCCTGGGAGCTTTTCGGAGATGCCCCGCTCGGGCGGCAGCTCGAAGCGCTTTCACGCGGTACGCCGACCGCGCTCGGAGTTCGCTCCCTTGAGCTCGCGAGAATCGATGCGCGGGCGCGCGGTGAGGGGCGCAGCCTCTTTGAGGGGCTTGCAATCCCCCGAAGCCACGCCCTCGTGACTGACGTCAGCACGCTGACCGCGGATGAGCTGCTGCGGCTGCGCGAGGCCGGCTTTGATCGGGTCAAGCTCAAGGTCGGCCGCGACGTGCCTGCGGAGCTTCGGCAGCTCGGGGAGCTTTGTCAGGCGCTGCCGGAGGGCCTGTTGCTGCGCCTGGATTTCAACTCCTCGCTCAAGGTCCGCGAGTTCGAGGGCTTTGTCGAGGCGGCGGCGCCGTGGCGGGAGCGGGTGGAATTTTTTGAGGATCCGGTCGCGTGGGACCGCGGGGCGTGGGGCTGGCTGCGGCGCGAACGCGGCGCGACGCTCGCTCTTGACCGCGAGGCGGGGGCGCTAGGGCGGATTCCGGCCGAAGCCGTCGACGTCGTCGTGCACAAGCCCGCGGTAGAGTCGCGCTATTCCGAGGGATTTCCGGTCGTCTTCACCTCCAACATGGATCATCCGCTCGGCCAGGCCGCGGCCGCCTACGTGGCCGCCCTCGAGCTCGCACGCCGTCCGGGCGAGGTGAGACGCTGCGGGCTTCTTTCGCATACGGTTTATGAGCTGAACGCGTTTTCCGAAGCGCTGCGGGTGAGGGGAAGCGAGTTCTTGTCTCCCGAAGGCACGGGCTTCGGCTTTGATCCGTTGCTCACGGGGCTGCGTTGGGAGCCGCTCGCATGAGGATCGATTGGCGCGGCGATTCGACCGAGACGTTGCTCAATCCACGGCTCGCGGCTCAGGAAGCCGTGGCGCTCCGCGAGGAGCTTCGCGTCTTGCCGGAGCTGCGCGGTCACTTCTGGATCGGCACCTCGGGCTCCACCGGGACGATGAAGTGGGTCGCGCTGTCGAAGACCGCGGTGCTGGCCGCGGCCGAAGGCGCGAATCGACATCTCGAGAGCGGCTCGAAGGACGTCTGGCTCAAGGCCCTGCCATCGTTTCATGTCGGGGGCCTCGCGATCCTGGCCCGGGCGGAGCTCAGCGGGGCGCGGGTGGTGGATCTTTCCGAGCGCGCGTCGAAGTGGGAGCCTCGCGTCTTTCATGACGAGTGCCAACGCGAGCAGGTGACGCTCGCCTCGCTCGTGCCGGCGCAGCTTTATGATCTGATTCAGGGGGACCTGCGGGCGCCTCGAAGCCTGCGCGCGACCGTCATCGGCGGAGGAGCGCTGGAACCTTCGCTCTACCTCGCGGCTCGAGGACTGGGCTGGAAGCCGCTGCCGAGCTACGGTCTCACCGAGTGCGGGTCGCAGGTTGCGACGGCGACGCTCGGGTCGCTGGAGGGCGAGGGCTTTCCCGAGCTTTGTCTCCTCCCGCATGTCGAGGCGCGCGCCGAGGCGCAGGGGCTGCTCGAGCTCCGCAGCGCGGCGCTGCTCACGGGCTACGGAATTCAGGGCAGGTTCGTCGAGCCGAAAAGGAACGGCTGGTTCACCACCGAGGATGTGGGCTCGGTGGAAGGACGCTTCCTGCGGGTTCAGGGGCGTCGAAGCGCTTTCGTGAAAATCGGCGGCGAAAGCGTGGATCTTGCGCGGCTTGAGAGGCTCTTCGAGGAAGCCCGCCTCGAGCTTCGCAGCACGCTGGATGCGGCGGTGGTCGCGATTCCCGATGCAAGGCTCGGTCATCACGTGGAGCTCGCATTCGCCCGCGGCGGCGCGGACGGCGGCGATAGCGAAGCGATCGCTCAAGCGGCCGCGGAGGCGCTCCGGGGGCGCTACGATTCCAAGGTGCAACCCTTCGAGCGGATCAGGGCGCTCAGACCGGTGGCGCGGATCCCGCGGTCGGCGCTGGGCAAGCTGCTTCGGGCGGAGCTATCGGCGGTTCTCGGGCGCGAAGCCTGACCCCGCGCGGGGTCACGCTCAGAGCTGCTTGAAGATACGGAAGACTTCCTTGCTCGGAGCCGCGGTTGCCGTGGTTCTCACGGGAGCGGCGGGTTCGGGCCGTGCGCCGGGCGCCGTCGCGGCGGCACCGTACAGCATCGTGTACCAGAAATAGTTGCGGGCGATCGAGGCGACGTACTCGCGGGTTTCCTTGAACGGCAGGAGGTCCAGGAAGAGCATCCGGTTCTCGATCGGATAGCGCTTGAGCCACTGGTCAACCTTGTTGGGACCGGCGTTGTAAGCGGCCAGCGCGAGCTCCGTGTCGCCGGAGTAGCGGCGGAGCAGCGAGGAGAAGTACTTTGAGCCGATCCGCACGTTGCGGTCCGGATCGTACAGCGCGCTCACCGGGGTCCTCTCGATCCGTCTCGCCGTGGCGGGCATGATCTGCATCAGGCCGCGGGCGCCGGCGCGGCTGCGGGCGCGCTCGTTGAAGGCGCTTTCCTGGCGGATGAGCGAAAGCACGAGCAGCTCGTCGAGCCCCAGCGACTGGATCACGCTCGAGTTGACGATGCGTCGCGGGTAGTAGAGCTCGAGCGAGGCGCGGGAAACGAAGGAGGAATGGTCTCGGAACAGCGGGCTCAGCAGCCGGAACTTTCCGATATTGTCCTTGCCGCGGCTGTAGAGGGACGCGAGGTAGAGCTGAAAGGAGGGCTCCGTGCCTTCCACCGCGAGCGAGATCAGGTCGAGCACCTTGCGGGCTCGCACCGGCTCGCCGATGTCGAGCAGCGCTTCGGCCGCCGAAAGGATCCCGTTGAGCTCGGGACGTTCCTTCGATCTCAGCTGAACCGGCGAATCCGGGCTGAGCGAGGTGCCGAGCTGGGTGACGGCCTGTCGCTGCGCGAGGATCGTGTGCAGGCTGAACGGATGCTCCTCGAGCAGCTCCTCGTGCGCATCCTTCGTCGCCGAAGCGTCGCTCAGCTTCGTCGCGCAATGCGCTTTCCAGTACAGGGCACGGCTGCGGTAGTCATTGTTGCCGAGCCCGCCGGCGAGCGAGTCCAGGTGCGGGATGGCGGCGGCGCACTGATCGTTCCACACCTGGAGCAGGCTGAGCCGGTACTTGGCCTGGATCGCCGGGTCGTCGTCCCCGCAGCGGGCGGCCGCGCCGTAGAGAGTGATCGCTTTCTCGATGTAGCTTTTTTCCGGAAGCAGCTCTTCCGCCTTGCTTCCCATCGAGAAAGCGAGCGCGGTCGGGAAGCATTCGGTCGCGGTCGAGAGCCTGGCGTAGGTCTTTTCGAGGGAGTTGAAGGAGTTGAGGGCGCGGATCGTCTCGCGCAGATCGGCCGGGGCGGCTTTTTGGAGCGCTTCGAGGTCACCGCTGAGCAGCGCCTTGCGGACGCCGGCGAGGCGGCGGAGCTCCTCGCGGTTGCGGTGCTTGCGCGAGCGCCGCGGCTCTTTTTCCGGTCCCCAGTCCTTGGAGTCGGAGAGGAAAATGCAGAACGGATGATGGGCCGGATCCTCGGCGCATTCCTTCAGCAGGTGCTGCTTCTCCTTTTCAGGAGCCTTGCGCTCCTGGATGAGCACGAAGAGGCGGGCTTGCGCGCGCAGCCACTCGCGATAATCCTCGGCCTCGAGCGCGAGGCCGGTGAGATTTTCCTTCATGAGCGTCGAGAGCGGACGCTGGCGCGTGAGACTCGAGCCTTCGCTCGGAGAGGGCTGGCCCGAAGAGTTGCGTTTGGCCGTGAAGGCGGAGGAAGTCGCGGCGAAGGCGAGCACTAGTACCGCGACAACTAAGTTTTTTCCGATTTTTTGCCAGGGTTTTTGAGCGAGACAAGGAAGCCAACTCGCAAAAAACCGGAGCATCCCCGTAGGGCTGTGAGGATTTTTTGCGAGTTGGCTGACGCCGTCGCAGCCAAAAAGCCGCCTGCAAAAACGGAAAAAATTTAGTTGTCGCGGTACTAGGAGCAGAACCGGCAATCGGGAGGTCATGCGGTAGATTTTAGAACGAGGCTTGGGACGGAGTCCATGACGGGCTCAGTCCTCACCCCAAAAATCCCGCTGCCGCTTCGCCTGCGCTTTGAACATGGCGAGGCCGCTGATGTACCGGGCTCCGGTCTGAAGCGCGTATTCCCGACCGGGAGAGTCTTCTCCGTAGTTCAGATCGATCACGACGTTCGGGGACCAGGCTGACGGAGGCCAGGGGGTACGGTCCTCCTCCTGGCGCGAGCGGCCGATGCTCCAGACGAGAGTATCCGGAGCGAAGCCTTCGGGAACCCGGGAACCCTCGCGAGGCTTGCCGCTACGAGCGGAATAGAAGCAGGCTTGAGGAAGCGACTCCTCCAGCAGCGGCAGCGTGCCGTGGCCGCCCCAGACGGCGATCTTGTCGGTCGGGCGGACCGATTCAAACAGCGCTTGAAGGCCGAAAATATCGGTATTGTGGCCCTTCCAGGCTTGCTCTTTGGCTTTCCACTGGAGCGTGTTGACTGACTCGTAGCGCTCCGCTTCGGGGGTCTTGAGTTTGGCGCTCCGGCCGGCGTGAAGCTTGAGCGGGGAGGTCACCGCCGCGGCCTCCAGGCCGAGCGTGCGCAGGATCTCGAGCGCGCCGTTGTCCCACTCGTCCTCGGTGAGCGCGATGGCGAAAACCGGCATCTCACGCGCCGAGAAGAACTCGAGCTGCTCGGCGGGCGTGTGGCTGTGAGAGACGGGATTGCCCAGGATCGCGGCGAAGCGGGATATCTCTTTGGGCGTGCGCAGCCAATCCATCAGGTAGGGCTGATCCGGCGCGCTGCCTTCGCCCTCGCGGAGGAAGTTGATCTTGAAACGCCCCTTGTTCAGGAGGCGGTACCAGGCCCAGCGGCCGTCGGTCGAACGGGGGAGGAAGGAGCGGGTCTCCGGTTTTTCCATCGCCCAACGATGGCCTTCCAGAAGCTCGTCGAAGTCGCGGATGTCCACGGCGAGCTTGAGCAGCATCCGGCGGTCCTTGGTGGAAGCCAGCCGCTCCAGGCGCCTTCCCGCTTCGAGGACGGAGCCACGGCCCTCGCGTTCGTGGAGCGAGAGGATCGAGGGGCGCAGCGTGGTGGGCAGGGGCCACTCCGCGGGCCAGTCCCAGAGCGCGCCCTGCTTGAGGCTGGTGATCGCGCCTTTTTGCGAGGCGCTCTTGCGAAGGCTCAGCAGCACCCGGTCGTGCGGGATGACACTGAGCGCGAGCTTGAGCTCCTCGGGACCGAGCAGGTCGTCGCGCAGCTCGAAGCGCACGCCCCATTTCATCCGGCGGCTCACGTGGCGACGGAATCTGCCTTCGGCCTGGAACAGCTCCGGCGGAAGCGTCAGGACTCCGCCCACGTCGGTGAGGCCATCGAGGAAGAAGTCGCGTTCCCACTCGTTTGCGAAGGTGAGGCCCTCGGGAATGGTCAGGATGTCCTCGGCCCATTGACGGTAGCGTTTCTGTCTTTCGTTGAAGCGGCCCAGGAACTCCTCGATAGGTCCCTTGTGCGGATCCAGGCGCGGACGATCCAGGAAAACGCGCCCGAGCGAGTCCGAGGAGCGGCGCACCCAAAGACAGCGGACTCCGTCGGGCGGCGGCCCCTCGTAGCCGGCCCCGCTCGAGATGAAGAGGTTCTCGGAGCCGCGGTGGCGTTCGATGAGCTTGGCCAGGTAGGTTTTCTCGAGGACGCGGAAGGCGGCTTCCCCGCGGGTTTCGAAAAGGGTATTGAGCGGGAGCCCTTCGCCTTCCTCGATCGAGTGATCGAGGTCGAGCGCGGTGAAAGGGCGGCCTGCTTCCTTGAAATAATGCGCGACACGCTCCAGGAGTCGCGACTTGCCGGTTCCGCGATGACCGATGAGGAGCGTGATCATGCGAGCCATCCCTGCGCGCGGGCCTCGGCCGCGAAGGCCTCAATCTCGACGTTCTCGAGCCGGGTCTGGCCGGGCTTCCTGAGGAAGATGAAGGTCACGCGCGTCGCGGAGAAACGCTTCTTGTCGCTCCGGGCGAGCGCGAGGAAGCGGCGAAGAGGAATCGGGCGGAAGCCCGGTGTCCCGGCCAGCGAACGGAACCCGCAGCGGCCGTAAAGCAGCTCGGCGACCGGCTCATAAGCGGTTTCAGAAAGCAGGCGCTTCTTGCGGCTCCATTCCACGGCGAAAAGCAGCCCCTGCGCGACGGCGACGCCATGGGAGAGCCGGTAATGAGCTTCGAGGATGTGGCCCAGGGTGTGGCCGAGGTTCAGAACCTGGCGGATCCGTTTCTGCTCATAGGGGTCGCGAACCACGACGCGGTACTTGGCGTCGATGGCTTCGGGGAGCCACTTCCACAGGAGCGCCGCTCCCGTATCGTTCCCCTTCGCGAGCCCGGCCCAGCGCCGGCCGCCATCGATGAGGGCGATCTTGGCGAGCTCTCCGAGCGCGTCGCGGATCCGGTCCGGTCCCTGCGCGAGGAGCACCGAGCGGACCAGATGCACTTCGCGCGCGGAGTAGTAGGTTCCGATCTGGTTTTTCACCGTGCCCAGGTTGAGCGCCGTTTTGCCCCCATGCGCCGAATCGATGGCCGAGAGCCAGGTCGACGGGATCTGCACGAGCTGCACGCCGCGCTTGAGGATGCTCGCGACGAAGCCGCCGAAGTCCCCCACGGAGCCGCCACCGGCGACGACGATCGTGAGATCCTTCGCGGAGAAACGGTCGGCGAGGGCGAGGATCCGGGTCATGTGCGCCGGAAAGGCGTTGAGGTCCTTGAGTGCCTCTCCGCCCTCCACGCCGTAAGCGGCGGGGAACTTCGCCACCCAGGCGCTGAAGCCCTTGAGGTGCCGGCTGATCGCGCGGTCATGGATGAGAATCGCGCTTTTGCCGAAGCGGCCGGGAGAAGGCAGGCCGCTGCTGAAACGGAGCGTGGGTCGGACGAAGGTCACGGTTTTTGAGCCCACTTTCCTTCGGCGTCCTGCATCCAGGTGCCTGACGGGGATTGAGCCTGGAAGGAGCGGCCGAAGCTTTCGCGAATGCCCTTGAGCCGATCCGGTTCCAATCCATTGGACTTGAGGATCTCGTCGTAGAGCTCGCCGCGCAGGGCGTTCTCGTCGGCGACGAGTTTCTGAACCTTCTTCAGGAGCAGGGGCTTGAGCTTCTCGGGGGCTTTGAGCGTGAGCAGGCCGTCGTTGGCTTCGCCGAGCACGCCGGCGCGTTTCTGCGTGAGCACCTCATCGAGCTTCGAGGCGAGCTTGTCGCGGATCTCGAGGGCCCGGGGCGAGTCGACCTTCAGCGCCTCAGCCGCGATGGCGCTCGGAATGAGCAGGTCCGAAAACGAAGCTTTGGGGGCCTCCGCCGGCTTCGCGGCGGGTGCTGAGTCTTTTTCTTTCGCGCGATACAGCTCGCGGACGTAGTCATCCGTCGCGCGCTGGACCGCCGCCTCGGGAAGGCTGAGATTGACGTTCAGGGTCAGGCACGCGGTCGTCGACAAAAGCAGGAGGGCCGCAAGCGGCTTGGCCGGAATCAGGTTCTTCATCGAAGGTCTCCTTCTCGCTGTCACTGGTCTCCGGCTTCAGCACTCCCATCCTGAACAGGAGCTGCCGAACATAGTCGGAGATGGCCGGTGCACTGACGATGAGTGGGTAGTTCGGGCCCTGCAGGGGCCACTTGATTTCAGTAAATCCTGAGTTGGATTTGCCGTAAAGGATGAAATGTCGTCCCTCTTCCGCGGTATTTTTCAACATTCCCTGTTTTTCGACGGTTCTTACCTGAATGAATCCGTCGGCCGCGGAAAGGATAATTCCCGCATGGTCGAGGTAATAGCCGCCGAAGAGCTGCCGGAGCGGCCCGAAGGCGTAGGCGTCGGCAAACCAATGCAGTCGGCTGAAGGCCCCGTCGGGCGAAAAAAGCTGAAGGAATTTCTTCATCGCGGGCGGCGAGAAGATCACCTGATCGCGGCTGCGCGGCTTGGCCTCGACCCGGAAGTAATACCGGATCGGCAGCCATGACAGAATGCTGACGCCTGTCGCCTCGGCCTCGAGAAGCCCGTCGATCTTGCCGATCCCGAGCCAGGCCCCGAGCCGATCGAGCCGTACGCCTTTGACGAAGGCATCGAAGTGAATCTCCGGCGTGGCGCTACGAAGGCCCGCGACGCCGAGGCCTTCGAGCTCCGCAACACCGCCGAAGAGCTCGGCGTGAACCTTGCCCTCCGGCTCGATCCAATCCGGGCCGAGGTCCACGCGCGGGAAGTCGGCGCGAACGAGGGCGGGCGGGACGCGGGTGAGGCCGGGCTTGCGCTCGCGGGAGGTCGAGAATGAGGGAAGGCAAAGCAGCGAAAGAAGCCTGCGGGCGCGGATCGGCGGGACGGTGAGGCCGGTCTGCACGGTGAAGTCGAGTCGTTCGGTGCCCCTCGGGAGCGTCAGCTCGCCAATGGGAGAGGCGACCGAAAGCGGCAGTCCGTCGATCTGAAGCGGCAGCTCCGAGCTGTCGCCGATCGCGAGCGCGTACTCGCGCGCCAGCCACTCCTGCGCGGCAGGACCTTTGCGCGGCCTGAGCGAGAAGTCCGTCCGTGCGAGGCGCGCCTTCGCGCGGTGATAGAGAATCGTGTCGACCGCGAAGCTCCCCGAGGCGCCCCGCTGTCGGGAAAAAGCAACTTCCAGCCCGATGCCCCGCGCGGCGAAGAGCGACTTCGGGATGCGGAGCGCGCCTCGGTCGAGGCGCACGGAGCCCGCGAGCGAAGTGGGACGCAGCCGTGCCGCGGACTCCGCGGCGCCGATTTCGAGCACCAGCTTTCCTTTCGAGCTCAGGGTTCCCTCTTTGAGCTCGATCCCCGAGAGGAGCGGGGGAACGATTTCGGGCGCGATGGTGGCCGCGGTCGTCGCCAGGCCCGGAACCGAGAGCGGCGGAAGCGTCCAGGTGAGCGAGAGCGTTTTTTGGGCGCCGTTCGAAGTTTGCGCCTCGGCAGTGATCTCGAGCGGGCGCGAACTCGGCGGTCCCACGGTGAGCCGAGCCCGCGCGGTGCCCGAATTCAGCTCCAGCTTCAACGGGATCTTCGAGAGCGGCAAGTCGAAATACTTCTCGCGCCAGAGCGCTTCGCCGCCTCGTGCCTCCAGGCTGCCCTGAATGATCGGGCCGAGTTTGAAAGGCGTCAGCGACAGGGGCGCGGAGAGCGAGGCCGAGAGGCCTTGGAGGTTCACCTCGTTTTCTTTTTTCCACGCGAGCTGTTCGATCGTGGCAGTGAGGCGGGCTTCGGCGTTTTTCCATTCGGCCGTTATCGCGGTTTTCTGGAGCTCCAGGCCGAACTGCGGCCAGCGCCACAGTTTGGGCCTGGTGCTGAGGCCTGCTGCCGTGATCTCGGTCAATGTCGGCGCCACGCGCACACCGATTTCCAGCTCGAGCGCGTCGGAGCGACCCTTTTCCCCGAGTGCCACGGGTTCAATGCTAGCCTCGGGTTGGTAGCCGATTTCAAAGCCCGATCCGGCGGCGCCTTTGCTGATCGTGAGGGGGCCCGAAAGCCGCACGCGCCACTCGTCGCGCTTTAACGTAAGAGTGACCCGCGAAAGGCGTCCCGAAAGAAGCTCGCGCCAGGTGCGCCGGACCTCGACCTTCTCGATTTCAAATGGAAGGAGATGGGAGAAGCTTCGGAGCCTGGCCTCGATCGCCTCGGCCTGCCAACGGTCGAGCGTCCCGGAGCCCGAAAGGCGCCAAAGCGCGATCGAACCCGCGAGCGCGAGGCACGCTGCCGCGAGGACGAGCGTTCGCTTGAGGCGAGTGCGAGAGTGGGTGCCGGAGGACGTTGGGGCCATTCAGAGAGCAGGCTATCATGCTCTCTGGGCGTGGGCATCGGCTAGTTGACCGAAACGAAGGCATAGCCCCGGGCCGTCAGCTCGTCCAGAAGCCGCGGCAGGATGCACCTTGAATTACCTTTACTGGGTATACCCGAGTGAGGTATAAATCATCATGGCGATCCGGTCTTTCGCGGATGGGGACACGGCGAAGTTTTTTGAAACGGGAAGGATCGGCAAAGGCGTCGGCTGGCATGGTGTGCTTTCAGTCGCTCGCCGTAAGCTCGACATGGTCCATTACGCCGCAAGACTCGAAGACCTGCGCTCGCCCCCGGGTAACCGTCTGGAGGCCCTCTCTGACGATCTCGTGGGTTACCATAGCATTCGGATCAACGATCAGTGGAGGGTGGTCTTCCGCTGGCAAGCAACCGGGCCTGAGGAAGTCAGGATTTGCGACTATCACTCGTGAGGGAAGTTCGTATGGAAATGAAAAGAAAGCCCACTAGCCCCGGCGAGATCCTTTCTGAGGAGTTCCTGAAGCCCCTGAAGCTTACCCAGAAGCAGCTGGCGGACCATCTGGGGTGCGACATCAAGGTGATCAATCGCATCATCAACGAGAAGACGTCGGTTACGGCTGAGATGGCTTTGAGGCTGGGAGCGGCTTTCAATACGAGTGCGGATTTCTGGCTGAATGCCCAGAAGGCGACGGATCTTTATGCGGCTGCTCGAAAATTGAAGAAGCTCCCGGGCGTGATTTTGAAGAAGGCGAGCTGATGGGCTCAAGGAATCTTCTCAGCGCCGGCAAACGAACTTGTACTGGTAGAATCCGCCCTCGGCTTGGCCTTCGACGCGGACGAAGCCGCCCAGGCTGCCGTCCCGAAGCTTTTTGCCGCCGCTGAGCAGGGCTGCTTCGACAATGAGATTTGAGCCGAACTTGACGTATTTGACGGAGCCGCGCGGACGGTAGCTGGAGTCGATCTTGCCGCCCAAGGTCCCGTCGTCCCACAGCTCTTCAACGATATTCGCCGTGGCTGAATCAGCGGCGACCGATAAATCCATCGTGCCTTTTTCATGCCGGTCGCCGTTCCAATAGTAGCTGAAACACCGATAGTCGATCCCGCCCGCGAACGCAGATGAAGCGGTTGAAAGGGAAAGCAACGCTACGACAAGTTTCTTTTTCATGCGTGACCTCGGTTTGAAATTTGCTGCGAAATATCGCACTGCGGCAAGAATGTCAATTATCGAGGGAAACGAAGGCGTAGCCCCGAGCCGTCAGCTCATCGAGAAGCCGCGGCAGGAGGATGGCGGTCGCTTCGCTGCTTTCGTCGAGCACGAGGATGCCGCCTTGAGCCTCTTCGAGCGCCGTAAGCGTGGTGCGGTATAGCGCGCCGGCGTTCCGGAGCTTCCAGGCTGGCGACTCGATTCCGGCTCCGATTTCCGTCAGCCCTTGGGAGCGTACGAAGTCCCGCAGGTGGTCTTCGGTCTCGCCGTGAGGAAAGCGGAACAGCCGGGCGGTGGCGCCGCTGGCGGCTTCGACGCTTCTTTGCGCGGCGACGATCTCGCGCTCGGCCTCGGTGGAGGTCAGGCGTGAAAGGTCCGAGCCGTTCCAGCCTTCGGAGCCGAGGACGTGACCGGCGTCGGCGATGTCCTTGCTGAGATGCGGGTTGGCCCGGACGCGGGAGCCTTGCGCGAAAAACTGCGCGCGGATTCCGCGCTCGCTGAGTGCGTGCAGGATCCGGGGGGTGCGCGACGGATGCGGTCCGCGAGTGAAGGCGAGCGTGAGCTCGCGCGAGCCCGGATCGCGGGCGGCGGCACCGTCCGATTCACCGAAATCCGCCGCGAAGCGATCATGAGCCTCGCGCCAGTAGCGCTGGAGCTTCGCCTGGAGCGTGGCCCCGCAGGCGAGGCCGGTGGATCTGGAATAACGCTCGATGGCTTCTTCGAAAAGCGCCAGGCCTTCGCCGCCCAGCGCTTCGAGGCTCGAGCAGAGATCCTGCCAGGCGCGTGCGTCGCCGAGAGCTTCCGTACTCGCGAAGATCTCCTCGGGCGTGAACCCGCTCTGAGTCCATTCCGCGCGGGATGTGGCGGCGCGATTGAGCTCCAAGGCTCTTAGAACATCTGTGGTGATCTGCGACAGGGCGGGCGCTTCGGAGGGTACCGCCGAGGCCGAAAGCTGCCGTGACTCGCCGACGAGGCCGAGTACGAGGGTGGCGCTCAAACAGAGAACAGCGATTTCAGTTTGTGTTCTACCCATATCGCCGGCACTGTATCCTAAGTTGATCAAAAAGGTCAAATATTGAAATTTCACTGAGTTTTCGCAATCTTGTCTTGCCAAAATGGCTGTTAGAATGTACATCCCCACTGAATAACAGAGGCCACTCGGAGGGTATGCATATGAGCAAGAGGGAATCGTTAGGTGCTAGCGTCGTACCTTTTTTGGTAGCACTCACACTTGCCGGCTGCGGCTCCAGCCCGATTTCGGATAAAGACAGCTCTAAACAAGCTCAAAACGGCTCTCCAGCGGCACCTGCCACCCAACCGACAACTACGCCTCCTTCTGTGCCTTCGGATGACACGGGAGCCAGAAGTCCTGACCTTGAAGGCTTTGGTGTCATCAGAGAATTTGGAGGCAACGATACCGCTGCGATGTTTGGCCTATTGCCAGCAAGCGGTACTCTCAAGATTACCAGCTGCACCGGACCAAACTTTCTCGTCGAGGTTGGATGCCGCGTGGGACAGCTCGATGGGGCTGCGATGGATCGCCTGTTCTTAAAATCTTCCAAACCGATGGCTCAATCTGAGAAACAAAGTCTGCTGTCTCAGTGGAGTGGTGCGCAGGTCATCTATCTGGAGGGCTATAACGGTGCTCTCTGCACTGTCGCAGAAATTGAATACAATATAACCGTATCCGGAACTGCGAACGGTCATTCATTTACGTCTACGTTCCAATTCATTGCATTGCCCAACTCAAATGGGGATTGCACGTACCATAAGTTCGGGACTATAACGCGGACCTAAATCACTTGTTTTCCGGTCGACCATTGCTCAGTTTCGCATGCGTTAACGACCAGGTGATGTGAACCCAGAGCGGATGTAATACGCGTTAGCGCTGCAGGTATTTACTTGGGGACCTTGACGGAACCCAGTTTGAAGTCCGTGGAACAAAGGCCCGGAGGATACCGCTTCTCCGTAAATCCCTTTATCAGGTAGAGCGCCTCTCTCTTGACGGTGGACTTCCCACAAAGATGGCTACTGAGGGGGTTATAGACAGGAGAGGCGGGGCGGGAGTCTTTGAGTAATTTCCTCAGCTCCTTTACATCCGCATCAGTTATCCAACCCTCCGGCGCGTTCGTCACGGTTACTGCCTCACAGCACTTCTCTTGGAGCATTTTTAGGAACTCTACCGGCCTGAGCTTCGTGAAATCAGGATTTAAAGTGGATCCTACGGCTTCTTTTTGAAATGAGGTTTTTTTCGCCAATAGCGAGATCGAAATCTTATCGCCAGCTGTGTCGACCGAGACCTTTGCTTCTTCCCCTAGGCGAGTGATGATCGAGGGAGTCGAAACAACAGAAGATTCGGCATTACGGGTGTCAACGAGCATATATTCCAGGTGGATGGTGGCGGAGTCGAACTTCACCATTCGCCCGAGCAGCACAACTCCCTCTTTAGGATAGGTGAGCGGCGTCCATCCCTTATTGGTGTTGGGAAGGATGAGTTCCCCTACAGACTCGATCAGGCTCTTTGGAGTCTGGTAAGTCAGCTTGGTCTTTACCAAGAAACCGGACTCCGACGTTGTTGCCGCCGAAGCCATCGTTGCCATGAGCAACGGCAAAATCATCATCATCTCTTTCATGCTCAGTCCCCTCGATGGTTTCACTGGCTCTGCGCAACGATAGCGCCCTTGCCGTGCGATTTGCAAGCCTCGTGGGCACCTGGTGGAAGTGGGTTGAGTTTTTGGGCACGGGGACATTCCTACTAGAAAACGCCTGGAATCCAAGCTAAAGGTCGAGATTGGACGGTGTGGAAGACTCATGATTCGCATGTCAGGCAAGCGCAAGATCCTCTCCGGCTTGGCCGTGATGGCCGTGGCTCTGTTCGCCATCATGGGCCTCGTGGCGGTGTTTCCCACCGCGACGAATATCGGCTATGCGCCGGAGCAGCCGATGCCGTTCAGCCACAAGGTGCATGCCGGCGATAACAAGATCGCCTGCCTTTACTGCCACTCCAACGCCGAGAAGGCGCGTCATTCGGGTATCCCGTCGCTTAACGTCTGCATGAACTGCCATACCGTCGTGAAGGCCGATAGTCCCTACGTTCAGCAGCTTCAGAAGCTCTACAAGGAAGGCAAGTCGATCGAGTGGGTCCGGGTTCACGAGCTTCCCGACCACGTTTATTTCACCCACAAGCGGCATCTCGCCAAAGGCCTGGTCTGCGAAAATTGCCACGGCGACGTCAAAGGCATGGAGCGCCTCTATCAGTTCTCTCC
>JAMPXZ010000241.1 GCA_023700925.1 Oligoflexia bacterium | reverse complement strand
TCGGGATGAATCGATGCACTGCAACTTCGGCATCGACCTCATCAACACGATCAAGATGGAGAACCCGCAGCTCTGGACGCAGGAGTTCCGGCGCGAGCTGACGGAGATCTTCCACAAGGCGGTGGAGCTGGAGTACGCGTATGCCGAGGACACGATGCCTCGGGGGGTGCTGGGATTGAATGCGGCGATGTTCAAGGAGTACCTGCGGTTCATCGCGAACCGGCGGGCGCAACAGATCGGGCTGGATCAGATGTTCCCTGGGGCGACGAACCCGTTTCCTTGGATGAGCGAGCTCATCGATCTCAAGAAGGAGAAGAACTTCTTCGAGACGCGGGTGATCGAGTACCAGACGGGTGGGGCGCTGAACTGGGAGTGATCGCGGCGGGATCGACGGGAAGACGGCCACCTCGCGTGGCCGTTTTGTTTTGTGACGAAAGTCTGCTGTCGGCGGCGGATTCAACCGGTCGATGCAACACACTACGCGCTGCATAAGCGAAAGGGGTGTTGCAGATGGCCAGAAGACAGCGAATCCGGTACACCGAAAGCCAGAGAGCGCTTATGTGGGAGCGCTGGCGCAAGGGCGATACTCTTCACCAGATCGCTGCGCTATTTGATCGACACCACCCATCCATAAGAGGCGTCCTGGCCGCATCAGGTGGGATACGCCCCTGCGAGCGACGCCGCTCTGATTCGGCATTGACTCTGATTGAGCGCGAGGAGATCTCGCGTGGTCTAGTTGCGGGGCGCTCGATCCGCTCGATCGCGGCCTCGCTCACGCGAGCCCCCTCGACCGTAAGCCGCGAGATCCGACGCAATGGCGGGCCGGAAGGCTATCGAGCTAGTGGCGCCGACCATGCGGCGTGGGATCGGGCTCGTCGGCCCAAGCTCTGTAAACTGGCTCGCAATCGAGCGTTGGCACATCGAGTGGCGTTCAAGCTAGGTCGCGAATGGTCGCCCGAACAGATTGTCGGCTGGCTCAAGCGAACCTACCCGGACGACAAGGCCAATCAGGTGTCACACGAGGCCATCTATCGAAGCCTTTTCATCCAGGCCCGTGGGGCTCTGAAGAAAGAGCTGATGGAACACTTGCGGCGTACGAGGGGAATGCGCCGCTCGAGACACCACACGCAAAAGACCAGCATTCACGGGAGAATCACGGATGCGGTTTCGATCAGCGAGCGTCCGGCGGCGGCTGACGATCGCGCGGTGCCGGGCCATTGGGAAGGCGATCTGCTACACGGCAGCAAGAATAGCCAGATTGCTACGCTGGTTGAGCGAAAGACGCGCTACGTGATGCTGACAAAGGTTGCCAGCAAGGACACGGAGACGGTCGTCAACGCCCTTATAAAGCACTCCCAGAAGCTGCCCCATGAGCTCTACCAGTCGCTCACCTGGGATCGAGGCAAGGAATTAGCCGACCACAAGCGCTTCACACTGGCCACCGACGTCAAAGTCTACTTCTGCGATCCGCGGAGCCCTTGGCAGCGTGGCTCGAACGAGAACACGAACGGACTGTTGAGGCAGTACCTGCCCAAAGGCATCGACCTCTCGACCTACTCGCAAGCCCAGCTAAACGCGATCGCGAGGAGGCTCAACGAGCGCCCGAGGAGGACACTAGACTATGAAACGCCTGCTGAACGATTTCATCAAACTGTTGCATCGACCGGTTGAATCTACCGTCGAAGGCGTCCGTTCGGAGATCGCCGACGCTCAACGTGATGATGATGCCAGTGCCAGCAGCGGCTCTCCCTCACGGTCGTTGTATGCCAAGGCCGCTGCCGGCCTTCAAGCGTCGTTGGCTTCTTCGTTTCAGCCGAGCGTTCATCCTAACGATTCCGCGCGCGCGAGGACCGCGAGGCCACGCTAGAATCCGCCCCAGCCGCAGTCCCTCACTGAAGATGAAGTAGATCACCTCCAGCACGCAATCGGACCGCTCTATCAATCGCGGCGCTCGTCGAACTGATCGACTCGATGCGGTAGGCGAGCGCCGAGGCCATCCCCTGGAAACCGGGGCATACTATCCGGCCATTTCCCCCCGATCGCCCCGCGGGACATGCAACTCGACCTCATCAGCCTTCGCTACTTCGTCACCATCGCGGAACAGAAGAGCTTCCGCAAGGCTGCGACGGAGTTGCACATCAGCCAGCCCGCGCTAAGCCGGCGCGTGCAGATGCTCGAAGACGCGCTGGGCGTCACGCTGCTGATGCGCCACGGGCGGGGAGTGACGCCTACGGCGGCCGGCGAGATCCTGCGCAAGCGTGCCGAGGCCATGTTGCGACTGGAAACCGAGATCCAGTCCGATGTCCGGTCCACGAGCACGCGTCCCGTCGGCCACCTTCGCGTGGCTGCCACGCCCTCCTGCGGGCAACTGCTCATCGCGGGCATCGTCACCCGCTTCCTCAAGGCCTTCCCGGAGATCACCTGGTCGCTCGCCGAGGGTTTCTCCGATGAGGTCCAGCGCAAGCTTCTCGATGACAGCGTCGACGTGGGGCTCCTGACCCAGGGGCCGGACCACCCGGATCTCATCTACCAGCCGCTCTACGAGGAGAAGCTCTGCCTGATCCACTCCGCCAAGTCCCTGCCGGCCATCGCGGGGCCCGTCACCGTGGGGCAGGTTTGCGGATTGCCGATCATGACGGCGCCGGTCATTCTCGAGCTGCTGAAGCGGCACGGGGCGCGGCATTGCCAGGTGCGAGTGGAACTCAACGGAACCAGCCAGACGGGTGAGCTCATCGCCGGGGGCGGAGGCTACTTCGTGGGGCAGCGGGCGCAGTTCTGGGAGGAGATCCGGTCCGGTGCCTTCCGCGCGGTGGACATCGAAAACGTCACTGTGCGGCGGTGTGTCGCGACTCGCGTCGACCGCCCGCTGTCGCTTGCGGCGACGATGCTCGTGGACGAAGTGAAGCGGGGCGTCCAGGAGATCACGGCGTGGCCGGAATCTCCTTTCCTGCCCCTGTCTGGTTAGTCGCGCGGACGCTGCCTCGCGGCGTGTATCACTGGGGCGTGATTTTTGCCGCGTTCACGACTCGACGCCATTTCGCGATTTCGTCCTTGAGGAACCGGTCCGTCTTCTCGGGCGAGGTGTCGGAGACTGTCGTGAACGAGAGTTTCGCCAGTTCGGCGAGCAGCTCCTTGTCGGCCATGACCTGGGCGACCGCCTTCGAAAGCTTCTCGATGATGGGCTTCGGGGTCTTTACGGGAACCGTCAGGAAGTTGAACGTCTCGGCGATGGCGCCCGGATAGCCGGCCTCGACGGCGGTCGGCGCGTCAGGGGCAGCCGGCGAGCGATTGGGGCCCGTGACAGCCAGCAGCCTCAGCCTGCCCGAAGAGACCGCCTGCTGGATCGACGAGAGCGTGGTGCAGAGCACGGGCACGTGCCCGGCCACCACGTCCTGGATCGCAGGCGCGGCGCCTTTGTAGGCCACGTGCTCCAGCGGAAGGTTGCCGGCCTCGAGCTTGAAGAGCTCGCCCGCGAGGTGGTCGCTGCCGCCAATGCCCGAGGAGGCGAAGCTGTACTTGCCCGGGTTGGCCTTCACCAGGGCCACGAGCTCGGGAAGCGTTTTCGCCGGCACCGACGGGTGGACGGAAATCGACATCATCGCCGTCGTGAGCAGTGCCACCGAGGCGAAGTCGTTCACGGGGTCGTAAGGGATGCCCTTCATGACGAGCGGCGCCATCACGCTCGCGCTCGCGCCGCCCATGAGGATCGTGTAGCCATCGGGCTCGGAATTGGCCACGTGGGCCGTGGCGAGCGTGGCGGTCGCGCCGACGCGGTTTTCCACCACGATGTTCTGGCCCAGCACCGTCCCCAGCTTCGCGCCGACCTTGCGCGCCAGGATGTCGCTCTGCCCGCCGGCCGCGAACCCCACGATCAGCTTGATCGTCCGGGAGGGGTAGTTCTCCTGCGCGCCGGCACTCCAGGAGAAGCCGAG
>JAMPXZ010000240.1 GCA_023700925.1 Oligoflexia bacterium | reverse complement strand
TCGAACCTGTGACCTTCAGATCCGTAGTCTGACGCTCTAATCCAACTGAGCTACGGGTCCAACCAATCTGAAGAAGGCTAGGAGATACACGAAAGTGGAGTGAGCCGCAAGGGTAAAGCCGGCACTTTTTTGAGCGGTCCCCACGGTGGTTGCGGCATGGATAAGCCTCTAAAATTTAAGGGGTACAGTCGGACTTTTTTGGATTAGGATGGCGCCATATGGGTTGCCGGCTGATCTCTCACAGCGCGCTCGCGCTCCTGGTTCTGGCAGTGGTCGCCTGCGGGACCGACCGCGAGGAGGCTCCTTCGTCCACTCCGGGCTGCGCGCCGGGCACTGCCAGCATCCTGGTTTCTGACGGCTACCTTCGCAACCTCTGCGGCTGCAACGAAGCGCCGGGAACCTCCGCCGCCTGGCCCGACACCCTCACCTGCACGCTGCCGGCAGGGACCCACGTTTTCTTCCGCTACGCCTCGGTCTCGCGAAGCCAGCAGATCGGCTCGGTCGGCACGCCCGCGTTCGCCACGAGTCCCCTGAGTGACCCGCAAAAGGAGCTCCCCTACCGCGTTCACGCCGTGGTCTTTGACACCGCGGGAACCTACGAGTTCCGCGACCTGCTCGACTCCTCGGTTGCTGGACGAATCGTTGTTCTCTGAGCCCCTTCAGCGCGCGATTCGCACGTGAACATAGCCCCGGTGCTTGCCGGCCGTGAAGTCGCGCGTCGCCATTCCGCGAACGAAAACTTCCTCCGACACCCAGTAGGGCTCGTACCAGCGCCGGTCCGGATCAAAGATCAGCACCCGGCGTGAGCCGGCGTCGTAAGCGGCAACGGGCGCGATGTGCCCGACCGAGGCGTCGTCGGTGAAAACCTGCTGATCAAAATTCGCGATGATGAAATCCGAATCGCTCTTTTCGTTTTCCGTGAGCGCCTTGCGAACCTTGCGGACGCTCGCCGGCGAGGAATCCGGAACGTGCACCACCTCGACGGACAAGGGCGTGAGCCCATAGGCCTTGAGGCCGTCGGAGACGAGGCCCCCAAGCTGCTCGAGCGTCACGCCGGCGACCAGCCCTCCCGGGCTTCTTTTCCACGCGGGATTTTTCACTCGCTCCAGAAGGCCGAGCTGCGTGGCGAGCTCGTCGTCCGCGCCCAGGCTCCGGCCCGCGCGCGCGGCATTGACCACCATCGCGACACTCGCGAGCGAGCACGAGGCATCGTTGAGCTGACCCGCGTAGTACGGCGTGAGCGCCCAGAAATCCGGCGCCGGATTTTCGCGCACGTACTGCTGCGCGCGCGAAAGCAGCGTCGCGTCCGCGCCGTACTTGGGCTTCGTCGGAGTCGGCACGCGCGCGACCAGCGGCATCGACCGCGGCATGAAGCCGCTCCGGGCGCCGGCAGGATTTGCCGGCTCGGCCGCCAGGAGACCGGTGGTGAAAAAAATAAACGAGAGGGACGCGGAGGAAACGAGCGAATTTCTCATGCCTTTCTCTTTCATAGCGGAGAAGCGGACGCGTCGGCAAAACATTCCCCGTTAAGGCGCGCGCCGCTCTTCCGATACAGCTAACAGAACAACCGCTCGCAATCCAAGGAGGGATGAGAGATGAAAGCCAGAAACACGCAAGCCACCCGGACTCAGAACAGCCAAGGCCAGACGGTCGAAGTTCTCTATCAGAAGATGGGTGATCGCTGGTTCGCTTTCTCCTGCATCGACGACGAGGTCTTCGTCGGCTCCATCACCCCCGAAGAGATTCGCATGCTCGAGGCGGGCGAAGGCATCGCCAACGCGAACAAGCAGAAGCTCTTCAAGTTCACCGGCAACTCATGAGTGACGTGACCCGCGCGGAGCTGGAGCTGCTTCGCCAAAAAATTGACGAGCTCGTGCAAAAGCATCCTGATAAGGCCGCGATCATTCTCGCCGAGTGGCTCAAGCGCCCCGCAGGCGAGCGGCCCCGAAAAAAGGTGGCATAAGCCTTCCCCAGAACGCAAACAGTGCTAAGCTCGTGGCAGGGAGACCTGCCATGAGCCGTTTGCGCTTTTGCCTCGTAGTCTTGAGTGCCACGCTCCTGCCCCTGTCGGCGTGGTCCGCCTCCACGCCCCCCGACGCTGAAACGCCGGCCTGGCCGCCGAGCGAGCTCGACCGCAGCCCCGCGGTCCTCGGGCCCCCGACTGACGAGCCCTCCGAGCGTCCGGAGCTGTACCTGGATTACGCCGAGACGATCTCGGACTCGGTCCCGGTCACTTACGTCGATACGATTCCCGCTGACGACGTTCTTTAGAGATAGAAGACGTTAACGTCGCCCGTATCCTTGTGTGAGTGCTCCGCGTACATACGCAGGAACTTCACGAACTGAAGATACGCCTGATACGACGACACGCTCTGGTCAATCGAGCAACCGAACCTCACATAACGGCGATTGTTCTCGATCGAGGGATTGGCGTTCTGAATCTTGACGCGGATCTCAAGGAAGGTGTCCTGGCTGAAGTAGATCCGAATGGGAATCTCTTTTGCCTCGGTGGGCCAAGGACGATCTGGATCGAACGGCACCTGGAACGAGCAGCCGGTCTCGCTCACGTCGATGAATTCGATCGGGCACATTGAGGTATCACCCACAACGCTGTAAACGCTGAGCAGGTGCTTGAAAAAGATACGCTCCGTTACGCGACGCTTTTCCTCGAGCTTATGCGCACGAGCCTCTTTGAAATCAATAACTTGTGGATTATTTTCTTTGCTACCCGTTCCTTGGGACATACGTAATTCCTTTCCATAGCGCACTGGCTAAGGCGCCGGCGCTTCAAGGAACGTATCGGTAGCAAATTGAAGACCTTTAAGACTCTATTTTGGCAGAATCGATGATTTCATCGAGCATTTGGAGGAACGAGCGGTACGCTTTCATGCCCGGAGCGGCCGGGTCAACGAACTCCACACCGAGGGTTCGCAGGCCGCTGGGAAGGCTCTCGAGGCGAACCACCTTGCCCTTGAGCTGCAGGTAGAGGGACTGATTCAGGTAGAAGTTCAGCGAAAGCTCCTCGCCCGTGCTCACGGGGAAGTCCTGGGGGCTCTCGCCCTCGACATCGAGCTCAAAGCCGATGCCCTGATCGCTCACGTCCCGAATACTGAGCCGGTGGAAGCCCTTCTTGGGAATCACCACGAAAAGCGAAAACGTGCTCAGCACGGTCCGCCGACGCGAACGGCGTCGTTCGGCGCCACCCTGATCTCCCGAAACCTTTGGAGTGTTCGGCATGCTTTCCCCCTGTTACAGGCCTTCCCTGCGCGGCATCCCGTTGGGAGCCGGAGGAATTTTTTCGGCCTGTTCAATCTTGGCCTTCAAGGCCGCCATCCCGGCCGTGGCCGTGGCGGTCGCCTGCCCCGCCTGGATTTCAAAGGCCTTGGGATCGACCGTTGTCGTGAAATAGGAATGATGAACGGCGTGCAGCTGTTCCACGCCCCGATAGACCTGCTGAATCATCGTGTAAAGCGAACCGTAGAAGAACTCGGTCTCGAGCACCTGCGGCGTCCACTTCTGGAAGATATCGGTCATCTGCGCCGAGAAGCCCAGCCAACGCTTGCGGTGCTCCTCCCAACGCTTGCGGCGGGCCGCCTGACCTTTGACCTTCGAGATGATCCCGAAGTCACTGATCGTCGTATTCAAGGTCGCGTTCAAAGTGGCTTCGAACTGCTTGATCTCGGAGAGCTCCTTGGCCGCCTTTTCCCTGAGCTTGTCGTGGAACTCCTTGAGGCGCTCCGCATAAGTGGCGTCCTGCGTGCCCCCGAGGAAGTAGCTGCGACTCGCGATGAGCTTGAAACCCTTGGGAAGCGAGGCCGGGGGCGTCTTGGAAAGGCTCGCCGGCTGCGCGCTCGCAAGCAGGTCCTTGATGGGCTGGGGCTGCTGCTCGCCTTCGACCGCGAAGATCTCGTACTGGCCGCGCGGCAAGGCCTGATTGCCC
>JAMPXZ010000239.1 GCA_023700925.1 Oligoflexia bacterium | reverse complement strand
CGCTCAGTTCTCGGCTCCCTGCCGCCATTCGGCTCCTCAAGTTCACGCGCACAGCCACAATCATTCCCCCGGGGAACCGGAGCATGAGCATGACCACTCGCATCCGGTTACCTCGGTCTCCACTGGAGAGCTAGCGGTCACGAGAGAGGTATCCCCGAAGGTACTTCCCCCGGTCGTGCGCCCGACGCCACTTTTCCGGAGCGACCACTTTCTGTTCGGGATTCGCCTGGCGTCGATTTTCCGACCTCCGATCTGCTGATCGCCCTTTCACGGGCGTCCGGCTCGACTTCCAAAACAAAACCATTCAGCTAAACAGATCGGAGAAATCATGTTTCGTTCCGCTTTACCCATACTCGCGCTACTGGCGCTCTATCCATTAACTGAAGCCTTCGCCCACGGGATGTCCGCCTCGGACAAGCAGGCGATGCTGGACGGCGGCTACCTTAGGTATATCTGGCTAGGCACGACCCACATGCTGACCGGCTATGATCACCTGCTGTTCATCTTCGGGGTCATCTTCTTTCTGACGACCTTCAAGGACATCGTCAAGTTCATCAGCGTTTTCACCCTCGGACATTGCATCACCCTGATCTTCGCCACCTTCCTGAAGATCACGGCGAACTATTACCTGATCGACGCTGTGATCGCCGTAAGCGTGATGTACAAGGGCTTCGAGAACATCGACGGCTTCAAGAAGTATTTTCACTGGCAGCCGCCCAATCTCCTCAAGATGGTCTTCCTCTTCGGCTTGATCCACGGCTTTGGCCTGTCGACCCGGCTGCAGCAGCTTCCGCTCGGGGATGACCAGATGTCCATGCTGCTCAGGATCTTGTCCTTCAACGTCGGCGTCGAGGTGGGGCAGGTCGTGGCCTTGACCGTGATGCTGATCTTCCTGCGGGGCTGGAGAAGGGCCGAGACATTCAACAAGTTTGCCTATGCGGCAAATATCGCGCTGATCGCCGGAGGCATCTTTCTGTTCAATATGCAGTTTCACGGCTTCTGGCATAACGCCAGTCCCGATGAGTTCGGATTTGCCGAAGACAATCATGCGCATCACCATGTGAAGTTAACCTCTGAATCAAAACAGGAAGGACAGATCAGTTATGAAGATATTCGTTAATATGCTCGTCTTGGGAGTGGGGCTCGCGGTCGGTGCGGTCCCGGGTTTCGCGGGATCGGGACACTCGCACGGTCCTGGAGGCTCGCACGATCGCGGCCTGCAGGCTCAGGCGCCCGCGCCCGTGGGGGAGGCGAAGATCGTCGAGCTCGCGAACGCGGAGGTCCGGAGCCTTGCCGGCAAGGGAAAACTCGAGGAGTCCTGGGGAAAGGCGGGAGTCAGCAAGGTTTCCCAGGAAGGCCCCCTGAAGCATTGGGTCGTTCAGTACGAGAACGTGGAGATCCGGGACGTTACAAAACGGCGTCTCTATGTAATCATCTCCGAGGATGGCGTCGTGAAGGCTGTTAACTTCAAGGGCGTGCAGAAACCTCATTCACACGGGAGCGGCACCCCTCACTTGCACTGAGCCTGGAACCGTCTCGTGGGAGACTGACGAATGTTGAGTAAAGGTCCGCTCCTGGCACTGCTATCCTCGGCGCTTTTCGGGGTCTCCCCGGTTTTTGCCAAGTTGCTCATAGGCGACATGTCTCCCGCCTTGCTGGCGGGACTTCTCTATTTCGGATCGGGCGTGGCGTTACTGGGCTTTGTACTCATCACGCGGACGCCCGTGCTCGCCAATCTCCGTCGTCTGTCCCTTTCGCACCGCTGGAAGCTGGTCGGGGCGATCGTCGCGGGCGGGGTGCTGGCGCCGCTCTGCCTGGCGTACGGGATCCAAAAGGGGAGCGCGTTCGAGGTCTCGCTCCTTCTTAATCTGGAGTCGGTGACGACCACGGTCATCGCCTGGCTGATTTTCCGGGAGCATGTCGGCCGAGCGGTGTGGTCCGGAAAGGTGCTCCTCGTCGTCGGCGGCATCATTATTTCGGTAAGCCCCGCGAGTCAGCTGATGATCTCGGCGGCCGGGCTGCTGGTGCTCGGCGCCTGCTTTTTCTGGGGAATCGACAACAATCTCACGCGGGACATCGACGAGCTTCCATCAACGGTTCTCGCCGCGGTGAAGGGCCTGGCGGCCGGGGTCTTCAATATCGGTTTGGCGTTTTTTCTCGAGGGTGCCGCTGCCCCCGTCTCCGCGGGTCAGCTCTCGGGCGCGATGCTCCTGGGCGCGATGAGCTATGGCGTGAGCCTGGTCCTGTTCATCGGGGCGCTTCGGATCATCGGCGCGTCCCGGACGAGCACCTACTTCGCGGTGGGCCCGTTCTTCGGGATGTTATTCGCGGTGCTGCTCCTCGGCGATCGTCCGGAGGTTTATCAGTGGACCGCGGCCCTGTTCATGGCGGCCGGGCTCTGGGTCCTCTACAAGGAGCATCATGAGCACGCTCACTCCCACGAGCTGCTGACCCATGGGCATCAGCACAGCCACGATGAGCATCACCGGCATTCTCATCCCGGCACGGCGCTCGGAGAGCCGCATGACCATGTCCACACGCACGAGGACCTGAAGCACGCGCACGCTCATTTTCCCGACATTCATCATCGGCATGGGCATTGAGGATTTATGCTGAAACTTCCGAAGGAAATCCCGGCTGGTGTTCCGACCGATACTATCCTGAGCCGCCTTTCGGCCGATACCCGGCCACTTTGGGAGCGCGGGACTCATCCCGTGGCCTTCCTGGACTTGTCGGTCAAGCTCGCTGAGGCCCTGCGCTGGGCGGCCGGGCTGGGCTTCACGACCCAGGGACTCGAGCAGATTTCCAAAACGCTCGAGCGCGAGGAAAATGGCTTGGCGCTGGTGGCCGAAAAAACCGGGGTGGCCCGTGCGTCCGCACGCATTTCACGGATTCTATTCATGGCGAGTGACGGGTCGGAACGCTTTTTTCGGGAAGGCGAATCCCTTCTGAAGCGGTATCCCGACCGGCTTCTGGGGTGTGTGGTTCAAACCGCCGGCGAGGACTTCGGCGAAGCGCTCTTTGGGGCGCCGAAGCTCGTGCGCGCCGTCCTGATCCACGACAAAAAGGCCGCGGCCCGCGTTCTGCAGTCGCTGAGCTAGGGCAGGGTATTGAAACGGCTGCGGCGCCAATCCTGCTGTTCGCGGGCCTCGAGAAAGGTCCAGGCGACGACCCGGCTCCTCTTCTGCCCGTGCGCGAGCTCGAGCGTACGGCAGTCCGTGGCCCGGGCCTTTTTGATCGAGGCGTGAATCGCGGGCAAATTGGCCTCCTTTGAGACCAGCGTCGTGAACCAGAATACGTCCGCCGAAAGCGCGACGCTCTCCTCGATCAGCCGGCGAATGAAGGCGGCCTCGCCGCCCGGGCACCATAGCTCGGTGCTGTGGCCTCCGAAGTTCCGATGCCCGCGCGGAGGTTTCCGCTTGAGGTTTTTCCACTTCCGTCGACTGCCCTCGTGGGCGGCCTCGGGGGATTCATGGAAAGGCGGGTTGCAGACGGTCAGGTCAAAGAGCTCGCGCGTCGGATAGAGGCCTTTCAGGATGTGGGCAGGCGTGGGCTGCAGGCGCAACTCGATGGCGCCGGCCAGGGCGCGATTGCCTTCCGCGATCGCCCGGGCCGATGCGAGAGCTTGAGGGGCGATGTCCGTCCCGACGAAGCGCCAGCCGTACTCACCGTGGCCGATGATCGGAAAGATGCAGTTGGCGCCCACGCCGACATCGAGAACCCGGATGCCGGGGCCCCGGGGGATCGCTCCGCCATTGCATGAAGCGAGCAGATCCGCGACCGAATGCACGTAATCCGCGCGGCCGGGAACGGGCGGACAAAGGAAGCCAGGAGGGATTTCCCATTTCGAAATGCCGTAAAACAGCGCCAAAAGGGCCCGGTTAAGGGCCTGGACCGCCTGGGGATCGGCAAAGTCGATCGATCGCTCCCCGAAACGCGTGG
>JAMPXZ010000056.1 GCA_023700925.1 Oligoflexia bacterium | reverse complement strand
GGGGAATGTCGGGGCATTTCGCGTAATGTGGAAGAAGCCGAAGCAGGGCCTAACTACTGGAGAACTCTACAAATGAAAACGGGCAGATCACCATGATCTGCCCGTTCAACTGGTCGATAATTTGGTGGAGACGGTGGGAGTCGAACCCACGTCCGAAAGTAATCCGCCGCCAGAATCTACATGCTTAGTTACTGTTTTAGATTGAGCCGCCGGCGTCCAGGAACAAACTCCGGTGACCCTCCGCGGACTTTTATTTCGCCCTCTGGTCCGCTCGCGAGAAACCAGTGGCTAGCCTAGTAAATGGCGTTTCTTCCTGTCACCTAGGCGAAGACAGGGGAAACGTCGTGCTTAATAAATTAAGCAGCGAGAGCGTAATCGTTCGCGATTACAGTAGCCGTCTGTTTAACGAGGCCTGACGGCACCTCGGCATGCGTCTGGGACTTCAGTGCTCCCGTCGAAGCCGGATCGTCCCCATTAAGAGTTTATTAGCGCATAAATTGTCATGCTGCGTCGTGTAAAATGTTCTCGGCCCGGCGGGTTGCCATGGGGTGAAAGCTACCTGCTTATGGTCTATCTATCTGAAAAAGCAGAGGAACATATGACTAATGGGCGGCATGGGCATTGCTTAATGGCTCCTGCTTCTGACTAAAATAGTCAAGCACTCGGAGACCTCATGATTCAGCAGCTAAGAGATCGAGCACTCCTAGGTTTTGTCGCCCTCGCCGTAGGTCTATCGCTTGCGGGATGCGCGCAGGGGCCTGCCTCGAGCCCGACGGACGAAGCCAGGATTGAAGCGGCCATCGAAAACGCCAAGAGCGGCGCGACGAACGAGAAGATTGCCGAGGATCTCGCACAGGGGATGGAAACGACCGCGCCTGCTCCGCGCGAAGCGGCGCCTACGCCCGTGAAGGTCGTCGATCCGTGCATGCTGGTGGCGCGGCCTGGGCGCGGCGCAAGTGACGAGGAGATGAGCCAGGCGCTTCTGGGCTTTGCGGCCTGCGCGCGCCGGCAGTTCCTGGCGGCCGATGCCGCGACGCTGGCGATCGAATATTTCAAGACGTACCGGCTGGATACTTCGGAGCGGCCGCTGTCGACTCTGACGGATCGGGAGATCCACGAGTACATCGAGAAGCATTACCTTGACCCGATCAGCTTCCTCGTGAAACCCGCCGAGCAGGAGCGGAGGCTCCGCGCGAGCTACAGCGATGAGGAGCTCGTCGAGCTTCTTACTCTCGTCGCTCGCAAAGCGCACGCACTCGCCGAGGGCGAGGCGCGGCTTTACGCCGCGATGGATGCGCGCGAGGAGCTGCTGCGGTACTTCGCCGACCGGTTCGAACGCTATCAGCTGCTGGTCGCGTTCCGCCAGACCGCGGGCGATGAGGAGGGCAGCGAGACCGCGGAACGGATCGCGGGCATTCTCGAGCGCAACGGTTTTGCGGCTCCGGTCGGCCGGGAGCTTCGCGAGTTCCCGGGCTGGATGCTTCATCCTTATGGCGTCGCGGCCGTGCTGCCGCTGCCGGGTAAGGAAGAGACACGTTTGAATGGCTCGCGTGAGAATCCTTTTCATGCCGTACTGCGCGCGCGGAGCGATCTGGCCGGCACTGCGTCGACGGTGGAGAAGACCCTCTCCACGTACCGGGCGGTCAGGGACCTCGATAATCCTCCGCCGCCGGAGCATCCGGTGGCCGCGCGGGACGCCGCGCGGGTCGCGGTCATCGATTCTGGGATCGACTTCGTGAAGCATCCTGATCTCGCCCTTTTCATGGGCAACGGCGAGGGCGGTCAGCTGTCCTCGGGTGACTTTGCCGACGGGGACCTCAATCCGTGGCTGCCGGCCATCGGCTCCCAGTTCGGTCATGGGTCGGGCACGGCGGCCACCATCCTAACCATCATGGCCCATTACGCCCCCGACGCGCTCCGTTCGCGCAAGCTCGATATGGCGGTGTGGAAGCTCGATTCGGCGCGCGATCTGCTGAAGGGGCCCCAGTTTTCCGAAGGCACCGGCGAAACGAACTGGGCGAGCCGCACCGGCATCGTCGAGGCCATCGTGTCGCGGATCGAAGATGATCAGGCGAAGCCGAAGATCGTCTCCGTTTCGCTTGGCTTCCGCCTGGCGAAGCTCGCCGCGAGCATCGGTCGCTCCGCGCTGCTGCTTCGCGCGCCGTGGCTCTGGGTCATGGCCGCCGGCAACTCCGGCACCGACGTGAGCGAAGAGCGGTACTCGAGCTGCTTTGATGATTTCGCGGCCGCTGAACGCGTGGATGCACGCATCCTTTGCGTGGGCGCGCTCAAGCAGGGGATCGTCAACGACAAGATCGCGGGCTACTCGAACTTCGGTGAGCGCGTGGATGTCTACGCCTTTGAGTCGTACATCGGCCTTTGCCCGAGCGGCACCTCCTGCGCGACGCCCGCCGTAACGGGCGCGGTGGCGGCGATCGCCGCCGCCTATCCGTCGCTTACGCCGGAGCAGCTCAAAGAGGTGATCGTCGAAGCTTCGCGCGTGGAGACGCTTGAGGTGCAGTACGACAACCCGATGCAGGCGGCGGTGGCCCGCTCGCGCGGCCTGCCGACCGCGCGGACCGTCAAGGTGTTTGATCCCGCCTCGATGCTGCCCCGGGCGATGGAGCTCGCGCGCGGCAAGGTTCGCGGCTGGCGTTCGTGGCTGCCTCTTTAGGTCAGCGGTAGCCCGAGCTCGTCGGGCCCGTCATGGGCTTTGACGGCATCGCCGGTGAGGGTGAGGCGGTAGCGCGTCGGCAGATCCAGGCTCTTGAGCTCGGCTTTGTAATTCAAGATCGCGGTCGCGCCCCGGCGGTGCGCCTTGTACCGGAGCTCGCGCTGGAGGCTTTCGAGCACCTCCTGGTACTGGTTCGAGCGTTCGGCCTCGACCGTCTCGGAGCGCAGCGAGGCACTCGCGGTGAGGACATCGATCACCGTGTAGTCCTTGAGATCGGGGAGCCCGGCGCTCGGCGTGATCCGGATCTGCTCGGCGGGATGCATGTGCCCGGACGGGGTGAGGATCTCCTCGCGCGAAGCGGCTTCTACCGAGGGTCTTTCCTCGCGCGTCTCGTCGGTGGCGAAGATCTCATCCGACGGCGCCAGGCGCATGCGCGCGGTGGTGCCGCGCAGGGCCTGGATGAGCAGGATTCCGGCGTATTCGCTGATGCGTGGGATGAGGATTCGGCCGGCCGAGAGCTGCGGCTCGAGGTCGATGTCCCGGATGCCCATGTTTTCGCGCGCCAGAAGATCGAGGAGCTTGTCCTTTTCGTAGACGTCGAGTGGCCCTTCGATCAGAAGGCTGAACGGATACGCGGCGGGCACGACGGGACGGGGGTGAACCGTTTCTTCGGAAAAACGGCGGATCTCGTCGATGGATGCGCTCGAAGGGGGCTCAAGCGTAATGCTCGGGCCTTCGGGCTCGGCCACGGTTTCGCCCCGGGGCGGCGTCGAAACGCCAAACGAGCCAAGGGACGGCTCGTCCGATTCTGATGGCGGCTCTGCCGGAGGCTCCACCGGCGGCGGGTCTTGCGGCGCGGGAGGCTGCGTTCCCTCAAGCCCCGGAATCCCGGAGAGATCGCTGGAAAAATCCGAATCCTGCTCTGGGCGTGAAGGATCGTGCTCCGTCATCTCAGGCGCCGTGGCACTTCTTGTATTTCTTCCCGCTGCCGCAGGGGCACTGATCGTTGCGGCCCACCTTTTCGACGGAGCCCAGCGGCATCGCCGCTTGCGGCGCCGCGGGCTGCCCAAAGGCCCCTGGAGCCGGGCCATGGCCACCGCTCGTGGCGAGGCCGCCGCCCATCGGGCCACGGCTCAGGCTCATCTGCCGAGGGCCGCGCATGAGGCGGGCTTCGGCGGCCGTGAGGTCATGCGCGGGACGCGGGGCCGGCGCGCGGTCCGGTGAGCCCTGCGGGCGCTCGAGCGGACGGGGCGCGACGGGGATCAGCTCTCCGTCGGCGGACATGTTGTACTGCATGGGCGTGCTTTCGAGCGCCGCTTCTTCTTCCTCGAACGTCTCGGCCTGCGCGAGCTGGACCGCGAAGAGCTTGCGGACCGCATCGCCGGTGATCTGATCCATCATCATGCTGAAGAAGCGGAAGCCTTCCTTCTTGTAAGCGATGAGGGGATCCTTCTGGCCATAACCCTGCAGCCCGATGCCTTCGCGCAGGTGGTCCATGGCGAGGAGGTGATCCTTCCACAGGTGATCGATCGTCGTGAGCAGGATCATGCGCTCGAGCTGGCGCATGGTCTCATCGCCGAGGGCCTTCTCCTTGGTGGAATAGGCCAGATCAGCCGTCTTCACGATCAGGCGGCTCAGGCCGACGTTGTTGAACGGATCGATGTCGTTCTCGGTGATGTGGGCCGGGAACTGGATCGTCGTGCGGATGGCGGTGTTGAGCTCGTGGATGTCGAGCCGGGCCTGGCCGTTCTCCTTCTTGAGCTTGCCACGCGGGAAGAACTCCTCGGCGATCTGGTCGGCGAGCTCCTTGACCATCGAGAAAACCATGTCGCGCAGCCCGCCCCGGGCCAGCACCTCGCGGCGCCAGGCGTAAACGACCTTGCGCTGCTGGTTCATCACGTCGTCGTATTCGAGCAGGTGCTTGCGGATGTCGTAGTTGTGGCCTTCGACCTTGCGTTGGGCGTTCTCGATCGCCTTGGTGATCCACTTGTGCTCGATCGGAAGGTCCTCTTCCATGAAGCGTCCGATGTTGACGCTTCCGAAGATGCGCATCAGATCGTCTTCAAGGGAAAGGTAGAAACGGGATTCGCCCGGGTCGCCCTGACGGCCCGCGCGGCCGCGGAGCTGGTTGTCGATGCGCCGGGATTCATGGCGTTCGGTGCCGAGGATGTAGAGTCCGCCGGCGGTCTTGACTTCCTCGCGCTCGGCCTCGCACCGGGCCCGCCACTTGGCGAGGGTCTCCTCGAGGTTCTTGGCGTACTCGGCTTTTTCCTCGTCGGTTGCGCTGGCCTTGATCGCCCCGATCTCGCTCCTGGCCAGGGCTTCGGGGTTGCCGCCGAGCAGGATGTCGGTACCGCGACCGGCCATGTTCGTGGCGATGGTGACGGCGCCTTTGCGGCCCGCCTGCGCGACGATATCGGCTTCGCGTTCGTGGTGTTTGGCGTTGAGGACCTGATGCCGGACGCCGTCACGCTTGAGCATGGCCGAGAGGACCTCGGACTTCTCGACCGAGACGGTGCCCACGAGCACGGGCTGGCCTTTTTCGTGGAGGCGTTTGATCTCTTCGGCGATCGCCTTGTACTTGCCCGAAGCGGACTTGAAGATCACGTCGGCCTGGTCGAGACGGACCATCGGCCGGTTCGTCGGGATCACGGTGACGTCGAGCTTGTAGATCTGCTTGAACTCGGTTGCCTCGGTGTCGGCCGTGCCGGTCATGCCCGAGAGCTTGTTGTACATGCGGAAGTAGTTCTGGAAGGTGATCGTCGCGAGCGTCTGGTTCTCGTTCTCGATGTTGACGCCTTCTTTGGCCTCGATCGCCTGGTGCAGGCCATCGCTCCAGCGGCGGCCGGGCATCAGGCGCCCGGTGAACTCGTCGACGATGAGGACCTCGCCGTCCTTGACCACGTAGTCGACGTCGCGCTTGAACAGGACCTGCGCGCGCAGCGCCTGGTTCACGTGGTGGAGTGTCTCGATGTGGATCGGATCGTAAAGGTTCTCGAGCCCGAGGATGCTTTCGACCTTGCCGACGCCCTGAAGGGTCAGGACCGCGGTCTTGGATTTCTCATCGATGATGTAGTCGCCGCTTTCCTCGCGGCCTTCGAGGTTCTTCGAGGCGACGCCTTTCTCGAGCGAAGCCTTGAGGATGGCGGAGTTGATCTTGTAGTAGAGGTCGGTCGAGTCGTCGGTCGGGCCGCTGATGATCAGCGGGGTGCGTGCCTCGTCGATCAGGATGGAGTCCACCTCATCGACAATGGCGAAGTTCAGCGGACGCTGGACGTAGTCCTCGAGCCGGAACTTCATGTTGTCGCGCAGGTAGTCGAACCCGAACTCGTTGTTCGTGCCGTAGGTGATGTCGCAGCCGTAGTTCTGCTGGCGCTGTACGTCGTTCAGGCCGTGGACGATGATCCCGGTCGAAAGCCCCAGAAACCGGTGAATCTGGCCCATCCACTGCGAGTCGCGGCGGGCGAGGTAGTCGTTGACCGTGATGACGTGGACGCCTTTGCCGGTGAGCCCGTTGAGGTAGGAGGGCAGGGTCGCGACCAGCGTCTTGCCTTCGCCCGTCCGCATCTCGGCGATGCGGCCGCGATGAAGGGTCACCCCGCCGATCAGCTGCACATCATAGTGCCGCTGGCCGATGGCGCGCCAGGAGGCCTCGCGAACGACGGCGAACGCCTCGGGAAGCAGTGAGTCGAGAGACTCCCCCCGCGAGAGGCGCTCGCGAAACTCGGCCGTCTTGGCCTTGAGTTGCTCATCGGACAGGGGCTTGATCGTTTTCTCCAGGTCGTTGATCCGACCGACCAGGGGAGTGATCGACTTCAGCTCACGTTCGTTCTGGGTGCCAAAAATCTTTTTTGCGACGTTTTGTAGCATAGTTTACGGCCACGACTTTAATGGGAAAATCCTCAGTTCTCAAGAATATACGACAGCGGATCGACCGGATAACCGTTGACCCGAACCTCGTAATGCAGGTGCGGGCCGGTCGAGCGGCCACTGTTGCCGAGCTGGGCGACCGAGTCACCGCGGCGGATTTTCTGACCCTTGCTGACCAGGATTTTTTGCGTGTGGGCGTACCAGGTTTCGAGCCCATAGCCGTGGTCGAGAATCAAGGTCAGCCCGTAGCCCGCTTTGCTGCTCGCGAAGTTCACGACGCCGTCGGCTGGAGCCTTGATCGTGGTTCCCGGGCGGTTGGCGATGTCCAGGCCCTCATGCATTTTGACGCGACCGCCAAAAGGGGAGCGACGGATGCCGAAGCCGTTGGTGAAGTAGCCCACTGCCGGCTTGCGTGTGGGCAGCGCGGCGAGAAACGCCTTCTGGTCGGCGAGGAGCTCATAAAGGTCCTGGAGCGTCTGCTCGGCGAAAAGGCTTTCACGATTGAGCAAGCTGAAACGCTCGTCCAATTCTTCATATTCCCGGCGAAGCTGCAGATCCTCGGGGGTCTCGGCCGCGGCGGCAGTCGCGCCGCTCGGCGACGGGGTCTCGGCCGAGGCAGGGGCCGCCAGGGGGCGGACGCGGCTCGAGGCGTTTTCACCGATATTGGTCGCCGAGTCGGGGAGCTTGCCATTGAGGCTCTGGAGAAGGTTGCCGCGATCCTCGATGTTGGTGATGACCTTGAGGCGCGTGGCGAAGGTCTTGACCCGTTCCATCGTGTCCTCGATCGTGGCGACCTTGTTCTTGAAGACCTGCACCTGCTGGCGCAGGCGGCGGTTCTCCATGCGGAGCTGCTTGTTCTCGCCGATCTGGCTCATCACGTACCAGTAATCCAGCAGCATGACCGTGGCGATGAGCACGAAGAGCGCCAGGCTCAGGGCCAGCCCCTTGGCGAGCCAGCTCGGGACGACGATCTTTCGTACGTTCGAGGTCTTTTCCGGAACGATCAGTAGGGTGAAAAAACGATTGGCCATCCTTACTCCACGACTTGAATCACGACCGCAGTGATGTTGTCATCGCCCCCATTCGCGTTCGCCGCGTCGACCAGGGCGCGGACCGTCCGCTGGATGTCGCCTCCCTGAAACAGCTCACGTTGGACGATCGTCAGGATCTCGGGATCCTCGACGAGGCCCGAGAGGCCGTCCGAACAGATGACGAAAACGTCGCCGGGGCGCACCCGGGTCCGGTAGACGTCGACCAGGATCTTCGGCTCGAAGCCGACGGAGCGGGTGATGACGTTCTTCATCCGGTCGGTTTTGACTTCCTGCCGGGTGATCAGGCCCGCGCGGAGCTTCTCCTGCACGAGCGAGTGATCGCGGGTCGCCTGCCAGATGGCGTCCGCCTGCAGCAGGTAGCAGCGGCTGTCGCCGACGTGGCCCATGGCGAGCTCTTCTCCCTTGAAAAGCAGCGCCGTCGTCGTCGTCCCCATGCCGTGAAGCGCGGCTTCTTTTGCCGAACGGTCGAAGATCGCGAGGCTCGCGGCCTCGATGGCCTGGCTGATCAGCGGAGTGGGATCCCACTCGGTCGTCTTCTGGCCTTCGCGCACCACCTGCGGAATGATCGACGTCGCCATGGCGCTCGCGGTCTCGCCGCCTTTGTGGCCACCCATGCCATCAGCGACTACAAAAAGGCCCAGCTCAGGATCCACCGCGTAGTTATCCTGATTCTGCGAGCGTTTTCGTCCAATGTCCGTGGCGTGGCCGACGTTGAAGTGCACCATAGGCGGTATTCATTAATATCCGACATTCTCCGGAAAAGTTCCAATAGATTGCCGTTCGACCTTCGTCAAAAAGCTGGCGGAGCGAGGGGGTGAGCGTTCGGCCGCCACTCGGGCCGTGCGTCGCCTCGCTGCTCGAACGGCAACTTTACAGTGGGAGACCGTTCCGGGTAAAATAGCGGGAGCGACCGAGGGACCGGGTCCATCGTGAGCAAACACTTCGAGGAAACCAAAAGATGGCACAGATGAATCAAACCGACTGGACGCGGCTCGTAACGGACGGCGAACTGGTGAAGGACTTCCGGAACTATCACTGGGAAGGCTCGTTCTACGACTACCTGGATCTGGTGAAAAAGAATCCGAAGGTCACGCGCAACGCCTTCCAGCGGATGTACGACATGGTCCTCTCCTGGGGAACCAGCTCGTACGTCGAATACAAGAAGAACATCCTGAAATACAAGTTCTTCGAAGATCCGATCGAGCACGGGAAAGACGCGGTCTACGGCCTTGACGTGCCGCTGATGAAGCTCGTTCACTTCTTCAAGTCCGCGGCCTACGGCTACGGCACCGAAAAGCGCGTGCTCCTCCTTCATGGCCCGGTCGGCTCGGCCAAGTCGACGATCGCCCGGCTGCTCAAGAAGGGCATCGAGCGCTATTCGCGCACCGACGAGGGCGCGATGTACACCTTCAAGTGGGTCGACGAGAAGGGCGCGGACGACCACATCCTGGGCACGAGCCACGAGCTGCCTTGCCCGATGCATGAGGACCCGCTTCGCCTGATTCCCGAGGAGATGCGTCCCCGGTTCGTCGAGGAGCTCAACAAGGGCAACAAGACGGAGTACAAGATCACCATCACGGGCGACGTCTGCCCGGCGTGCCGCTACGTGCAGCGCGAGTTCCTGCGCCGCTACCAGGGCGACTTCACTCAGATGCTCAAGCACGTGCGCGTGCAGCGCCTGGTGCTCTCGGAGAAGGACCGCGTGGGCATCGGCACGTTCCAGCCCAAGGACGAGAAGAACCAGGACTCCACCGAACTGACGGGCGACATCAACTACCGCAAGATCGCCGAGTACGGCTCGGACTCCGATCCGCGCGCCTTCAACTTCGACGGTGAGTTCAATATCTCCAACCGCGGGATCGTGGAGTTCATCGAGGTCCTGAAGCTCGACGTGGCGTTCCTTTATGACCTGCTCGGAGCGTCGCAGGAGCACAAGATCAAGCCCAAGAAGTTCCCGCAGACGGATATCGACGAGGTGATCATCGGTCACACCAACGAGCCCGAGTTCAAGAAGCTCCAGAACAACGAGTTCATGGAAGCCCTTCGGGACCGCACGGTGAAGATCGACATCCCGTACATCACCAAGCTCAAGGAAGAGATCAAGATCTACGAGAAGGACTTCAACGCCAACAAGATCAGGGGCAAGCACATCGCCCCGCATACGGTGGAAGTCGCCGCGATGTGGGCGATCCTGACGCGCCTGGAGCAGCCCAAGAAGGCGAATCTCGCGCTTCTTCAGAAGCTCAAGCTCTATGACGGGAAGACCCTTTCGGGCTACACCGAGGACAACGTCAAGGAGCTGCGCAAGGAAGCGGTCCGCGAGGGCCTCGAGGGGATTTCTCCCCGCTATGTCCAGGACAAGATCTCCAATGCCCTGGTCTATGACAAGAGCGCCGACATCGGCTGCGTGAATCCCTTCATGGTGATGAACGAGCTCGAGGGGGGCCTCAAGCACCACGCCCTGATCGGCTCGGACGAGAAGCGGCGCGAGTACCGCGAGCTCCTGGCGATCGTCAAGCAGGAGTACGAGGACATCGTGAAGAACGAGGTGCAGCGCGCGATCTCGGCCGACGAGGACGGGATCTCCAAGCTCTGCGCCAACTACGTCGACAACATCAAGGCCTATACCCAGCGCGAAAAGGTGCGCAACAAGTATACGGGCCAGGACGAGGAGCCGGATGAGCGGCTGATGCGCTCGATCGAGGAGAAGATCGACATTCCGGAAAGCCGCAAGGACGACTTCCGCCGCGAGATCATGAACTACATCGGAGCGCTGGCGATCGAGGGCCGGACCTTCGATTACAAAACCAATGAGCGGCTCCACAAGGCCCTCGAGCTCAAGCTCTTCGAGGACCAGAAGGACACGATCAAGCTGACCTCGCTCGTCTCGAACGTCGTCGATCGCACCACGCAGGAGAAGATCGACGTGGTGAAGAGCCGCCTGGTGAAAAACTACGGGTATTGCGAGATCTGCTCGACGGACGTGCTGAACTTCGTGGCGAGCATCTTTGCCAGGGGGGATGTTAAGAGACGCGGTTGAGTCGGTTTGAGTTTGAGGTTTCCGTTTCTGTTTCAGTACCGAAACGGAAACCGAAACCGAAACCGAAACGAAAACCGCTACTGGGAAACTGAATGATCTACAATATCAAAAGGGACCACGCCCGTTTCCGGTCGATCGTGAAGGGGCGGATCAAGCAGGATCTGAAGAAGTACGTCACCCACGGCGAGATGATCGGCCGCAAGGGCAAGGACACGGTCACGATCCCGATCCCGCAGATCGAGATCCCGCGCTTTCGCTTCGGCGACAAGGATGCGGGGGGCGTGGGACAGGGCGAGGGCAAACCGGGTGATCCGGTGGGCCAGGGCGATGAGCAGCCAGGGCAGGGGGAGGCGGGCAATCAAGGCGCCGACCACCTGCTCGAGGTCGATCTGACGCTCCAGGAGCTTGCCGAGATCCTTGGTGAGGAGCTGGAGCTCCCCAAGATCGAGCCGCGCGGTCACAAGACGGTCAAGTCCAAGACCGAGCGTTATACGGGCATCGCCAGCGAAGGCCCGAATTCGCTCCGGCACTTCAAGCGGACCTTCAAGGAAGCGCTGAAACGCCAGATCGCCACGGGGACCTACAACCCGGAGCGGCCGGTGGTGATCCCGGTCAAACGCGACCTGCGCTATCGGTCCTGGAAGACCGAGGTGCGGCACGAGAACAACGCGGTCATCATCTATATGATGGACGTGTCGGGCTCGATGGGCGACGAGCAGAAGGAGATCGTCCGGACCGAGGCGTTCTGGATCGATACCTGGCTGAGGTCCCAGTACAAGGGGATCGAGACGCGTTACATCATTCACGACGCGACCGCTCGCGAGGTCGATGAGGAGACGTTCTTCAAGACCCGGGAATCGGGGGGGACGCTCATCAGCTCGGCCTACAAGCTCTGCGAAAAGATCATTGAGACCGATTACGCGCCCTCGGACTGGAACATCTATCCGTTCCATTTCTCCGACGGCGACAACTGGTCAGGCGAGGATACGCGTCTTTGCCTCGAGCTGATGGACAAGAGCCTGCTCAATAAGTGCAATGTCTTTTGCTACGGCCAGGTCGAATCCCGCTATGGTTCCGGTCAGTTCTACAAGGATCTTAAAGAACATTATGGCGGCGAGCACGACTCGGTGATCCTTTCCAAGATCGAGAACAAGGAGGGGATCCTGCAGTCGATCAAGGATTTCCTCGGGAAGGGGCGCTAGCACGATGTCGTCGGAATACATGAGCAGCGCGTTGCCGCCGGAGCTGGCCCGTTACCGCGACGAGATCCGTCGCTACGCCGAGGAATACGGCCTGGACTTCTTCGAGACCATCTTCGAGATGGTCGACTACGAGCAGATCAACTCGCTCGCCGCGCTCGGGGGCTTCCCCGTGCGTTACCCGCACTGGCGCTTCGGGATGGACTACGACCAGCTCTCCAAGGGCTATGAGTGGGGTCTCCAGAAGATTTACGAAATGGTCATCAACACGGACCCTTCGTACGCCTACCTCATGAAGTCCAACAACATCGTGGACCAGAAGATGGTCATGGCGCATGTGTACGGGCACGTCGACTTTTTCAAGAACAATACCTGGTTCTCCAAGACCAACCGCAAGATGCTCGATACCATGGCCAATCACGCGGTGAAGATCCGCAACTACATGGATCTTTACGGCCAGGATACGGTCGAGAACTTCATCGATCACTGCCTGTCGATCGAGAATCTGATCGATCCGCATCTGCCCTTCACGGCGGGCTCCAAGACGGTCCGCGAGGAGGACGAGGAGCCGCGGGCGATCGAGGCGGGTCGCCTCAAGAGCGATCGCAACTACATGGATCGGTATATCAATCCTCCCGAGTTCCTCGAGGAGCAGCGCAAACGCCAGCGCGAGGATCGCCAGAAGCTCCGCAAGAATCCGCCCACGCCTCAGAAGGATATCCTGCAGTTCCTGCTCGAGAACGCGCCGCTCGAGGACTGGCAGCAGGAGTGCCTGTCGATCATCCGTGACGAGGCGTACTACTTCGTCCCGCAGATGCAGACCAAGATCATGAACGAGGGCTGGGCTTCGTACTGGCACTCGAAGATCATGACCCGCAGGGCGCTCAAGGACTCCGAGGTGATCGATTTTGCCGACCACCATGCCGGCACCATGGCGATGGCGCCCGGCCGGATCAATCCGTACAAGGTCGGCGTCGAGCTTTTCCGGGACATCGAGGAGCGCTGGGACAAGGGGAGGTTCGGCAAGGAGTACGACGACTGCGACGACATGGTCGCCAAGGCCCGCTGGGACCGCCAGCTCGGGCTGGGGCGCCAGAAGATCTTCGAGGTGCGCCGGGTGTGCAATGACGTCACCTTCATTGACGAGTACCTCACCGAGGAGTTCGTCGAGCGCTTCAAGATGTACACCTACGCTTTCAACCGGCGCACCAACCAGTACGAGATCACGGATCGCGACTTCAAGAAGGTCAAAGAGAAGCTCCTCTTCCAGCTCACCAACATGGGCCAGCCCTTCATCCTGGTGACGGACGGGAACTTCCAGAACAAGGGCGAGCTCCTGCTCTGGCACAAGCACCAGGGGCTGGACCTGGATGTCCGTTGGGCGCGGGAGACGATGCGGGCGCTGGCGGAGATCTGGCGTCGCCCGGTCAACGTCGAGACCGAGGTGGACGGGCAGAAGAAGCTGCTGACGCAGGCGAACGGGGAGTTTTCGGAGAAGTTTCTCTAAGTAGAAGGTTGGAGAAAACTCTCCGATTTCCTGCGCGGTTCAAGTTCAAGTTCCTGTCTTTAAAGGACGATACGACACAGGTGAAACCCTGGTGTGTACTCCTGCGTTCTCTAGCGCTCGTGTGGGCCCTCGCGGTCCTGGCGCCGTCGTCCGCCCTTGGGAAGCTCGAAGAGGCCGCCATTCTCAAGATGGTCGAAAGGGATTACGGCCAGATCATTTCCCCGGACAAGGCTCCGGCCGTCTACGAAATGGTCGGGAAGATTTTCGAAGATCTGAGCCGCGCCCATAACGATCTCATCCAGGACGGCTTCATCTCGATCAACAAGATCCGGCTCATCGACAGCGTGGTGAAGAACGCCGTCGTTTATCCCGTCCGGGAGAATGCCGTCCGGAAGCTCAACAACCACGTGTTCATCACGACCGCGCTCTTTGAGTCGTTGCTGAAGGATGCGGCGGGCCGGGTTCCAACCGATTCCAAATCCCTTTGCGAAGGGTTGAGCCGGGTCGCTGGCGTTCTGGCGCACGAGCTGGCGCATCCGCTCGATATCGCGGATGCGGACGGTTTCAAGGGGCAGACCGGGGGCGCGGCCTACTCCCAGGCCATCGAGGTCCGCGCGGATTCCGAAGCCATCCTCATCTTGCGGAAGGCGGGCTATCCGGACGACAGCGTTCTCCGGAGCCTTGAGAGATACTTTGAAGAGAAGCCGGATCAGCAGACGAGCGCCCAGGCCGGTCTGCGCTCCCATCCGCACGATGAGCTCCGTCTTTCGGCCCAGCGCTCGGCCTTGACGCTTCATCGTTACGATCAGGGAAGCGCGGTTCCGCGCAATCCGGGCACGATCAAGACCGCGTTCGTGAAAGAGCTTCAGGGGCTTGCCGACGCCGGCCGGGCGGCCTGGTCGTTCAGGCCCGCCGCGAGCGTGAGTGAGGTGCTGGATCGCCTGCAGGCGCTCAAGGGCGCGAAGAACACGGATGCCTACATTCGGCTCGAGCAAACCCGCCTCGTTCAGGAGCTGGACCGCCTGCTCCTTCAGCAGGGCGAAAACCCCCTCGGGGCGGGCGTCGAGGGGCGCTTGCGGGAATTCTTCAAGGCGCAGCTCGACGAAAAGTCGAGCCCGTTCAGCTTCCCGATTCTCTCGAAGGAGGAGTTCGCGCGCGAACTTCGCGGAGTTGACCCGGTCTTCTGGCCGAAGGGACCCGATCACTTCGAGCGGGTGGAGAAGATCCCTTATTACCGGAATCCATCCCATGTCCAATGGGTCCGCGAGAATCACAATCCCAAGCGCCTCTTGAGCAGCGCATCGCGGTTCCTGCCTTCGGATGCTCTTATCGGAGAATTCGCCCCGGAGCTCGAAAAGGCCCTGCTCAGCGGTTTAGATGACCCAAGCGTCCGGCCCAGCTCTTACCTGATCCTGGGTGGCTGGAAGCGCTCCCAGTCGCCAGAGGGGCAAAGTCGCGTCGCGGAGCTGCTGCACGAGCGGGTGCTGCCGAAGCTCTCTTTGTGGAATCGCTCGGCGGTTGCCGTGAGCCTGCCCGACGGGTTCCTGGGCGTGCCTTGGACAAATTCTGGAGGTTTTGCCGGGCTGACGCGTGATCGCGCCAAGTTCGCCAATAACCGTCTTAACGCCGAGGCGCTCGGGCATCTCAGGGCGGCTTACCGGCGCCTCTGGGAGGATCGCGGCTACTGGGGGGTGCTCGAGCTGCGCTCGGAACGGAACATCGATTGGAACGTAATCTGGGAGACGCTGGGAATCCCGAAGGATCAAGGGGCGTCGCAGCTTCGCTCTTCCGTCAAGGCTTACACCCAGAGCGAGCGGTACCTGGAGTTCCTGAAGTCACTGAATGATGATCTCGCCAGGGAGGATGGCAGTACGAAAGTGCTGGAGCTCGCCTCGGGTGGCCCGAGGGGAAAAGTCCCTCCCGCGTGGCTGGATGACTCGCTTTATCCGTACCTGAGCGGTCAGCGAAACGCCGCGCTTCAGGCGGCGGTGGATGCTGGCGATTCCCGGGTGGGTGAGCGGGCTCTCGCCACGGCGAGGACGTTCGCGGAAATGCGGCCTGCCTCCGTGCAGGGGCCTTATCGGAAGACGTACTTCAAGGCTCTGCAGGCCGCGGTGACGGCGAAAGCCCGGGACTCTTTTGCCGCGGCTCACGCTGAGGCGGGAAAGCAGCTCTCGATCAATAAGTCGGTGGTGTTTCCGCCCGGCAGCAGCGAGGAGGCGCTCGACTTTGGGGCGTGGGAAAAGCTCCGCCTGCCTGCCGCCGAGAAAAGGCAGCTCTTGGCCCAAAGATTCGGACGCAGTGTCCAGGAGTGGATGGGGATCAGCGAAGAGGGACTCAATAAAAGCATCGCTCGCGCGCTCGTGGAAGAAAAGGTCTACGGAGAACCCTCCGCTTTGCTCAGGCAGTACCTCAAGGAGGTCAAGGAAGCCCCGCAGGGAAGCCCGTTCATGAGAGCCTCGCTTTTGAAGTACGGAGCGCCCCGGGAGCGATCGGACGAGCTCGCCAGCTATTACGCGATCCTCCGGGATTTCTCGCCCGAGCTGCAAAAGGAAGTGGAGACGCTCGCCGCCTCAAACGAGACCCTGGCGACGAAGCGCAATCGCCTCTTGAGTCTCACTCAGACCCTCTTGGATCCCGCCGACGGGCTATACGGCATCACGGAGCCGGCGCGGGCCAAGGCGATCCGCGAGCTCAAGGCCACGATCCTCGCCGTGGAGCCTGGGCTCTCCCTTTCGAAGCCTGAAAAGATGCGCCTCTTCGAGCGCCTCACGGCCCTGGGCGCGACGGAGCAGACGGACCGCTTTCTCAAGGAGGCGTTCCCCGAGCTTTTTGATGGGCGGCCGATGACGTCCGAGCTTTTCAAATGGAGCGAAAAGCTTCTCGAGGGTGACCGTCTTTACGGTAACGAGCTTCGGCTCGACTTCGCCAGGAAGACGCTTTCGGGAGAGGTTCGGGCGCTAGCCGCCAAGCCAGTCGCGCCCGAGGAGATTGACGGGCTGATTCAGCGATTGAACCGCTTCGTGCCGCAGGGTTCGCTGGCCAAAGACGAGTTCCTCGATGAGCTGTCCTGGAAACTGAATCTCAAGGGCAGGGAGCTTCAGGTCTTCATCGAGGACCAGAAATCCTACAACTGGAAGAAGACGAATCCGCTCCTGGTGAATATGGGCTCGTCAGTGTCGGTCCGTCTCTCGAAGCTCAGTACCGAGTCCCGCTTGAGGCTGATCGATTACTTGATCCATCCGGATCAGAAGCAGATGCCGGAGGAGGTCTACCGCGAGCTGACCCGGATCTTCAGAAGCGAGGCGCTTGAGAACGCGCCGCGGGGGGCCGGCCAGGCTGTGCCGCTCTCCACTCTCCGCGAAGCGAATCGGCTCGCGGATGTTTCGCGAACGCTGATGGAGCAGAAGCTCCTGGATTCGACTCCGGTCGAGCGAATCCCGCTGCTTGAGATGCTGCTCAAGAGCGGTCCGGGGAGCCCCGCCCTGCAGGCGGGCTATCCGCTCACCCTCATCCGCGGCCCGCTCCAGTTCAAGCCGGGCTCCGTCGAGGAGAAGCTTCTTTTGGCCTTTTTGAAGGTCATACCGGAGCACGAGAAGTCGGTGACCCTGGCTTATCTCCTGAGTCAGGCGGGTAAAGAGGGCAGCGGCCTGAGGAGCCTCTTCGAGGTGTTTCAGACGGTCGGAATCAAGTTCGGCCAGATGAGCTCGGTCTGGAAGCTCTTCGGCGAGGAATCCTCACGCGATCTCGCTCTTCTGAAGGACAACGCCAAGCCCATGACCAAACTCGAGGTCGAGCAGGTTCTCGACCGGGTCCTTGCCCCCGAGGAACGTGGCCGAATCCGGCGTCTCCACAAGGTCTTGGGGAGCGCGAGTTTGAAGACCGTCGTCGAAGCCGAGCTGGATATGGGCGAGCGGGCCGTGCTTCTCGTTCAGCGCCCCAATGCCGGAAACCAGATCAAGAGCAACCTGGAGCTTTCAAGAAAATTTCTCTCCGAGGTCAAACAGGCGGGGGTGAAGGTGCCGACTGGCCTGTTTGACCTTCTGGTCGATGACCTTGAGCTTCAGCTGGGGGATGAGCTCCGGATGTCGCGAGAGGCGGTCCGCATCGACGAGGCGGCGGAGCAGTACCGAAGGATCAGCCCCGCCTTGACCTCCGCCGGCAAGGGCGTCGAGTTCGAGGTCCCGGGCCTGGTGCAGGGGTTTGAGCGCCGCGACGAGCTTCTGGTCATGAGAAAGGCCTCCGGTGTGCCGTGGAAGGCGCTGGACTCCAAAGTCCAGGCTCGGGCGGGGCGACCGATCGTCGAAGCTTCGCTCGCGCAGCTCTTTCGTGAAGGCTGGTTTGACCCGGATCGGCATTCCGGGAATTTTCTGGTGAAAGAGGCGGAAGGGAAGGTCCAGGTCTCGGTGATTGATTTCGGGCAGGCGTTTACTCTCTCCAAGAGCGGTCCGTTCAGCCGGGACGAGCGCTACCTGTTTGCCCAGTTCCTGCGAGCGCTGTCGGGAAAAAGCCCCGCCGAGCTCGCCGAGGTCGGGGCGAAAATGTCAGTGTCGCAGGGGGGCGACCTCCCTGGTTTGAAAAGGGCTCTCGCGGGGATCTTCGGCGCGGAACAGACAAGGAGCTTTCAGGACGAGGTCATCGAGGTCATCGGAGCTTTTGCCGATCATGGCTTCAAGCTCGATCGGAAGTATACGGTGGGAGGACTCAAAGGGCTCATGCTCCTCTACGGCGAGAACTACGTTAGGCCGGAGGAGTTCCGCCAGATCCTGGGCAACGAGGTCAAGGCGCTTCTTGTTTCCAAGGTGCCGGTGACTCTTCGGGACTCGGTCCGGGGGGTCTTCCGGACCGAGCGGTGCTCGGAGCTGTTTCGTTCGTTATTGAGGCGCCCCTTGCTCTAGGTGTGTGCGACTCCCTGCGTAATTCCTTGTTAACGGCTTTGTCGGCGTTGCCGATAAGACTCTGTATGCGTCCGCGAACTTTCATCAGAGCGCTTTCGGTCCTGTTGTTTTCCCTGCCGGGAGCTTGGGCTGCTGAACTGGAACTCCGCTGCAAGCTCGAGCAGAACCAGTATATTTGTTCGCAGGAGACCGATCCTGACGCCGAAGAGACTCCGAACGAGGCCGTCGCGGAGGGTCCCAATACATCGCTGGTCACTTGCAAGCCATATAGCGACAACGTTTCCTTCGCGCCCTTCAATAAAGACGGGGCTATCGGCACGCATTATTTCGGCTCAAAGGAGGAATGCGAAAAGGCGATCTCCATGCAAAGCCAGGGGTGGATCTGTACGCGTGGCCCCGGCAATGGCCTCAGCTCTCCTTTCAATATCAAGGAAGGCAAGGATGGCGGCGAGTTCTACCTTAACGGTCTCGACGAGTGCCTCCGCGCCATCCAAAACGTCAAGGGCGACCTGATCTGCGCCGCCGGATGGAGCCGCACCTCCTTCATCGCCTGGGATTTCAAGCAAGGGCATTACGTCGAGAACCATTCGAACGGGAGTCTCGACAGTTGCAACCAGCGGATCAACTCCGGCAAGGCGGGCGAGAAAGCCCACGTCGTCGAAGCCGCGCTTCACGACTGCAGCCACGTGCGGATGGATGAACCGGGCGGCTCCATGGAGCACGTGGCTGTTCGAGACCAAGGTACGCTCCCGATCTGCGCCGCGGAGACGGTGGCCCAAGTCACTGATGCCTGGCGTTTCGCTAATGGTGACACCAACTACGACTTCCAGACCTCGGGCCTATACGCGGCCCTGCTCGCCT
>JAMPXZ010000238.1 GCA_023700925.1 Oligoflexia bacterium | reverse complement strand
GCGGGAGGCGCGACCGAGGAGATGACCACGGCGGTCACCGACGCGGCCCCGGGCTATGGCCGGGCCGCGGTGAAGGGAACCTTGGGCATGGCCGGGATGTCGGTCGATGAGGAGCTCAAGCACCTTAAGCGGATGATCGAGGAGCTCAAGAGCGTTCAGGAGCAGGGCGCCGGAGCGGGGGCCGAGTCGGCGCTCGCCCAAGGGGCGCTGGCGAATCCCGCCCTTCAAAGCGGGTTCGAGCAGCTCGTGCTCAACGGTATCGATCGGCGCTTCGCCTTCAGTCTGATCAAGAAGGTGGGCTTCGAGCTGGGCGAGGAAAGCCGCAGCCCCGAGCGCGTGACCGACCAGGTCGCCGCCGAGATCATGCAAGGCACCGAGGTGCTCTCGGTGCTCGCGGGCATCGAGCCGGCCAGCTCCGTCGAGGGCCGCACAGGTCCCGTGACGATGGCGCTCGTGGGACCGACGGGCGTCGGCAAGACCACGACAGTCGCGAAGATCGCGAGCGAAGCCATCCTCAAGCGTAACCTGAAGGTGGGCTTGATCAACCTCGACAGCTACAAGGTCGCGGCCTTCGATCAGCTCGGAACCTACGCCAAGATCCTCAACGTCCCGTTCCGTTCCGTGGCCACGGGCGCGGAACTCCATGCGGCGCTCCTGGACTTCCAGGCACTGGATCTCGTCCTGATCGACACCACGGGCCGCTCCCAGCGGGATCCAGAGGCGCTCAAGGAGATGCAGGCGATTCTCCAGGCCGTGCCGGGAATCCGCAGCCAGCTCGTGCTCTCCGTGACCACGCGGGACGCGGAGCTCTACGACATGGCGGGGCGGTTCTCGCTCTTCCGCCCGCAAGGCATCATCATGTCCAAGCTGGACGAGGCGACGATCTTCGGCGCGATCTACAACGTCTCGCAGCGGATGAAGCTGCCGCTGATGTACTTCACCGTCGGGCAGCGCGTGCCCGAGGACATCGAGGAGGCGACCCGCGAACGCGTCGCCTCGCTGGTGCTGGATCTCTAGTATGTCGTCGAAGGATCAGGCCGCGACGCTCCGCCGGCTCATGCGGCAGCGCGCGCAAACCGAGGCAGCCACCGTTTCCGCCGAGCCGGGTGATACCGTCGCGGAACCGGAGCCGCTCCCGCCCGCGCGCGTGATGGTCGTCGCGAGCGGAAAAGGCGGCGTCGGCAAGAGCACGCTCACGGCGACCCTCGCGACCCTGCTCGCCCGGAGCGGCGCGCGGGTGCTCGCGGTCGACGGCGACTTCGGCCTCGCCAATCTGGATATTCTCTTCGGCGTACACTCGGTCGGCGCGACGATCGAGGAGGTGCTCGGCGGTCGGGCCACCCTGCACGACGCGCTCGTCGGGATCGAGCCGAATCTCTGGCTCCTGCCCGCGTCCTCGGGTCTGCTCCAGGCCGTGACTCCTGCTCCCGCGAGGCTGCGCGGGCTTTTCGACTCCTGCCCCTGGGCGATGGACCTGATCCTCATCGACGCCGGCGCGGGCGTGCAGGACAACGTCCTGAAGCTCCATGGACCTCTTTACGACAGCCTCGTGGTCCTGACGCCGGAGCCAACCTCCCTGACGGATGCTTACGGTCTCGTCAAGCTTCTCAATCGCCATTCCGGCGTGACGCGCGTGGAGATCGTCGTCAATCAAGTGACGCACGCCCCGCAGGCGCAGGCGACCTACAAAAAGTTCAAGGATGTCGTGGACCGCTTTCTCGACGTGGAGCTCGACCTCGTCGGCTACTGCGAGCACGACGAAAATTTCACGCGAGCGGTGATGAATCGCAAAATTCTGTTAGACTTGAATCCAGAAGCCCCCGCGCTCCCGGCGCTGGAACTTCTCTCCAGGCGCATCCGATCGCGCCTGCCTTTGGTGGGTGATCGGGATGATTCTGGGGTGGCTTCGCCGGAGCGCGAGGCCGCGATGCCAGGGAATACCGCAAGGTTCTGGAGAGCCTTGCTTGGCGAGGTGAAAGCATGAGGCTGAATCAAGGAATCCAGAAATACCGTGAATCCGAGAGAAACGGGGGAGGCAAGGAGAAATCCGCCGCCACTCCGGCCTCGACCCCGAGAACGCCAGCCAAGTCGACGCCCAAAGCCACGTCGAAATCCAAGAAGGGCGAGCCCACGGAGCTCGAAAGGCTCGAGGCCGCCGTCGAGGCGGTGAAGGAAGCCGAAGAGGCCGCGCGGGAGGAAGCCGCGATCCAGAAGGAGATCGCCGACGAGCTCGCCCGCGAGCAGGCACAGACGGACAAACTGGTCCGGGGCGACATCAGCCCCGTGAACGCCCCCCGCGAGCGCCTCGTCACCGAGTACGCGCCGCTCATCAAGTATATCGCCCAGAAGATCGCCGCGCGGCTGCCGGCCAACATCGAGCTCGACGATCTGATCAGCTCGGGCGTGATCGGTCTCATGGACGCGATCGAGAAGTACGACGCGAATCGCGACAACAAGTTCAAGACCTACGCCGAATTCCGCATCCGCGGCGCGATCCTCGACGAGCTGCGCGCGCAGGACTGGGTTCCGCGCTCGGTGCGCGAGAAGGCCAAGGTGCTCGAGCGCTGCTACGCCAAGATCGAGCAGCAGAAAGGCCGCCAGGCCACGGACGAGGAGGTCTGCACCGAGCTCGGCGTCACTCCCGAGGAATTTCACGACCTGCTCAATCAGGTCCGCAGCGTCTCGCTGCTTTCCTACGACGACATTTCGAATTTCTCCAAGGCCGACAAGCGCAGCCTGCACGGCTATGGCGAGGCGGGGAGCCGCGCTCCGACGCCGTTCAGCGAGGTGAATGTCGCGTCGATCAAGAGGCTCATCGCCCAGGCGATCCAGGATCTTCCTGAGAAGCAGCGCCTGGTGCTTTCGCTCTATTACTACGAGGATCTCAACCTCAAGGAGATCGGCCGCGTGCTCGACGTCACCGAGTCGCGCGTGAGCCAGCTCCACACGCAGGCGGTCCTGCGCCTCAAGGCGCGGCTGCGCAATCATTGGGACGAGTTCGTGACCGTCTTCGGGTGAGGGGGCTTCGGCTGACTTCCCCTTCGCCCTCGGCCGGACTTCCTGTCCTGAAGCGCGAAAAGGCGCTGGTGCGCCTTTTGTGGCCTTCCTGGCCGCGCTAACCCGCGGGCGAAGGGGAAGTCAGCCTCGCTCCAAGCATCGTCGAGGAGAGTTGTGCCGCCATTCATCAAGGGTCGAGTGGAAAGCGCCGGCGATGTTTACGGTCCATCGGTCGTTGGCTTCACGCGGCGCTGAAGAGGTGCTCGCGGAGAACCTCGTTACAGAACGCCTTGACGGCGTCTTCCTCCTCCTGATTCCGGAAGAGGAAGTGGATCCCCATCCGGTAGGAGAAGGGGCTCGAAGAGATCACGTGCCGATGGAGATCGTATTCCTGGCACCAGACCACGCGTCCGCGCAGGTAGACGCGCTTGGGGTCCTGCAAGGTGATGGCGATCTCCTGGCCCACCAGGATCGCCGCATTCGAAAAAATCCCAACGCCCGTGGGCGAAAGGTCATTCAGCAGAATCCTCGCCTCTGAAATCGCGCCCTGGCCGGTTCCGTGGCCGACGACCTTGAGCTCGGCCCGGACTCTCTTGATATGGAGCGGCCGGCGAAGGCGGTCCTGCTGACGTTTTTTTGCGCTTTGAAGCGAGCGGATCCGTTGATTGGGGGCTTGCCACATATTTTGATTATGCTCTGCATCAATTTGGAAGACAAACGGATTCACCATGTCTTAACAAAGTAATATTTTACCTGTTAAAACAAGGAATTGTGTCTGACTTAAAAACGGCTTCTCAGATCTGAAAGCTGAGCTTCAGCGCGTACCGGCGGTCTTCCATTCCGCCTGGATTCAGGGTCATTTCCTCGCCGTAGGTGGCCAGATCCAGCGAGAAGTACCGCAGGTCCACGCCCAGGCCGCCCGCCAGATAGCCCTGACTCAGGCCTGCCCGGAAGGCAAGAACCCCAT
>JAMPXZ010000055.1 GCA_023700925.1 Oligoflexia bacterium | reverse complement strand
GCACCACCGCCTGGAAGAGCGTCGCAGCCGGAACTGACTCCACCTGTGCAATCCGGCTCTCAGATGATCAGCTCTTCTGCTGGGGCTATAACAATATCGGCCAGCTCGGGAACGGCAATACCACGAACCAAACCGCTCCATCTCCCTTGACCTCGACCGGCGGCGCGAATGTCACGAAGTGGAAATCCGTGTCGCTCGATAGCAACACCGTCTGCGCGATCCGCCTCGTCGACAACCGAAGCTTTTGCTGGGGAAATGGCACCTCCGGCAGGCTTGCGACCGGAAATGCCGTAAATCAAGCCAGCCCGACCGCGCCCGCGAGTCGCCCGGCCTGGGACAATACCGTTTGGAAAATGGTGAAAGCCGGAGGAGCCCACGCTTGCGGAATCCGTCTCTCAGACGAAAAGATCTACTGTTGGGGGGGTAATACGGTTGGCCAGTTAGGCCTTGGCAACACGCTTGTCACGCGGATTCCCTCATCGATCTACAATCAGGCGAGCATGGTTTGGAAGGGTCTCGACCTGGGAGGCGAGCACACCTGCGGACTCATCGCGGATGGAAGGATGTTTTGCTGGGGAGCCAACACCTACGGCCAGCTCGGTCGGGGAAACACGCTTAGCGAGAGCTATCTTGTCGCGCTCTATGTGATCGGCGACTGGAACACAACCGCCTGGAGCTCGCTGAGTCTGGGGGAAACTCACACCTGCGCGATCCGTCAGTCAGACAGCCAGCTCTTCTGCTGGGGAAAAAACTACACAGGACAGCTGGGTGATGGCAATAACCTGACTACCAGCAACTATCCGATTCCACTCACTGCAACCGGTGGCTGGAACACGACGACCTGGAAAGCCGTCAGCGCCGGAGGAAGCGCCCTGGGTGACCACACCTGCGCAATCCGCTCGGATGACCGTCTTTTCTGCTGGGGATCTAATTCTCAGGGCCAGCTCGGAGCCGGAAACACCACCGATAAATCCGTACCCACCGAGCTCAATCCAACGGGCGGCTGGAACACCATGACGTGGAAAGCCGTAATCGTGGGCAGCACGCATACCTGCGCGATCCGCTCGGACGACCGGCTATTTTGTTGGGGAAATAACCAATCCGGCCAACTGGGCTCCGGGGACACTTTCAGCTCGGATACCCCGAAGGCCCTGTCCTCCTCGGGTGGCTGGGACACCATGACGTGGAAGGCCGTCGATGCGTCCTACTCCACCTGCGCGATCCGCTCTGACGACCAGCTCTTCTGCTGGGGAGGCGGATATAACGGCCAGCTCGGCACTGGAACCACTTCCGATAGTTTTCTCCCCGTCCCTTTGGGCTCACTCGGGGGCTGGGACCAGACAAAATGGAGTTCGGTCAGTCTGGGCGGATCGTTCGTCCTCGCTCTCGAAGGCCCTTCGAACTTTGCGAACAGCACGCTCTCCCCGGTGGGGGTAGGCAGCAATGATCTGGCCATCAAGTTCCCGTCGATCGGAGGGAATCAACGGGCCACGAAATTTTCCACCCTCGGCTCTCCCGCGGACTGGTCGAGCGGCACGCTGACCTTTGACTCGACCAGCCTGAAGCTGCTCATGTCCGATGGCTACCGTTGGCTCAAGGTCGGCGCGAACTCGAGCGGCGTTTCCTGCTCAAGCTACCCGGATGGCGCGGATACGCGCGTGATCGAGCTCAAAGCCGACGGATCTGGCTTAGCCTACAATTCCTCGCGTACGCGGCGCCCAAGCCCGCGCGCCGGCGCACTGATTTATAATCCCACGCTCAAGCGATTTCAGGTGTGCGACGGCACGAATTGGCAAACAGTCAATCGGGAGCCCACGCTTGTGACCTATTCGACGCCAGGCACACATTCCTACACGGTTCCTCCCGACGCCACGAGCATCGATGTCGAATCCTGGGGCGCCGGCGCTGGCGGGGGCACCCAATCCGCGCAGGCCAACGGCGGCGGCGGCGGCGGGTACTCGAAAAAGACCGTGAGCGTCACTCCCAACGAGACTCTCACTATTGTCGTCGGCGCCGGCGGTTCGACCGGCGTCAACGGCCAGGACAGCAGTCTCAAACGCGGCGCCACGGTCCTCGCGACCGCAACCGGTGGCCTCACCGCGGGAGGCGCAAGCCCCACGCCCGGTGCGGGCTACTACGATATCTGGTATCCGGGCGGAGCGGGCTCGGCCGCACAGGGTGGCGGAGGCAGTCGTGCCGGCTCCGGGGGCGGGGGCGGCGCGGGGTCTGGGGGGGCCGGCAATGCCGGAGCTATCGGCAGCTCCGCTACTCCCGGGGCCGGCGGTGGAGGCGGATCGCCCGACGGAGGCGCCGGAGGCAGCGGTGGTGCACCGTCCTTAGCCGGCATCAACGGCAGTACTCCTGGCGGTGGCGGGGGCGGCTCTGGTTCTGGAAACTCCGCCTCGGGCACTGGCGGTGACGGCAGGGTCCGGCTTGTTATTCCATAAACCGAGCGGAGCGGACAGCATGGGTTTGCGCGTGGGCTTCAGGCCGCTTCGCGGTGGTAGACGAATTTCTTGAGCTCGTCCTTGAGGCCGATCAGTGGCGTGGCGAACCTCACCCCGAAGCCCGGGGGATAGCGCCGGCCGTGGCCTTGATGGCACCAGGCGATCTGCGAGGCCGCTTGGAAAGAGCGGCTTCCAATCCGGAAGAAGAGCTCGACCTGTTTGCCCAGATAGAGCGAACGAGGATCGAAGTCCCGGAATTCCACGTAGGCGCCGCCCGAGGAGATATCCAGCAGCTTGACGATATGGAAATCGTGCCCCGCGCGCATTCCGGCAGGAAGATTGATGAGGACCCGCAGCGGCCTGAGATCCTCCACGTCGGGGAAGACCGTGGCGAACCGCTTGAGCTGGGAAGCATCGAAATAGTGAAGGTAGATTTCAAAGAAGAGCTTTCGCTGCTCCGGGTTCAGCTTTTCGAAGAGGTCGGTTTTTTCGAGGAAGAAATATTCGAGCAGATCCGGCGTCATCACAGGGTCCATGATCTGTCCGTTTTCACGGCTCGGATACAGGAGTCTCGGGTCGTCCTCATGGGCCCAGAGGACGATGTTGCGCGCGTGGTCCGCGCTTTCGTAGCGCGCGACCATTTCGAGCAGCTTGAGCGGGTTGAGCGGCAGATGCATGTACACCGCGAGCGCCTTGTTCACGTATTTGTACTCGGCGACCGGGCCCAGGCGCTCAAAACTCCACAGGCCCTCATAAAAATCCTGCGCTCTCGGGTGAAGCGTGGCGACGAGGTGAGTGCCATGCACGTTGAGGGCGTAGTGGTACATGAACTTCATCAGCAGGAAGCTCATGGCGTGCCCGGTGCTGCGGTACTCGCGGTCGACGGCAAGCGCGGAGGCCTCGATCAGGCGACCCCCCTCGCGACGGAGCTGATTGTTTTGCTCCAGGAAAATCCCGTCAGACGGCAGGTTCATGCGGCTGTCCCTGATCAGGGCGCAGGTGCCGACGATCTTCTCGCCATGCTTCACGATCACCGTCGAGGTCTCGGGCAGGAGCGAGTAGATGTTGCAACGAAGTCCGGAGGGGTGCGGGGACATCAGGCCCTGCCCGACATAACAGTCGTGCAGCAGCCGATAAGCCTGCTCCAGCTCTTCCTTGGTGTCGGCGATCTTGACCCGAAGCTTGGGGTCGTGCGCCAGAGGAGGCACCCTGGTCAGATTGCGAATCAGCTTCAGACGCTGCGGTTTGGACAGCGCTCGGAAGAGGGCTTGAAATAAGAGCTTGGTAACCACGAAGCTCTATCGGAAGGGGGGGGTAAAATATTTAGACTAAAATCATCAGGTATTTGTCATTGCCAAGATCTTAAATTTTAAGTGTTTTTTCGTCGTGTTCTTCTGCAAGGGTCTTGATCTTGCGAGCCGGAACACCGCCCCAGAACTCTCCCGCAGGGATACGGGTGTCCATGAGCACGACTGCGCCGGGGGCGATTACGGCACCCTCTCCGATATCGGCACCAGGCAAGACGGTGCAGTTCACGCCGATGACGGCTCTTCGGTCAATTTTGACGGGTTTGAGAATGAGCGCCTGGCCTGTGAAAAGGTGTCCGGTGATGATCGAATTTTGTCCGATTAGCGCTCGTTCGCCGATAGTGAGGAGCGCGTGATCGCGGAGCGTTCCGGCTATCGCGACTGCCGAGCCGACTCTGGCTCCCAAGCCGGCGTGAAGCAGGGGCTCCGTGAAAACGGTCCTGAACGGGCCGAGCGCTTTGGTCGCGAGCTCGGACAGAACGGCATTGAGCTTCCAGTAAGTGAGGGCTCGAGAGTTTAGCGAATACGTCCCCACGGGGTACGGCCACTTTCGGCGCAGACCGGCCAAAAGCAGCATCGTGAGGAGGCCATACAAGAAAAGAAACACCGCGAGCTGGAGCAAGAGTCCGTATCCGTGCGCGAACGCTATCGGAATAACCGATGCTCCCAAGGCGCTGAGCGCCACAAGCAGGATGATGCAAAGGCTCACGAGCAAGACATCCACGCGCTCTGTCTTCATGATGGCTCCGATGTTCCCCGCGTGTCACCGGCCCGAACCGGTCTCGCGGGCACGCCCGCCCAGATCTCGCCGGCACCCACGCGGGTGCCCTTCGGGACCACGGCGCCCACCGCGATGATCGCGCCGTCCTCGATCGTCACGCCCGGCATGATCACTGAAGCGGCGCCGATGGTGACGCGGTTGCCGATCCGGATTCTCGCGAGCGACAGGTCACTGCCCTCGACCGCGTGAGAGAAGAGCGCGGAGCCATGCCCGATGATGACGTTATCTCCGACCTCGGTCAGAATTGGGTCGAGGATTGTGCCCGCGCTGTAGCTGTTGGCGCCCATCCGGCAGCCCAGGAGGACATAGATGAGCCGCATGAGCGGCACGGGCACGCCAAGGCTCCGGGTGAGGGGATGGAAGAGCACGAGATGGAAGAGCAGATGGACATGGTAGCGAAGCTCCCTGCCCGAGCCCGGCGCGATGGGGCCGTCCAGAAGCGGGAACGCCTTGAGAAAGAGGCGATAGATCAGGATCGCGAAGCCATAGCTGAGCCCGAAGCCCGCGAAAACGTCCACCACTCCCCGGAAGTCCCGCAGAGCGTCGCTCCGGAACGCCGGGTCGACCGCGAAGACGAGAACAGCGGCCGCCGAGCCCAGGGCGAGTGTCAGTAGGCAGGCGAACACCAGGAGCTGTAGGAGGGGGATCTTTCTCATGGCCTCTCAACCCTATTACAGCTGATGATCGAGGGAAAGCGGCTGGGATCTCGGCTTCCGAGTATCCCGTTCGATCGCGATCAGCTTTTCGGCGATCCGAAGGGAGTTCGCGGCGATCGTGAGCGCGGGGTTCGCGCAGCCGCTCGTGGGGAAGTAGGAGCTGTCCACCACATAGAGGTTCGACAGGCCATGCGCGCGACCGCTGGGGTCAACCACGCTTTTTTCCGGATCCAGGCCCGCCCGGCAGGTGCCGCAGGCATGGGCCAGCATGTCGTTCTTGTCGGCCCGGGCGATCATCTGGACCTGGTAAGGCTTGAGGGCTTTTTTGACGAGCCGGCGGAAGCGGCGGATCCGATCGCGGTCCTGGGCGGAGATCCGATACTCGATCTCAAGCTCGCCCGAAGCGCCGACGCGAACCCGGTTCGTCTCCTCCGGGGAGTCCTCGAGGATCGAAGCCAGAATCAGCTTGCCCTCGAGCATCCTGGCCACCGCCTTGCGGACGATGGGCTTCACGGCTTGAAAGGCGGCGCGGGTCATCTTGCCTTGATTGAGCGCGAGCTTCTGGATCAGGTCCTCGAGCACCACCTCGGTACGCAGCGCGCCGAATGACTGCAGGATGCCAAGGCCCGCTCCTATGCGGAAGTCGCTGAGGCCGATCTCCTTGCGGGTCGCCTCCGAACCTTTCACCGGGACCTTCGGGGTGATCACGAAGAGGTCGATGTAGTGACGCATGAGCCCCGTGCCCACGAGGCCTGAGTCGTTGGCGAGTCCTGTCGGCCAGAGCTTGCTCTTGGATTTGAGGAGCAGGCCCGCCGAACCGAGGGCGCCCGAGGCGAGGATGAACTTCCGGGCTTTGAGCTGGATCCTTTTTCCTTCATGAATCGCGTCCGCGCTCGTGACCTGGGCGCGGGTGGCATCGAGGCGGGTGATCTCGCACTCATGCAGCAGGGTGAAGTTCGGGTTCGAGAGCAGGGGCTCGAGGCAGATCTTGATCGGATCGTTCTTGCCGTGATGGCTGCAGAGATGCCCCTGGCAGCCGTCGCAGCCGGGCTGGGTGTCGATCGCGACGGGCAGGCGATAAGGATGAAGGCCGCGACCGGCGAGATGCGTGGCCAGGTCCTCTTGCGCGGGAGAGCCGGGGGCGGGCTCGGAGAGGTTGAAGCTCTGCTCCGGGCGGAGCGGATCGGCTTCACCTCGGACGCGGAACAGGCCTTCGATCTTCCGGTAATAGGGCTCAAGCTCCTCAAAAGAGATGGGCCAGCTCTTGGCGCCTTCGGTCTTGGGCTCGAGGTCAGAGGGCAGGTAGCGCTCGAGGACCGCGCCATAGAGAGCCGCCGAGCCGCCGGTGCCGGAGCCGGTGAAGGGGCGGATCTTCTCAGTCTTACCCTTGGAACGATCGGTGAGTAACGAGGAAACCCGGCCGGCTTTGGCCATGACCTCCGCCGGATCGCTCTTGCGATCCTGAGTCAGAAAGATCTCCGCCGCTTCGCCGCGGAGGGCCTGGGCGCCAGGAAGGCTTGAGCGGCCCTTCTCGCACATCAGGACGGAGAAGCCCGCCTGAACCAGCCGTTGGGCCGTCACGCAGCCACCCATGCCGCTGCCGATGATCAGGTAGTCCCAAACTTTGGTCTTTGGGTTTGTGCTCATTTGGAAGGCCTCCGTCGCGAACGCCCAAGGGCGCGCGCGTCTCTATACAACCAGTGTTTTTGTTGATTGGTTCCGGCGTGAGGAGGCTGGTGGACAGCCTTGCCGGAAGAGAGATCGGTTGGGCTTTTGGCCTTTCCGATCACGAAGAAGAGCTTATTTAGATCGTAAATGATTTAATGCGCTGCGTCAAATAATTTATTATCTAATAACTCTAGCTACTTACTGGTGCGAGCCCTCAGGTCGGCGGAGCGAACATCCGCGAGACCATTCGGATCACGAGGCGCGCAGGCATGAGCGCGGCAAAAAGGCGCTGCGGCCAGAGCCGGACGTTCGTGGCCACGGGCGCATTCCGATCGAGCGCGGCGAGCGCGGCGCGGACCACCTCGCCCGGGGCGGCGCGCTTTTGAACAGCGCTTTCATATGCGCCAGCCTTGGCATCGAACTCCGTGGCGGTCGGACCCGGAACGAGAGCTTGGACCGTGATCCCGTAAGACTGCCACTCTCCGTAGAGGGCCTGGCTGAAGCTGTGGATGAAAGCTTTGCTCGCGGCATAGACGGCCATGAAGGGGACGGGCTGCAGCGCGGCCTGCGACGAAACATTGATGACGGCACTTTGCGGAAAGGTACGAAGGTCCTCGAGGAACTCGTGGCAGAGCGAGATCATGGCCGTGACGTTGACCTGAATGATTCGTTCAAGATCCGGCGCGCTCGCCTTCTCGAAGCGGCCCCAGCGTCCGATGCCCGCGTTGTTGCAGAGGAGCCGGACTCGGATGTCTTCCTTCCGGAGGCGCTCATGCAGCGCCTGGGCGGCGCCCGCTTCCGTAAGATCCCTGCACTCGATGACCGTGCTCACTCCGTGTCGCGCCGAGAGCTCCGCGCCGAGCGCCCGAAGGCGTTCCTCGCGCCTCGCGACGAGGATCAGGTTCATCCCGGCGGCGGCGAGCTGTCGGGCCAGCTCTTCGCCGATCCCCGAGGAGGCTCCAGTGATGAGGGCCCAGTCATTTTTCCAGTCTTTTATTTGGCTCATTGGGAAGGCCTCCATCGCGACGCATTTTCACTTATTCTAGCACGGAAGCGCGAGCCGGGCGCGTCCCGAGGTCAGGGGAACTGAAAGCCCAGCGAAAATCCAAGGCTTGCCGAGCGCAGGAAGAAGCTTTTTTCCGACGCGGGCCGGCTGAAACGGCTTCGCGTGAGATCGAGCGTGAGATGGACGGGCCGGAGCTTTCCCAGCTCGAGCGAGAGCCCCGTCGTCAGCTCGGTGGATGAAAGTGACGGGGCGTCGTTGCCACTGAGGAGCGGCGCGAGTCGCAGGTAGGCGCCGATGGCGCCGCGCCCGCCGCCGAGCTGAAGCAGGGGTCCGCCCACGTACTTCAAACCGTAGGCATCCCCTTGGACCTGCATCCCCCACAGGAAGAGACCCGCCGAGATTTTGAGCCAGGAGTCGGTTGTGCCCAGGGACGAGCGCCAGCCCGCGCGCCCATCGATCCCGAAAAATCGCGCGGAGGGAAGGGAACTCAGCGATCGATGGAGCGAAAGAGCCGTGCCGCGGACTCCGCCCTCGAGGTCCCAGTCGCCGGACCCGAGGTTTCGTCTTGCGTCGAGTTTGAGCAGCACTGAGACCTGGCGGTGCTCCGGAATTCCGGTCTCGGCGTAGAGCGAGTGTGAAATCAGGAGCCCGGGGACCAGGGTCCAGGAAGGGGCTGTGGAGGCCTGCGTGGATTCCGGCGGCGGAAAGGCCTGAGCCAGAACGCGGAAGCGACGCGCTTTTCCCCATTCGCTATCGCCCTCGAAACTGACTTGCCAGCTGTAATCGCCTGGCTCCGTGGCGATCCAGCCGACCTGGGTCTCGGAAAGAAGGTCACGGAACACGGGTTCAGGGGCTCCGTCCTTTCGGATCTCGATCCGATAGCGGCTGCTCTTGACTCCTGCGCTCCAGCGAAACTCAAGGCCCCCCTCGGGCAGCTTCGAGAAGATCGCGCCGTCTTCGGGCGCGAGCGCCTTTGGCGGGAAGGTGTTGACCGCGACCTCGGCAAGCTCGCTCCAGGGGCCGAACTCTTCCATCGCATGGATTCCGCGGACCCGGTACGAGTAGACTCCGGGACTCACTTTCAGGAAGACGCTGGTGTCCTCGACGATCCGACGCTCCAGGGGGGTGTCGAGAGCGGCGGGGCGATAGAGCTCGACCTCGTAGCGGACCGCGCTTTTGACGGGGGCCCACCCGAGCGTCACGCCCCGCAGGGCTTCGGACGCAAACGCCGTCGAGGCGAGCGCGAGGCAAAGCCCGAGCACCGCTGCGGCGATCTTTGAGAGGCCGCCACTCATCGTTGCTCCTCCAGAACGGCGCGCTTGAGACGCGGGCGCTCCAGCGTGTCACGAGCCCGTACGGAGATTAGGCGCGGAACCGAGCCCGGGCTCCGCTGTCCTTGAGAGGAAAGGGTCCGGATGCTCCAGAGGTACTCTCCCGCGGGAATCGCCCGGACCACGACCGAGGGCTTCGAGGAGCGGAACTCAAGCCGCTGTCCGCCCGTCTTGCCCACGGGGCGCAGCACCAGCTCATAAGAAGCGCCACGGGTCTCCGGACCCTGCCAGGTGAAGGTGAGATTCTTGAGCTGATTGAGATCAGCCAGGGCTCCATCTGCTGGCAATCTGGGCTCGGGAGCGGGAGGGAGCCCCGCGGTCGCTACGAGTTCCCCGTTGCCATGAAGTGAGGCGGCGGCTGCCGGCAGTTCGCGGGCCTCGAGGCGCATGCCGAAGGGTGCGGGGGGCCGCGTTTCGAGCTGGGGCGGCGCTTCAGTTCGAAGCACCTTCGCCAGAGGGCTCTCCTTGACGATGAGGCGGCGCTTTGCGGGGACGGGGAGCCCGGCCTCGGTCGAGCGGAGCTGTCCTCGTCCCTGCACGAAGCTCAGCTCGATCTCATGACGCTTCTCCCGCAGGATGATGAGCGAGCTTTCGCCGAGGACGAGCTCGCTGCCTTCCTCAAAATGGATACTGGCGCTGCTGTTTGTGGAAGTCGCGATCGCGTCGCCCCGGCGGAGCGGGGCTCCCGAAGCGATCCAGTCCCAGGCGAAACGGGAGTGGGGCAGGCGCCGCACCCGTCCTTCTGAGCGCAGGAGCTGGGCGAGCGCCGGGCCTTCGGCATGGAGCCAGCCTCCCACCTCGGCGGTCAGTAGCCCAGCTGAGCCCAGGAGCGTTGCGATAAGGAGCCAGGAGAACAGTGGCATTCGCTTCCTTTTCGGCCAAAGGCGCCCGAATTCTTAGCTTACGTTCTTATTCGGGAAACCCGATAAGCTCCGCATGAGGCTGACCATCGGTCGCAAGCTCAATGGCTTGATCGCGTTGACGCTCATTGTCAGCGTGCTCGGGGTGGTTTGGACCGCTACGGACATCTTCACGAGTGACCTGGGCCAGCTCCTTCGCAAGGGCGCGCTGGATACCGCGATGCTGCTCTCGGGGCGCGTTCGCTCGGAGATGGGGAACCTCGCCGAGCGTGGCGGGACGTTGGGAATGGTGTCGCTCGAGGACTTTCGTAATCCGGAAGACCGCCTGGCATTGATCGAGAGGCTTCTGGTACGTGACCCCGATCTTTTGGCGGTGAGTCTGTATCGCATGGCGGGTGCCGCCCCGGTGGCGGACTGGCGGGTGGCGCGGCCGGCGGCAAAAGACAAGTCTTTGGCGAGCCCGCACCTGGATCGCCCTGAGCTCGAACGGCTGCAGCGCGAGTTCCCGCTCGATCTTCAGGCGGTAGCGCGCGGAGAGGTTCGGTTCGCGGTGGCTTCGCTCGGCGACGGGACGCCCGCGCTTAGGATGGGAGTGCCGTTCATCCAAAGAGGCGGCGGTGTTTTCAGCGAACTTCTGGTGCTGGAGTTTCTCCCCCGCAAGCTCAATTCTCTTTTTGAAGAGACCACTGAGTATTCCGGATGCCTGGTCACGCGCGAGGGGTTGGTGCTGGCCTCGAGCGATCAGCGGGTCTGCGAGGTTGGACGGAATCTTGCCGCTTTGCCGATCCTTTCGCGACCGGTGCCGGCCGCGGACACGCCGCTGCAGATGGACTTTGCCGGACTCGATGGGAGACGGCAGCTCGGGGCGCTCCACCCGATCGGCTTTGCCGGGCTTGCGGTGCTGACTCAGGTGCCTTTCGAGGTGATCGATCGGGCGCGGCGCGCGCTGCACGTGAGGGCCGGGCTGCTCGGGCTCATCGCGCTTTCCTCCGCGCTTCTCTTGTCACTGAGGCTCGCCGGCGCGATCACCCGTCCGATTCGGGAGCTTTCGGTGGCGGCCGGCCGGGTCTCGGCCGGGGATCTGAGCGCGCGCGTCCCTCAGCGAAGCGTGGCGCCGGGCCAGGGCGACGAGGTCACCGTGCTCTCGAGCGTCTTCAATCAGATGGCCGGGCGAATAGGGGAGCTCCTCATCGAGGCCGCCGAAAAGGCCCGCATGGAAAAGGAGCTGGAGACCGCCGAGGCGGTGCAGTCGCATTTTTTTCCGACCCGGGAGCTGCGGGCCGGACGTCTGGCGCTCGCGGGGAAGTGCCTCTCGGCTTCCGAGTGCGGCGGGGACTGGTGGCAGCACGCGCTGGTTCATGACCGGATTATCGTGGCCATGGGGGACGTGACAGGTCACGGCGTTTCGGCTGCCCTCGTCACCGCGGCCGCGCACGCCGCTTTTTCCCTCGGGATCCGGCGGATTCAGGAGGAAACTCCCGAGTCTTCTTCTGAAAAGTGGTTGGAGACGTTGCTCTCGGGCATGAATCATGCGGTCACGGCGGCCGCGAACGGAGCCGCGACCATGACCCTGGTCGCTTCGGTGATCGAACCTTCGAACGGGCGCATCGTCTCGATGAATGCCGGGCACCGCTGGCCCTACGTGCTTCGGCGGGCAGGGGACGGGAGCGCCGGGAGGCGTGTCGAGACCTTGGTGAGTAGTACCGGGTGCGCCCTGGGCGAAGGTCCAGTGCTTCGTCTTTCCGCCGAGGCCTTCGAGCTTCGGCCGGGAGATGCGATCCTCTGGTATACCGACGGGCTGGTCGAGCTCAAGGATCGATCGGGTCATACCGTGAGCAAGGTGAAGCTGCTAGCGGCGCTTGAGGCGCTTCAGGCTCAGCATCCGGATGCTCCGGAGAGGATCACCGGCGGATTTCTGGAGTTCCTGGGACAGCTGGCTCAGACCGGCTCCCGACGTCTTCCTGATGACGTGACGATCGTCGTGGGCGTCGTGGGTCTCGCCTGATATTCAGATCAGGTCCAGCTCCTGATGTCGCGGGGTCTCTTTCTCCCTTCGGTTCTTGTCTTTCGCGGCCACTGGCGAAGAGGGAAGGTTCTTCCTGATGAAGCGCGCCGGGGTGCCCGCCCAGATCTCGTTATCGCCGATGACAGTCCCTTTGGTGACCACGGAGCCGGTGCCGACGATGGAGTTGTTGCCGATGGTGACGCCCGCCAGAATGATGGCGCGGGCGCCGATGGTGACGTCGCTGCCGATCCGGATCGGGTAGTAGGCGAGGCGCTTGCCCTCGATCATATGCGGAGTGAGGAGCGATCCGTCGCCGGTGAGAGTGTTCTTGCCCACCTCGACGAAGGTCGGGTCATAGACCACGCCGCCAAAATAGCTGTTCTCCCCCATCGTCGCTCCGAGCGCGAGCTGCAGCAGGCGAAGCAGGGGCACGGGCAGCAGATTGCTCCGGACCAGCTGGGTGAAGATCATCAGATAGAAGACCTGGTGGACTTCGTACCGGAATACCGTGCCGAAATCCTCGCTGACCTCACCGACCTTGAGCGGGAAGACGGCCAAAAACAGGCGGTACGCCGCGAGGACTCCCGCCAAGGACGACAGGGCGGCCAAGGCGGTCAGGATGAGCCCGCGGAAGTCCGAGGATGGCAGCCAGGGGGCCACGGTCCAGGCGACGAGCAGAATGCCGCTCAAGGCACCCAGATTCATCAGGACCATCGCGATCACGATAGAAAGCGGATGAAGCTTACGCATAGACCCCTCCAAATGCGGGACAAGCACGGTTTGTGTTTTGTGGTGATTTGTCCCGGCTAGAAGAGGTGGGGATCCACCCGCCAGGTTTGGTCGATCAAGGAAGGGTCAACGTCTTCTTGATCTGAAGGAGAAGATACTTAAATGCTAGCAGGGTTAATGCGGCGCGTCAAGTATTTCAAGTATTGAACTTTGTTGAGATAGTTCCTAGGAACTTGTTTTCGGAAGACGCCGGAGAAAGCGGAAGTACTCACTTTCGAGCTCATCGAAGAGAAGGTCGGTGTGGCAGGATTCGCATCGGAAAGGCGGGGGAGTCGCGCGCGTGCCGCTTTCAAAGGCTTTAGTATCGAGCAGGTGCAGGCTTCGGATATCGCAACGAGGGCAGCGATAGGGGGCTTCAAACTTTTCAACGGGTGTTCCCACGGGCCCGAGCATGTCCGGATAGATATTCGCCCGTTCCAGGAACGGCTCGCTGACCTGGGCGAATGTGAGCTGAAAGGCGGCCTCCTGAACCTTTTTCAGGAAGAGCATCCAGGAGCGAAGGCCAGAGGAGTTGATGTCCTGTATTCCCTTTACGTCAAAAATCAGCTGACGCACATCGTCCGTGAGGCCGAAGACGTAGTCAAAAAGGGTGCGGAAGTGAACCTGCTCATTGATCACCCCGGCCAGGCGCAGCTGGAGTGTCCGGGTCGTCAGGTTTACGTTTGCTTCAACGGATAGCGGCGGTGCTTTCAGGATCGGGAGGTCGATGCTCATCTCCTGAAGTCTAACAGCCGTCCCGCCCCGTGATCAAACCCCATTCGTCGGGTAGGCGAAGAGTCGCACGTCTGAGATGGTTCCGTTCTGGAACTGGCACGTCCCTCGAGTTCGGTAGTCACCCTCGCCCTGGTAAGCGCCGAAGTTGGGCGCATACAGGCAGGCCTCGCCGCTTTCACACAGGCCATTGTCATTGCCTTCGCCATCTCCTTGAAGCTCAAACGCGTTGCGAAGAAAGGTCCGGGCCCGTTGATCGACGGTCACCACGTTGCCGCCGGCCTCCGCGGGGCACGGCGCTCCAGGCACGAAAGGCTCGTTATCGACTGCGCCGTCGCCAGTTCGGTTGCGGACGACCGAGTCAGCGGCGGAGAGGCGCCAGTCCGCCGGTCCAGCAAACGCCGCGGCGAGCGATATCCCTGTGACCCGGTTCGCGTCTGACAGGCCAGCCAGCGTGCAATCCGCGTTGAGTCCTGGATTCGTGCCGCCTGAGACCGAGCAGGACGCGCCCCCGGGCAGGAGCAGATTGCCGGTGAATTTGCCATCAGTGTTCAACTGCAGGTTGAAGCCGCTCGAGACGACCTGAGCCAAGGTGGTGCCGGTCACCGCCTGAAAGATCATCCCGGCGTTGGCGATCAGTAGATGGGTCGCGGTCAGACGCTGATTGGAGATGACGGTGAAAGCTCCGACGGCGTTCGCAAAGGTGACCCCCGCGAGCGTTACGTCGTTCGAACCGTAGAGCAGCGCGGCGTTGGCGCTGTCGCCGGCGATCACCGAGTCCCGGAGCAGGAGGAAGTTGTTGTTGTCCTCGAGTCTCAGGGCGTAGTCGGAGTTTCCGGTCAGCTCGAGGCGGGAGAGCTCGGAGCGGATCGAGGAATCGATCCGCAGGCCTCTTCCGCTATTTTGGAGCCGCGCCTGATCGATGCGGGAATTCTCCAGCCAGTTGTCCACATTCAGCGCCGTGCCGCCTCCTGAGATCGAGATCCGCCGGATGCGCCCGTGGCGCAGCGTCCCCACGTTCAAGCCGTAGAACGAGGCCTCGAACTCTCCCTCGATCCAGAGAAAGGAGCGGAGGATTCCCGTGGAGACGAGGCATCGCGAAGGACCCGCTTCGGCGGTGCAGTTGGTCCCGGCGTCAAATTGCGAGAGCCGCGCGCCCGGCAAGATGACCAGGGCGATGCGGTCAGCTTCGATGGAATATCCGGCTGACGCGCGTGACGCGCCCAGAACGTAGATGGCGCCCGCGACGGCGAGGCTGGCCGCGGTCGTTGAGGAGTTGTCCGGGAGCGGAAGGACCGGATTGCTCCACCAGATTTCGAGCGGGGTTTCGGCGGCGGGCGCGCCGCTGCGGGAGATGAGGAGCCGGTTCTGCTTCCAGCCGGTCTCCGTGACGAGCTGCCCGAGTCCTTGGCTGTCCTTCAGACCACGCGAGCGGAAGTAAAGCCCGCTGCTGGCGGCAAAGCATTCCCAGTCGAAGGCCCCGAGCTGATCCGCCGCGCTGTATCCCTCACAGCTCGCGGGCCCGGAATAAAAGGCCTGTCTTCTTTCTCCCCCGTGCAGGCAGGAGGAGATCCCGGCTTCGGTCCCGTCGCACGGCACGGCGGTGTCGGAGGCCTTGACGTAATCGTTCCAGTTCGGTGCCGAGGAATAGGTCGGATGAACGCTGAAGCCGGACGTGGTCAGGCCGCGAGTCGAGGAGGAGTTGTTGAAGGCGAGACAGCCGCCCCCGCAGAGCGTGAGCAGAAGACCCAACCAGCTGAAGAACCGCAGGCCTCCGCGCGTCCTCGTCCCTTGCTCAGAACCCATAACTCCCACCGATCGAGATCGAACGGGAGCGGAGGCTGACGCCATGGTAAGTGAGCTCGAGCCGGGCGATGTCGAGGGTAACGCCGACGGAGTCCCCGTTCTTGAGCGTGAAAGAGTAGCCTCCGCCGACGGCAAGCTCACGATTGGAGAGCGACAGAGATTCGAAGTTCGGGCTGATGGGCGCGTACTTCAGGTAGACGAGGAGTTGGTTGCCGGAGGCGGCTTGCCTGCGGAGTACGGGGAAGAGCTGCGGGCCGTGCAGGTTCGCGAAGCCCAGCTCCTGGGTCGGGACGAGCATGGTCGTATAATAGTAGCCGCCGATCAGGCTCAATCTCCAAGGGGAGCGCGGCCACGGAAGGGTGTATCCCAGCCGGGTATTCCAGCCGAAGAAACGCACCGAAAGATCCCGGCTCTGGCTCAGGGCGAAGAGCGTCGAGTACGCGCTGGCTTGCGCCTCCCAGCGGCCATCGGCCGTCAGCGGGGCGGTGACCGCGAATTTTCCGGTCCAAGCCAGCTGCTCGTGGCCGGGGGTGCGGCTTTCGGAATAGGCGCTGCTCGTGAGCTGGAGCCCGGCGGTCATCACGAGCCGCTCCCAGAAGCCAGGAAGGGGAGGCGGAGGTCCGTTGATGACGAAGGCACTCCACGCGCCCCAGTCCTCGCCCGTGGGAATTTCGAAGCCCGCGCGCCAGCGGTACTTTCCGCTCCTCGGCGGCTGCCAGCGCAGTTCGGCTTTGACGGGCTTGAGGCGTGTTACCGTCCCATCCTCGGCTTCGAGCTCCAGGAGGTAGACGCTTCCGGGGATCCCGGCTTCCCAGCGCAGGGCCAGCCCTTCGGGCGGCAGGCTTTCCTGCTCCAGGATCACGTCCTTGGCCGGCGCGAGCGTCCGCGGCGGCGCGTGATTGGCGATGACTCGCATGATCTCGCTCCAGGGGCCGGGCGAGCCCAGCGCGTGGATGCCCCGAACCCGGAAGTAGTAGGCCCCGGGCGCGAGCTTGAGCTCCGCTTGGAGTTCCTTGGTCTCCCGGCGTTCCAGAATTTTTTGGATCGAGGGGTCCGCGCCGAGCTCCACTTCGTAGCCGACGGCCCGCGGGACCGGATTCCAGGCGAGGGTGACGCCGCGGGTCTCGATGCGCGATTCGGTGCGCTGTTCGGAGCGACGCTCGGCGGCCTCGGCGGGGCTCGGGCGCCCGAAGGCCAGCGCACCGAGCGCGAGCACGACGACGGTGAGAAGGGCGAGTCGGCGGGCTGAGATCATTCGTGGCTCTCCCTTTTTTCAAGCAGGACTTTGCGAATCGTGGGGCGTCCCAGCTCGCGACGCGCTCGGACCTCGATCCAGCGCGGGACGGAGGCCGGACTTCGCGCGCCACTGGGCGAGACCGAGCGAACGGTCCACAGATAGCGCCCTTCGGCGACTCCGCTGAGCGACACGCGGGGCAGTTTCGTCCGGACGGTTTTCGCAGCGGAATACTCGCTCGATCCTTTCAGCATCACTTCATAGGAGAATTTCGGAAGGCCGACCCACGCGAGCTCCGCGTCCCGGACCTTGTCAAAGTCCACGATCCAGGCGTCGTCCAGCGGCTGGGGAATCTGCGGAATCGGAGGCAGGCTGGCCACGGTCACGAGTCCGCCCTCGGCCACGAGAGGAGTAGCGGGCTTTTTCAGCTCGGCCTGGCGGGCCACGAACGCTTTTCCGAGAGCAGACTCTTCGGGCGGTCTCGGGCGCGCGGTGAGGCGGGATGGGATAGCGGCGGGACTGGCTGCGTGCAGAGGGGTCTTCACCCAGCGTGGCCGATCCTGGCCGGCGATGAAATCCAGCCGTACCGCCTCGGGCTCGTCCTTCAGAATGATCAGGGAGCTCGGCTCCAGCTCGATCGCCCCGCCTTTGCGGAGCTCCAAGGTCCCCCGCGAATCGGGCCCCGACGCAATCGTATCTCCGCGGCCGAGGAGCATTCCTGCCGTGGCCCGATCCCAGAGCAGATGTTCGCGCGCGAGTCGCCGGATCGGGCCCTCGGAGGTCGAGAGTACCGCGACGGGGTCTCTGACGGACTTGAAGACGCCTCCCAGCTGGGCAAGGAAGAGCCCTGAGAAAGACAGGAAGCATAGCGTCAATATGACCACAAGGCGTTTCATGACAGTTTTCTTTTCGGCATTTGGGGCGATCGACTTGACCCGGTCCCACGCACCGCGAGGTGGGACTCAGGGGCCTCTAACCTGACATTTTGTCAGGAAAGGGGGGGTCTGAGTCGACTCAGCGGCCTTAAACCTGACATTTTGTCAGGAAACAGGGGGTCTGAGTCGGGAGCGTCAATGGGCTTGGCGTCGCTAGAGCAGAATCGCCTCGCCAAGCACGCTCTGAATAAACGGATCTTGGGTAGCGTCCGTAGGCTTCCTGACCAGAAGATCGATCTTCTGGTCCCCGATCCGAAGCTTGATCTCGCTCAGAGCCAAGATCCTTTGGGCCAGATCCATCCGGTCGCTGAGCACCAGGAGATCAATATCGCCGCCTTTCAGGTTATCCCGGACGCGGGAACCAAAAAGATAAACCTTGGCCTGGGAGTCCAAGTTCCCGATCACCGTCTTGATGCTGTGGACTTCTTCCGATGATAGCCTCACAGTAGCGACTTGATCTTCAAGATCTGGGGCGTCAACGCGAAAAGCTCGCGAAAGAGCTCGCCCAACTGCTCGGTTGAATACTCGTGCGCGGCGACGTTCCTGAGCTCCCGGATCCGATACCACTGCCGAGCAGAATCGATCCAGCCCTGCTTTTCGCCAAGATTCAATAGGTCGATCAGCGAGCCCCTGAACGCGGGATCGCTCTCCAATGCCAACGCCCTGAGGTAGCGCGAGACATAGAGATCGCTGGTCCGCGCGAAACGCGATGAAAAGCTTTCGAGGGTCTCAAGCTCCGCCTCGTCCCAGTCGGCCTTCGAAAGGTCGATGGAATGGACCTTCCTGAAGCTGAATTCCAGATGGCCGATGGATTTCAGGAGATCTTCGCGGATTTTGGATTTCAGAGCCGGATTCAAAACGCCTCCCGAGTGGCTTCTCATGGCCAATTGGTTTCAGCTTAGCATAGATCCGACTGCAATCCATCGGGAGGTCAAAGGAGGCGACACCATTATTTTGTTTGGAAGTGAGAAGGTTCCCTTTACAGTCTTCTGCGTCAAGGATGCTTTGACGTCCATGACGGCGGTCCGCGTGAATGAGTCGCGCGACCGTAAGCAGTTTTTGAGCTGAAACATCAATACTGAGGAGACTAGTGTGAGTAAGAAACTGATTTCGACTCTTGCGATTGCGATTCTGGGATTTGCGACCGTGGCTTCGGCCGCTCAGCCCGCGGCGGCGCCGGTAGCGGCCCCCATGACGACCGGTATGAAGGATTACAACGTTCGCGTTAATCCGCTCGGGCTTCTTTTTGGTTCCGCCAACGCGGCCTTGGATATCGGCGTGAGCGACTCAATCACGGTCGGCCCCATGGCTTCGCTCATGTCCGCAACGACGACGGTCGGCACCACGACCACCAAGACGACAATCTTCGGCGTTGGCGCAGGAGTGAACTTCTTCCTCGGTCAGAATCGCTTCACGGATGCGTGGGTGTTCTCGCCGTTCGCGCAGTATATCTCCGCTTCAGTCGATTCGGAATCGGCCGGCGCCCTGGCCGTTGGAGCGGATATGGGCTATCAGTGGTTCTGGGAAAATGGCGTGAACCTTGGGCTGGGTCTCGGCGTCGGCTACTACTCGCTGGATGCGGAGCTTTTCGCGATCTCCGGCTTGCTGCCTTC
>JAMPXZ010000054.1 GCA_023700925.1 Oligoflexia bacterium | reverse complement strand
GTTTTGTGGGGATGCTGAGCCTGTTCAATCTCGTGGGACGGTTTTTCTGGTCGTCGCTTTCGGACGTGCTCGGGCGCAAGGTGAACTACATGATCTATCTCGGCCTCGGGATGGCGCTCTATGCGGTCATCCCGTCGATCGGCAAGTCAGGAAGCGTGGCCTTGTTCGTCGTGGTCTGCTGCATCCTGATCAGCATGTACGGGGGCGGCTTCGCCACGATCCCGGCTTACCTTCGCGACATGTTCGGCACGATGCAGGTGGGCGCGATCCACGGGAGGCTCCTGACCGCCTGGTCGACTGCGGCGATCCTGGGGCCCTCGCTCGTGACCTATATCCGCGAATACCAGATCAATCAGGGCGTGCCGAAGGCGGAAGCTTACTCCGTCACGATGTACATCATGGTCGGGATGCTGCTCGTCGGCTTCGTTTCCAACGCGCTTATCCGCGAGGTGAACAGGAAGTTCCATTATCAACCCACTCCGGACGAAAGGGGGGTCGCATGAAGAGCAAGCAGATCGTGCCTTTGGTCCTGAGCTGGAGCGTGGTCGGCATTCCGCTCGCGTGGGCGGTGTGGCAGGTGGCGATCAAGTCGTTCGCGTTGTTTCAGTAAGGGCGCGCCGGCTCAGAGCCGATAGCGCCTTTTGAGCGCGGCTCTTTCCATCTCCGGGAACTTCTCGAGCGGCATTTTCACGAAGAGGCCCGTACCGCTGGCGTAGATCGTGTCCTCGCGCCGGATCTCTCCGTAGGCGTAGACCTTGCGGCCCTCGATGCGTTCGATCCGGCTTTCCATCACCACGGCGAGGCCGAGGGGAAGGGGCTTGCGGAAATCCACGTTCAGCTTCGCCGTCAGCACCGGGTGCCGGTTGTACCAGACCATCACGCCCATCGCCTCGTCGAGGATCCCGGCCATCGCGCCGCCGTGTACGTGTCCCGGGGGGCCCTCGGCATACTTGCCGGTGCTGATCTCCGCGAAAAAGTGGCCGTCGCGCTCACGAAAGAAGTACTGCAGCCGGATGCGGTCCTCGCCAGGGAGTCCGCCGGAGACAAACGAGGTATTGTGGAAATCCATCCGCACCTTGGTCAGCTCGGGATCGTTTTCCAGGCTCATTTTGCTCCTTACATCGCGAACTGGAGGGCAGCGCCGAGGCGGAAGGGGCCCATGATGTGCGTGCCTCCGGAATTCTCCCAGGTCCAGCCGGTGTTGAAAAGATTTTCGATTTTTGGGAACACCGCCGGGGACATCAGATCGGCGTAAACCGAAATCACCGTGCGGGTATCGATCTCATAGTTTACCCCGCCCATGACCGTGAGGCCGGTGACCGACCCTTTCGCTTTGCCGTAGGTCTTGGTCTCCTCGGAGTTCAGGTACGCATAGGACCAGGTGTAAAACCCGTAACCCGCGCCGGCCCAGGGACGGAGGCCGCCCGGTTCGCCTACGAAGTACTTCGCGCCCGCGCGAAAGCCAGTGCCCCGGACGACCGCGTTGACATCGGTCGTGAAGGGGCCGACGTCGCGTCCCGCGTAATCGCGTTCCTCGAAGATCCAGTCGCCCGACGCATAGCCGCCTTCCGACGCGACGTCGAGTTTTTGGCTCGCGGTGGTTCCATCGAAGAACCAGCGCAGGTTGGAGGATAGGTCTCCTTCGATGCCTACGCCCATCATGTAGCCGCTCGCCTCCCTCATGGACTCGTGTTCGTTGACTTCCTTGGGGTGCGCCGCCGCGGTGAGGCGTCCCGAGGTGAATCCGCCGTGGAACTGTAGGAAGTAGCTCGGACGTGCTGGGATCGGCGCGCTCGGCGGGGTCGAGGGCGCCGCGGCGGGAAGCGCCGGGGTCGGCGAGGTCTGCGCGGTTGCGGCCGCAGGCGTGTCGCCTGGCAAAGGCCCGGCGGTGGGCTCAGCAGCGGCGGCCGCCGCAATGAGGAAAAGGGGAGTGAGGGCGAAGGCGAATCTCGATTTGAGCATGGAGCTAGAATGGCGCCAATTCTCGTCCGAAACAATCGAAAAGCCGCCCGGGCTGCTGGCTCCTTCCGTGCATCGAAGGGCTTTCATGAACACAGTACAAGAGTGGAATAGGGCTACGAGCCGGATCTCGACGCTGACCGCCCAGGGGCATGATGCCATCGTGAAGCGTCTTCACGACCTGGAGAGCGAATGGGATATCGATCGGGCGCTCATGGCGAACTTTGCCATCGTGGGGAGCGCCACACTGAGCGCGGGTTTGCTGAAGAACCGCCGGTGGCTGGCTCTGCTCGGCGTGCAGCTCGCTTTCCTGCTCAACCACGCCGTGAGGGGCTGGTGCCCGCCCGCCTCGGTCTTTCGCCGCCTGGGGTTCCGCACCCAGCAGGAGATCCAGGCCGAGCGCCACCTGCTTTTGCGCGCGCTCGAAAGCGCTCTGCCCCACCGCGACCGTCCCGTGATCGCCGGCTAGGCTTGGTTTGGCAAAATTACCAAATCATAATATGGTGATTTAGTAAGCCGGACGCCGGCGAAAGGGGGCTGTCATGAAGGCCGATGCGAAAAAGTGGGATGAGCGTTACGAGGGGGAGGGATTCTTTTACGGCACCGAGCCTAATGCCTTCCTGAAAGAGCAGGTCGGAGCCTTCCCGCCGGGCGGGCAGGTGCTTTGTCTCGCCGAAGGCGAGGGTCGCAACGCCGTCTTCCTGGCGGAGCGGGGATTCCAGGTGACAGCCGTCGACGTCTCTTCGGTGGGCCTTGAGAAGCTCAGGAAGCTGGCCGCGGACAAGGGCGTCGCGGTAAAGACGGTCGTCGCGGATCTCGAAGACTTCGACCTGGGCCGAAGCGCATGGGATGGAATCGTTTCTATCTGGGCCCATGTGCCCCAGGACCTTCGGCGACGGGTCCATCAGCGTAGTTTGGAAGCGCTGCGGCGTGGCGGGGTTTTTCTGCTCGAGGCTTACACCCCGAAGCAGCTCGAGTACAAGACGGGCGGGCCGCCGACGCGGGAGCTCCTGATGACGCTCGAGGCGCTTCAGAGCGAGCTTTCGGGTCTTGAGCTGGTCCATGCCGTGGAGACCGAAAGGACCATCCATGAGGGCAAGGGCCATAACGGCAGAAGCGCCGTGGTACAGGTAATCGGCAAGAAGCTTTGAAAGCGAACGACCTAGGCCTTGCGGTATGAGTCACGCGTCCGCGCGATTCCGGCGCGAGGGGCCGAGGCTTCTCTTGAATTTCATTGGGTACGGTGTTTACCTGGAAAACGCGCATTTTCCGCACCCAACTCAAAGGAGCCTCTCATGAGCACCCGAGCACACAACTTCAACGCTGGACCGTCGATTCTTCCCGTTTCCGTGGTCGAGCAGACCGCCAAGGCCATCTTGGATTTCAACAACTCCGGAATGGGGATCATGGAGATCAGCCACCGGTCCAAGGATTTCGAAAAGGTCATTCAGGAGGCCCAGGCCGACCTGCTGACCCTGATGGGGCTTTCGGATAAGGATTACTCTGTCGTGTTCGTCGGTGGCGGCGCGAGCCTCCAGTTCTCGATGGTGCCGATGAACTTCCTGCGCAAGAAGGCCGACTACGTCGTGACCGGTGAATGGGCGACCAAGGCCGCGAAGGAAGCCAAGCTCTTCGGCGAGGTGAAAGAAGCCGCCTCGTCCAAGGACAAGAACTTCAACTACATCCCGCAGAACCTGGCGCTCTCGGGCGACGCGGACTACGTCCACATCACGACGAACAACACGCTCTACGGCACGCGCTGGAACCAGATGCCGAACGTCGGCAACGTGCCGCTCGTCGCGGACATGTCCTCCGACTTCCTGAGTCGCGAGCTGGACTACAGCAAGTTCAAGCTGATCTATGCAGGCGCGCAGAAGAACGTCGGCCCCGCCGGCGTGACCGTGGTCGTGCTCCACAAGGGCTGGGCTGCCGAGTGCGCGAAGGACAACCTGCCCACGATGCTGAAGTACAAGACCCACATGGACAATGGTTCCATGTTCAACACCCCGCCCGCGCTCCCGGTCTATGTCTCGGGCCTGACCTTCAAGTGGCTCCTGAAGAACGGCGGCCTCAAGGCCATTGAGCAGACCAATAACCAGAAAGCCGCGATGGTCTATGGCGCGATCGACGCTCATCCCGAGTTCTACAAGGCGACGGTCACCAGTAAGACCGATCGCTCGACGATGAACGTCACCTGGCGTCTGCCGTCCGAAGCGCTCGAAGAGAAGTTCCTCAACGAGGCGAAAGCCAGGAAGATGATCGGCCTGAAGGGTCACCGCGCCGTGGGCGGCATCCGCGCTTCCATCTACAACGCCTGCCCGGTGGAATCCTGCCAGGCGCTCGCGCAGTTCATGGAAGAGTTCTACAAGGCCAATAAGTAGTCGCCGGCTTTTTTGGCGACGGAGTCACTCCGTAAATAAGAACGGGATCGGCCCAAAAGCCGATCCCGTTTTTGTCAGGTCAGCTTCCGTTCACAGGGTAAGCGTAGATTTTCACGCCGGTGACGATGCCGTTTTGAAAGACGCAGGACTTGGTCGTGAAGTCGCCTTCGCCCTGGTAGGAGCCGAAGTTGGGGGTGTAGAGGCAGGTCTCTCCGCTCTCGCAAAGGCCGTCGTTGTCGCCGGCCTCGTTCCACCCGAGGATCTCGATCGCGTTGCGCAGGAACGTTCGTGGCGTCGCGCTCAGATCGGTCGCCACGACGTTGCCATGAAGGAGGGCGGGACAGGGCTCTCCGTCGTTAAAGCCGGGATTCTGCGCCCCGCCGCTACCGGTCGTGTTCCGAACGCGGGTGTCCGCCGCCTGGAGCCGCAGGTCGAAGATGCGGCAGGTTTCGGCCCCCTCGCAGTAGTCGAGGGTGGTCGACCCCCAGGCCCGCCACGGGCTGTCGAAGCTCAGCCAGTCGGTGAGCGAGGCAAACGCGACGGCGCCCATTGCATCCGAGGCATTCGTCAGGTCCTCGCTCAGGATCGGGGTGAGAGTCGCGCTCGTGCCGCTGCCGGAGGTGAGCACCGCATCGGAGGCGCCCTGGTTGGCGCAGCTGGCGTCGAGGCCTGGATTTGTGCTTCCGATCAGGGTGCAGGTGGGAGCGGCCGCGCTGAGCCAGTTGCCGGTGAACTTGGAATTGTTCAGTTGGTTCAGGATGACTTGGTTCGTGAAGAAGTGGCTGAAGGTGGCCTGGTTGGAAACGATAGCATCCAGTAAATAGGTGTGAAGGTTGTGGAAGGTGTTTCGGCTGGACGAGGAAAGTGTAATGTCGCCCGAGATAGCCGTCGCTGTTAAGTCATGGGTACCACCATTAAAATCCCGACGAAAACTATTGAAGGCGAAGGTGACTTTCTGGAGGACATTGTTAAATGACACGTCTCCGGTCATGAGGCCGGTGCCGTTGTTGCTCGCCATGAACTCCTCGACGACATTCCAGCTGCCCTTGAGGTTAAGTCCGATCTGGTTGTTGGAGACATGGATGAGGGAGATGCGGCTGGAGGTGAGAGTGCCGTTGACGCTGCCTAGAGCATGTCCGAAACCCGAGGCGCGTAGCTTGCGGATCACGCCGTGCCCGGCGCTGCGCGTGCTGACTCCGAAGCCAAGGGTCGATGACGTGAGCTGCCCTTCGATCCAGAAGAACTTGGAGCGCGTCAGGTCGATCAGGCAATCTGAGTCGAGGTTTCCGCAGGTGGGCGTGGAACCTGAGAAGGCGAGCGTAGCTCCCGGCAGCACGACCACCGCGACCCGGTCGCCGGTTCCGTCATCCGCTAGCCGGTAGCCTCCCTGGGCCGTCAGGGAGGTCGAAACGACGTAGATCGTCCCCGGGTTTTGGAGCGTGACGAAGGTATCGATCGAGTCGTTCGGGGGCAGAGGTTGCACCGGATTGCTCCACCACACCGCGGGCAGGGTCGTCGCGAAGGGCGCGCCCGCACGTCGGAGGGTGACGCGATTGGTCCGCCAGCCGGAAGCTTCGAGCAGGTCGCCCAGGCCCTTGCCGGGCTTCAGTCCTCGGCTGAAAAAGAACAGGTTGCCAGGCCCGCCGCTGTCATCGCAGCCCCAGTCAAAGGCGCCAAGCTCATCCTCGGCCGTATAGCCGGCGCAAGAGGAGGCGGCCGGGTAGGAGACGCGCTTTTTCTCGCCACCATGGAGGCAGGCATAGGGGCCCAGCTCGGTCCCGTCGCAGGGCGTGCTTGGGGCAGTGGCTTTCACATAGCTGTTCCAGTCCGCCGCGGACGGATAGCGCGGCAGGACCTCAAGCGAGGAGAGTGCCGTGTTCGTGCCGGCATCGAGGATGCCGAGATATTCCAGCGAGCATCCGGTCAGGGCGGCCATGAGCCAGAGCGCCCCGAGGAGTCTCCTGAACAGATCACCTGTCATTAGTTAAAGCATACCAGGACGGAGTCCCTTTTGTGATGGGTCTAGCGGGACACAGGTCCGAGTTCCGAGAGCGCTTGCGTGGCGACGGATTTTGCGCGCAGGTCCGTGATCCGGGCCGAGAAAGCCCGGGTCGCCTCGCGAAAATGGCTCTCTCCGGCCAGGCGACGCACCGTTTCGGCGATGGCGTTCGCCCGCGCGCGCTCGGCGCGAAGGAGCAAAGCCAGGCCTTTTCTCTCCAGGGCTTCGCTGAAGAGATACTGATCCATGTTCGTGGGGAGAGCCAAAATCGGCGTGCCCTGGCTAAGCGCCTGGTAGCAAGGCGCGGAGCCTCCGTTGGTGATCACCACATCGCAGGCCGAGGCGCAAAGGGCGCCGGGAACCATCGGCGCGGACCGGAAACCCGGGGGCAGTGTTCCGGCCTCGAATCTCCCGGCCGTCGCCATCAGGGCCTCCCAGCCGAGAGACTTGATCGCTTCGATGATCTCCGTAAGCGCAGCGAGGGAGCCCGAGGAGCCCATCGAAATATAGGCCCGCGGACGGTCCCGTCGCCTCTCCGCGGAGAGGTCCCAACCTTCGGGCCAGCGCGTCGGCAGACCGGCGAGCTGATCCTCGATCAGGGGGCCGCAGTAGCGGGCCTTCACCGGGGGCTCTCCTTGCGTGGGAATGAGGCCCGGGACGTCATCCAGCAGCTGCACGTCGCCGTAGGTGTACGCATCGCCCAGGGAGGAAAATTCCGGCTGGTGATTCTCTTTTCGCAGGCGGTTGAGCGGCCTGAGGAAGCTTGCGAATGAGAAGGGACGCCCAAGGCGGAAGATAACTTTGGCGGCCGGAAGCGGGAGGAAGCCCATCCCCGGGATGCCTGAATAGTCGGGGAGTGGCCAGCGCACCTTGGCCCAGGGGGCCCAGTGCGCGTTGGTGATCGTCGCGAGGGGGATGCCATGACGTTCGGAGACGACCGGAAGCGAGAGGCGAAAGTCCGAGATGAGCGCCTGGGGCCGAACTTGGGCGATGATGGCTTCATCTTGACGGACGTAAGCGCGAAGGGTTTCGAGGTCATAAGGGGGTGACCCCGTACGGAGCGCGTTGAGGAAGCGCTCCGACGAAAGACTGTCGATGGGATGAAAGCGAAAGCCCGCTTTCTCCACGGCGGCGCGGTGGCCCTCTCGCGCCGCGAAGTGGATCTCGAAGCGGGCGGGGTCCAGGCGCTTGGCGACGCAGAAGGGCCGGAAGAAGTGGGCCTGGGTTACGGTCTCGGCGAAAAAGAGCAGGCGCTTCATCGCGAGGGCTCCGAAAGTATCGGCGAAAGCATTGGCTTTGACGCGAAGATCACGCGTGTGCGCCCGTCCGTGGACAGCAGCAGGCGATACGGGCCCGCGTCGCTGAAATTTCGCTCAAAGATGACGGGAAACTCCCTGCCTTGCACGAAGATGCGGCCAGCCAGGGCAACTCCGCGCTGCCGGCGCGAGGCGACGTGCCCGGGAACAGCGACCTTGAACATCTCCGCTCCCTCCCACGACGACAGGGGATCGGTTTCAAAGCCGAGGTCGCCGGGCGCGCCTTCGAGCCACAGGGGAAGGACGCGTTCGCCTTCCGCGTCCGAGACGCGAAGGAGGACGTTCTGCTCCTGCCAGTCCGCGCTCAGTCGGGCGCGGATCCGGCCTACGGGCGGGCGCCCCGTCAGAAGCCGGAAAACCGCCTCGTGATCATTGCGCCAGAGTGAGTCCGAAAGCGCCCCTTCGGAGTCAAAGGCCTGATGGACGTAGACCAGCTCACGCTCGTGGTCGATATGGGAGAGGCGCCAGAGAACCTCCAGGCTGTCGGGCTGAGCGAGAAGTTCCGCGATATCTCCCCGCATGATCGTGGAAGGCGCGTGGGCGCAGCCCAGGATGTGCCCGATCTCGTGGAGCAGGATCGCCTCCAGGCGGCGCGGACGGTTCCAGTCCGGGGAGCCGGAGGCGGCGACCCAGAGAAAACCCTGGCTCCAGCCCGCGGCGGGATCCCAGCTCAGGCGCTGAGTGAAGGCGGCAGGGCGCTCGAACTGGGGCAGCGAGGCGCGGACGTTTTCGTCGACGACGCCAAAGAGCGCATGCAGGTCGCTGGTGCTGGAGAGCGCCGAGCAAGGGCCCGCGAATTCGACAGTGGCGGTGATCGAGGGGAAGCGGACGGTGGCGCCGGCGCCGATCCGTTCCATGGGGCCGATGCGTAGACGCCTCAAGGCGCGCTCCCACTCCGCGAAGGCGCCATCGATGGCCAGGCGCAGGCGCTCGAGGGTCCAGTCCGGCGCGGCGGCCGAGAACTCGGGGGAGACGCCGATACAGTAGCGGATCTTCCTGGATTCGCCGAGGAACCAGGCGCTTCCGGAATCGGCGCGCTCCTGGTCGCCGCCATTGCCGCGCTCGCCGCCGGCCGCGTGGCCGAGGGGGGCGTGCCCGAGTGTCACGCTGAAGAGAAAGACCGTGCAAAGGATCAGAAGGCGTTGAAGCTTCATGAATTTCCCCGAATCTTGGTTACCGGCACGAGCTGGACATTCAGGTTGTAGACCTCCGTGCGCTCCCCCTGCTCGAGATACCGGCTGAGCTTGCGGCGGAAGTCGCGGATCATCAGCTTGGCCGCGGGAATCCTGCGCGGGTCGATCGCCATGGTGATCGACGTCAGGTCGCGAAGCTCGAGGGGGACTTCCTCGAGAGTGTCGATCGCCTGCAGGAGGCTTTGCCGGTGCGACTGCCGGAGCGCGACCGAGCTGATGTCGTGGGTGGTCGTCAGGTCGCCGGCAAGCTTGACGTAGCGGTTGCGCTTGCGCTGGATCAGGCCCAGGCGCTCAAGGCGTTCGAGCGCGGCCTGGGCCTCGACCGTCGAAATGCCGATCCTCCTCGCCATCCAGGACGGATCACCGCGAAAGCCGCGGGTCTCGAAGAGATAAAGCAGCGCGAAATGCTGCCAGTCCGCGATGAAACGGAACTCGTCCTCCCTCAGCTGCTGGTACTCCTCGTCCTCGCTCTCGGCGCCCGGCCCCAGAGTGCCGGCGCGGAGCAGCTGCTGGCGCTGGATCGCCTGAAGGAGCTTGAGCTTCGCGGCTGGAGGATAGGCGAGGCGGTCCGCGATTCGCTGCCCCATGGCCAGCGTTATCGGGCGTTTCCGTCCGAAAACCTCAGAGAGCCTTCCGGGGGGGATGTTCAGCATCCTGCCGAAGGCCCGGAGCGAGAAGCGGGGATTGCGTTCGCGGCGCCTGCGGAACTCCTCCTGGAGCCAGGCGCGGGGATCAGGGTGCGTCGAGACAGGTTCGGGTGTCACTGGAATTCCGTATTACAGCGGCCCAAGAGTGTCAACCGGAGTGGGAGCACCGGGTGACAGGGTTTGGGAACACTCAGCTCGTCTTGGCTGAACCCATCAGTCCGAAGCGGCTGAGACCGGTCCGGTCGTCCTCGGCGGGGGGCTCGGCGCTGGAGCGCGGGGCTTCCGCGTCGGCCCAGCACGCGAACTCGCGGAGTCCGTGCTCCAGGCTCATCTGGGGCCAGTAGCCGAGCTCGGCACGGCTTCGGGAGAGGTCGGCGTAACACGCGAGGATGTCGCCAACCCGGTACTCCCGGGTTTCGGTGAGTTTGACCGCGAGTCGTGCGGTCTCACCCAGCGCGCGGGCGAGATCGCCGATCCCGTGCCGGGCGCCGCTTCCGACGTTGTAGGTCGCTCCGCTCGGAAGACGGTACGAAAGAGCGAGGAGATTCGCGCGGACGACGTCGGAGACGTGCACGAAGTCCCGGATCGGCAGGCCCAGCTCATAAAGCGGAATCTCAAGGCCCGCCCGGATCCTCTGATAGAAGATGGAGACGATCCCGGTGTAGGGATTTGTCAGGGACTGACGGGAACCGTAGACGTTGAAATAGCGGAGAATCGTTGCCGGAATCCCATAGGTGAGGGAGGCGAAACGAACGATCTCCTCCTGCTGCTTCTTGGTCCAGGCGTAGATCGACACCGGATTGAGGGGGCGGCCCTCCTCGGTAGGCACGGGACGCAGCTCCTGGCGGCAGACGGGGCACCTGAGGGCGAACTCGCCGCGCGCCAGCGCGGGCTGCTCCCGTCCCGAAGGATATATCCGGCCGTGCGTGGCGCATTCGAAGCTCCCCTCGCCGTACACCGCGCGCGAAGAGGCCAGCACGAGCCGTTTGATCGGTTGCTTGCGCTTGAGCAGGGCCTCGATCAGGAGTGCCGTGCCGGCGACATTCGTGTCGACGTAGTCACGGATGTCGTACATGCTCTGGCCCACGCCGGTCAGGGCGGCGAAGTGGAAGATGACCTCCATGCCTTCGAGCGCCTGTTTCAACGCGGCCTCATCGCGGATGTCGCCCTGGAGAAGCTCGACGTGCGGATGCAAGTAGGCGGGCCTGGCGCCGGATTTCCCGTGCACCTGGGGGATCAGCGCATCGAAGGCCCTGACGGAGTGCCCCTGCCGGATCAGAGCGTCCGCCGTATGTGAACCGATGAACCCCGCTCCACCCGTGATGAGTATTCTCGCCATACTCATTTTATCCGCCGCGGGGCTCGCCTCGGCAATATCGCCACCCAAATATAGCGTTCCCGGCACCTGGGAACGGTTTTCACGCGGCCTGCTGCTTCTCCTCGGGGCGCCGCGAAGCGAGCTTCCGTGCGGTGGTGGCGAACGACTCCGCGAAGGCGTCGGCGAACCCTTCCAGGGTCCGGGCGAGACCGACCTTGAGCGAGGTGAGCTCGATCTTTCCCAGTTTCTGGCGCAGGCGGTCGGTCGAGATCGCGAGGGACCCCGCGTTGCCTTCGAGGATCTTTTTGGGCAGCTCACGGCCCAGGAGCTCTTCCATCCCGGAGACGACCTCGCCGATGGTTACCGTGGTTCCCGAAGCCAGGTTGATGACCTGGATGGGGTGATCGAGCTCGGCGGTCGCGGCCCGCGCGAGATACTCGACGACGTCGCCGACGTAAAGCAGGTCCAGCGGCGCCTTGCCATGGGCATAGAGGTCGATGGGCTCGCCCTGGAGGGCCTTGCAGCAAAGAGTGGCCACGGCGGAGTTGTAGAACGGGCGGGCGCCGGGACCGTAGAGGTGGGTCGCCCGGAAGACGACGCTCTCGAGAATGCCCTGCTCGGCGGCGAGCTCGAGGATCGCTTCCTGCGAGAACTTCATCGCCCCGTAGACACTGTTTGGCGCGATGGGGGTCTCCTCGCTCAGCCGCGGCCCCTTTTCATAAACGTGGATCGACGAGAGGAGGATCACGCGGGGCTTGTGGCGGGAGTAGCGGGCGATGGCCCGGATCAGCTGCCGCGTGGCCTCGAGATTGGTCGTCACCAGCTCGCGGTTGGAGATCTCATAAGAGGAGCCCGCGCTCTTGCCGGCGAGGTGGAAGATGACCTTGGCGTCGCGAACGAGCTCTTCGAGGGTTTCGAGTTTGGCAAAGTCATGGCGCCGCCGATCGAACTTCCTGGCCTGAGGAAAACGCGCCGCCAGATGGCTGCCCACGAATCCCGTCGCGCCGGTGATCAGGATCTCGCTCTCTAACAGTTTCTGGGTGCTCATAGGGTTCTCCCTGGGAAGTCCCTGCCAGCCGCCGAATAAAATCCGGCCGACGCACGACAGACGGAGGAAAGGACTTCGGTTGTTTCTTTGGATTCTTCCCGGCGGATGGAGCCTGAGGCAGGCCTGCGGGAAGTTCTAAGATCAGTCGTCGAGTTTTTATACTTCGACAACGGGAGAGAGATGAATAATTACAGTCTAGATGAAATAACGCGATGAGTCAAGACTGGTCTAATTCCTTGATCTTTGGAGGGAATAAGGGTTCTATAACCGGGTGAGTATACAAATTTCCCTTTGCAAGGACCCCCATTTCACCGCTGCCGCGGAGGTGACGCTGGAGACCAGGAGCGTGACGCTGCGGCTCGCGGGCCTGATCAACGAGCACTCGGACCTTCAGAAAGTCTCGGATTACCTCTTCAAGCTTGAGCCGAAGGCGCAGAGATTATGCTTCGATCTGGGTGGCGTGACCGATATCAATTCGTCGGGCCTGCGCCAGTGGATCATCTTCATCAAACGTCTGGAAAATATCGGACCGCTTCAAGAGAAGGGGTTTCAGATCGTCTTCACCAGACTCGGAGAGGTTTTTCTGGAGCGCGCCAATACGTTCCCGGACATGCTCGGTGCAAAGCCCCGGATCGAGCGGATCGAAGCCCCTTTTCGATGTCCGTCCTGCTCGGAGCGCTTCGGGATCGAGCTTCGGATTGAGGAGCTGGGCGCGGAGGCGACGCGACCTCATCTGCCGAGCCCGAAATGCGAAAAGTGTAACACTCCGCTCGAGTTCGACGAGGACTTGAACGGGTTCTTCCGCTTCCTCAAACGAATTTGCCGATGACGATCGTAATATCATCGGCCGGGTGACTTTCGGCGGCTACGCCGAGCTCGGTCATCAGGTGGTCGCACGCGGCGCCAAGATCCGTGGGTTGGCTCGCGGCGAGGTCGCCGATCGTCCGGAGCAGCTTGGCCTTGCCGATGGGGCGCCCTTTCGCGTCGGTGCGCTCGGTGAGGCCGTCGGTGTACCAGAAGAGAAGATCGCCGGGCAGAAGATCGATCACGCTGACGACGGGATCGAGGGCGTCGGACTCGCCCAAGGCCTGTGAGCCCGGCTCGGCGAGCCAGCGGATGCCGTCTTGGAGGCCACGGAGGGCGGTTTCCGGCACTTTTCGGAAAAGATAGGGCGGGCGATGGGCGGCGTTCACGGAGACGGCCTTCGCTGCCTGGGTGTCGATGATCGTCGCGACGAAGGTCATCGCCGAGTGCCCTCCGCCAGTGGCGAGGATCGCGGTATTGAGGTCGGAAGTTAATTTTTTCAGCCACTCGTCGGGCGACCTTTCAAGCAGGGCCGGATCCAGCTTCTTCATCAGCAGGGAAAAGGCGCCGTGGGCTGCCGCCGTCACCAGCGCCGCCGAGACGCCATGTCCGGTGACGTCTCCCATCACGACCACCAGCCGCTCTCCCACGCGGGAGTAATGCCACCAGTCTCCCCCGCACTCGGAGGCGGCGAGCATGTTGCCGGCGAGGCGAAAACGTTCACTCTCATGGCTCTTGAGCGGGGAGAAGATCTGCTGCACCGCCTTGGCCGTATCGAGCTCTTTTTTCATCCGGGCCTGTTCGACGGCCTCGGCCAGGAGCTTGCGGATTTTTTCGGCCATGGTGTTGAAGGAGCGCGCCAAAAGCGAGAGCTCATCGGAGGTCGTCGGCGTTACGCGCGCCGAGAAGTCGCCCGCAGCGATACGATCCGCGGCCCGGGTCAGGGCCTCGATCGGGCGGGTCAGTGCTGAGGAAAGCCCGAGGCCGATCAGAAGCACCAGGCACAGGATGCCGATCCCGAGCGAGAGCGATCGGCGGTAGAGCTTCTGCTTGGCGATCGCCGCCTGATCGAGCGGGGCGCGGCCCGCGATCGACAGGTCCGCAAAGCCCAGTGACCGGCGGGCGATGGTCCAGGACCGGCCTTGGGAGCTTTCGTCGCGGAGCTGCCGGATTCCCGCCTCGGATTGCCCCGCGGTCGGAAGCTCGGGAAGCGCGGACGAGGCGCTCCAGAGGGCGCCCGGAGGGAGGTGGGCCGGATCGGCGGACTCGACGATACGGCCGTGCCGGTCCAGGAGGGCGCCGGAAACCTGCAGGGCGCTCGAGAGGACGGCTCCGAGCGTCTCTCGGCGCACGTCAAAGGTCAGAAGGCCGGTGAAATGCCCCTTTTCGCCTTTGATGAACGGAATCGTCATCCGGAAGAAGCTCGCCTGGGGGCTAGTGCCTCCAAGGCTCACCTCGATCGCCCCCTGGGCGACGGAATTCAGGGTCTGATCATCGGGGCGAATTTCGACCTGGGCCGCCAGCTCCGGCTCGACTCCCAGGCGCAGGACCCGCCAGTCCAGCTCAAAACGGCCCGGCGAGCGCATCCGCCAGACCGACAGGGCGATCAGGTCGGGATCGCTTGAAAGGCGCTCCTGAATGAAACGGAGCGTGTCCTGCTGACGCCCCAGGGTCTCGAAGGAAAGGGCGCCGAGAAGCTGGGCCCGTTCGGAGAGCCGCCGGAGCTCCGAGCGCATTCGGCCGGAGAGGGCGTCGACGCCGTCAGCGGTGCCTTTCTCGATCATTCGCCCGAAATCCCGGGTGAACAGATCTGTCGCCAGGCCAATGACGCTTCCGATGCCGAGGAGCAGGACCGCGGCTAAAAGCGTGTTCAGCTTCTTTCGGATAGTAAGGCGCATTGCAATCGGCTTATCGCCTTTTCCGCGGCAACGCTTGAGGCAGTTTTGCTTCAGTCCGCGGCGGAATTTGCCGAAAAGCCAAGAGATGAGGCGCCACTCGGTCACACTCCTCGCGACAGCTTTGCTCGCGTTCCTGTTCTTTGCCGCGGAGCTCTCCGGTTATTTCACCGGCGTATCCAGCCCGATCGGCGAGATCAAGCTGGCGCAAGGTGCGGTGAGCCGTCTTCCGCGGGATGGCTTCGTCTGGGATCGCGCGGCGCGGGGCGGAAAGTTCTCCCAGGGCGACGCGATCGCCACCGGGGAGGAGAGCTTTGCCGTTCTCGCGCTGGCCCGCGGCGGAGAGGTCGAGCTGCCTGCCGGGGCGCTGGTAGTGTTTCGGGAAACGGAAAGGGAGCTGCAGCTTCAGTTCCTTCGGGGCCGGGCGCGTCGGGCGGTTTCTTCCCCTCGCTTCGTGGGACCTGCCCCGTTTACCGTTGAAGCGGCGCGGGCGCAGCTGCTGCCTTCCTCGATTTTTTCGAATGGATCGACCCTGACGATCGAGAGCCTCCCGCCGGTTCCGGAGCTGCTTGAGCCGGGGATCGACGCGCAGGCGAATTTTGATCAGGTCCGGACCTTCGCCCTGCGCTGGCGTCTTCCCGAAGGCGAAGGCCGGGACCTTCGCGGGTGGAAGTATGAGCTTCTTTTTGGTCCGCTCGATGGGGGCGAGCCCAAGGCGTTGCGCCTGAGTGAGCCGCGGTTCAACCTCGATCCACTCCCGAGCGGTCGTTATCTCTGGTCGGTGCGTGCCGTGGCGCCGGACGGTCGGAAGAGCCCGGCCGCGCCTCCGCGAAGAATCGAGATCCTGGAGCGGAGAACCTTGAAGGAGCCCAGATATCTTCCACCCAGAATCGAAAAGGCGGGAGCGCCGCGTGGAACCTAGGCGCCTGCCAGCTCTTCTCAGGGGCTTGATCGCCCTTCTCTTCGCGTTAGCGCCGCTCGGGGCGGTGGCAGCGGGTGAACTCCGTGGAATCAGCCTGAGGTGGGAGTCCGTAAGGAACTCGATGGAGTATGAAGTGGAGGTCTATCGCGATCCCGAGGCCAAGACGCTGGTAGACCGGAAGGTGATCCCTTCGGTAGAGGCTTACTTCAGGCTCCCGCTGGGAACCTATCACTATCGCGTGCGCGGGATCCACCGGCTCGGAATCCCCGGCCCCTGGGGGCCACTCGGGAGTTTCACTTTGACGGTCGATACGCCGCTCGCCCTGCCGGAGCCGCCACCTGCGGCGGAGCCTCGCGCAGGGGAGTCGGCCAAAGCTTCGCGCCCGCTTTCGGCCGCGGTTGGCGCCGCGGTCACCCGGATCAGTTATTCGGATTCGCATTATGGGGCTTATCGCGCGTTCGCGCTGACCGGCAAGGCGGGGGTCACGTATGCTCGGTCCCCGTGGGACCTCCAGCTCAATGGCTTCGCGACGCTCGGCTCCCTCGGTGGCCGGGATGGGATTGCTGCACGCTTCGCGGGCGTGAATCTGAGGGCGGGCGCGCCGGTGCCGCTTTTTCGGGCGTCGGGCTCCTGGTCACTGCGGCTCTACGTTGGCTACTATTACGCGACGATGTTCGGGACCGAGGATCGTTTCGGATTTCGGAACATGCATGGGCCGCAGCTTTTTCCCGCGGTCAGCAAGGCATTCGGGGGCGGGCAGGAGGCCGGATTTTATTTGAAGTTCTCGCCCGTCAGCCCTGTCTTCGGGAGGCTGTCGCTTTCGAGTCGCGAGCTCGCGGGAGGCGCTTCGTGGAGCCGGGGCGCCGCCGCGCTGACGCTGGATCTTTCGGATATTCGCCTGCGGGTCCAGGGCATCGCGATCCGGAACTCGACCGTCTCCTGCGGGGTTGCGTGGAGCCTGTGAGTTTGAGTCTCCCTTAACCCAGGAAGTGCACGAACAAACCGTCGCGCAGCTTCGGCTCGAACCACGTCGATTTCGGAGGCATGATCTGCCCCGCATCGGCAATGGCCATGAGCTCGTGGATGGACGTCGCGAACATCGAGAAGGCGACTTTCATCTCACCCGAGTTCACGCGCTTCTCGAGCTCCCCCAAGCCCCGGATGCCGCCGACAAAGTCGATGCGCTTGTCCGTGCGCGGATCCTTGATCCCGAGCAGTGGGCTGAGCACGTTCTTTTGGAGAATCGCCACGTCGAGGCGCTCCACCGGATCCGGATGATTGATCAGCTCGGGACCGGCCTGCACCACGTACCAGCGTTTGCCGAGATACATCCCGATCTGGCCCTTGCGTGAGGGCTTTACGGGGCCCGGCGCCGGCTCGATGCTGAACTTGGCTTTCAGCGCCTGGATGAACTCGTCTTCAGTCCGGCCGTTGAGGTCCCGGACGACGCGGTTGTAATCCATGATGTAGAGCTGGCTGGCCGGGAACGCCACGGCGAGGAAAGTGTTGTACTCCTCGTCGCCGCGGTGTTTCGGATTGGCCTTGATCCGCTCCTGCCCGACGATCGCGGCCGCGGCCGAGCGATGATGCCCGTCCGCGACATAGAAGTCGCCTTGCCGGGCGAACAGCTTCTCGATGGACTCCTGGGCGGAACGCTCACGGATCACCCACACCTGATGGCGGATCCCGTCTTCGGCGACGAAGTCGTTTTCCGGAGTGCTGGCCCTCACGCGGTCGACGATCGCGTCGAGCTCGGGCTGATCGCGGTAGGTGAGGAAGATCGGCCCCGAGTGCGAGTTGGTCACTCGCACGTGGTTGGCGCGGTCTTCTTCCTTGTCCTTGCGCGTGTGCTCGTGCTTTTTGATCCGGTCCGCGACGTAGTCCTGGACCGCCGCGCAGCCGACGAGGCCGTATTGCGTACGGCCGTTCATCGTCTGTCCGTACAGATAGAAACACGGTTCCTTATCCTCGAGCAGTACGCCATTCCGGATCATGTTCTGAAGATTCTCGCTCGCTTTGCGATAAACCTTCGGATCATGCAGATCGACGCCCGGCTCGAGATCGACCTCGGGCTTGCCGACGTGAAGGAAGGACCAGGGATGTCCTTTCACTTCCTCGCGGGCTTCTTCCGAGCTCAGAACGTCATACGGTTTGGCGGCAACTTCCTTGGCGAGCTCGGGCTTGGGCCGAAACGCCTTGAATGGACGAAATACAGGCATGGTATGTCCTCCTTTGCCGAACGCTCAGGCCTTAAGCGCGGCGCAGACCTTGTTGGCGATCTCGATGCCAACGCGGTTCTGGGCTTCGACCGTGGACGCCCCCGTGTGAGGGGTGACCGAAACCTTCGGGTGCTGGATCAGCGCCTTCTGGGCGTCGGTGGGCGGTTCCTGTTCGAAGACGTCGACGCCGGCGAAGGCGACCTTGCCGGAGTTCAACGCCGCGAGCAGATCCTTTTCCGAAACCACGCCGCCGCGGGCGCAGTTCACGAGGATCACGCCTTTTTTCATCTTGTCGAACTCGCGCGCGGTGATGAGCGCGCCGTTAACCTTGTCCAGCGGAACGTGCAGGGTGATGTAGTCGGCCTGGGCGAGCAGCTCGTCCAGCGAGACGTGCTTCACCGGAAGCTCCGACGGCGCGTAGATCTTGCTGTAGGCGATGACGTTCATGCCGAGCCCGATCGCGCGCTTGGCGACCTCAACGCCGATCGCGCCGAAGCCGACGATTCCGAGCGTCTTGCCGGTGACTTCCACGCCTTCGGCGTATTCTTTCTTGGGCCACTTGCCCTGGCGCATCTCGAAGTTGCTCGCATGGATGAAGCGGCCGAGACACATCATGTGCGCGATCGCCAGCTCGGCGACGGAGATGGAGGAGGCGCCCGGCGTATTGAGCACGGGAATCTTCTTCTCCTTGGCGTAGGCCACGTCGATGTTGTCCAGGCCGACGCCGCCGCGGGCGATGCACTTGAGCTTCTTGCCGGCGTCGATCACCTCGCGGGTCACCTTCGTGGCCGAGCGGACGATGATCGCCTCGTAGTTGGCGATGTCAGCCAGCAGCTCGGCCGGCGTGAGTTTTTTCTCCACGACTTCATGCCCGGCTTTCTTCAGAATTTCCGCGCCTGAAGCCTCAATCCCGTCGCTGACAAGAATCCTCATGGAACCCCCCTTTGATTGTGTTCTCAGGATGTTTGTTTCGGAGATCATCATAAACACGGCGAAATTAAAACCGGTAGGGATTTTAGCGGTATTTTCGCTGATAAGCCCGGATGGTTGAAGTATTGGTGGGTATTCGGTAATCTCATTCTTTCCGGAATGTTGCAATGCGGCATTTTGCCTGTGGCCTTCGATGGCTTTCCGGGGCGTCTTCTGCAATATAGGTTCCGGGGACGATGATGAAATCGACAGCGGCACTTTCTGAACTCATTGCGACTGGCTGCTTCGTCATGGCCATTTTTCATACCTTTCTGGTCAAGCGCTTTCATCATCTCGCCCGACGCTACCGCTCCGGTTCCGTGGGGGAGAACCTGTTTCACCTCCTCGGCGAGATCGAGGTGGTTTTCGGGCTCTGGGGCGGAGCGTATCTCCTGGGGCGCGGGATGCTCGAGGGGACAGGCTCGACGATTCGCTATCTTGAGTCGCTCAATTTCACCGAGCCGGCGTTCGTCTTCGTGATCATGGCGGTTTGTTCGACTCAGCCGATTCTCGGGTTCGCCGAGGCGGTGATTGACCACATCTCCCGGCTGCTTCCCTGGAGGCGCCCGATCGCCTTTTACCTGACCACGCTCGTCGTCGGGCCG
>JAMPXZ010000053.1 GCA_023700925.1 Oligoflexia bacterium | reverse complement strand
GCGAGCCGCCTCATCGGCAGCGGCACTCCTTCCGAAGCGCTGCGCGCCTACGACGCCGCGGCCGCGGCCGCGGTGCAAGCCCACCAAGGCATCGTACACCGGACCGGAGAAAGCTCGCTGATCGCCGTATGGGATGCGGCGGGAGAACGCGCCAGCGTCGAGCATGCGCTCGAGTTCAGCCTCGCGCTTCGGGAGGCCGCGAAGCGCTTCAACGATGAGGTTGAAACCCGGGGCGACTGCCCGGGCGCCCTGAGCGTCTGCGTGCACGCGGGCGACTGCACGGACGAGTCGTTCGAGCTCACCGCGCGAATCGCCTCATTCGGACCCGAGGTCAGCGCCGACATCCTCGTGACCGGTCCCGCGCTCACGAAAGCGCCACGCTGGTTCACCACCGAAAAACTTTCGCCCGGCGATGACGGGACCCCCGAGCTTCACGAGCTCCTCGGCAGGGCCAAACAGGCTCCGGATAGCGCCGCCGCGGCCTGAGCACTTTGGCCCCAGTGTCGTTTGCCGTTACTGGAGAGCGCGTCTCGGTTACTGCGCGTTCTTTTCCGTGAAAACATCGTCTTGCTGCTTCTTACGAAATCGCGGGAACCGTCGGCATCTTCCTTGCTGACCTGGCTCTGCATGGGGCCCGAGGCCCGGCAATTTTCAGAATCGGTGCTCCACCGATAGCCCGCTCCACTGCCGCCCGATCGGTGGGGCGGGCTTGTTCTTTTCAATGAGGCGTTTCACACGCCAGGGCCCGCGCCTTGCGCTGGTGCTCACGCGCCTTCGCTAGCGCGATCGTCATCCGCTCCTGTTTTCCCCGGGACGCATAGCCATGAAAGGATACGAGCTGATCAGCGAGCGCTGAAAGCTCCTTGCGGATCTGCCCAAGCTCGGGCTCGCTTTGAATCACGTCCATCAAGTCCTGCGCTTCCTTGATGTGCCTCTCGGCCCAGGCGAGCCACGCCTCGCGCGACTCCTTCGCGGGGTCGCCCCGGGCGCCTTCACCTTCAGAGGAAGAAGAGGCGAGCCGCCGCTCGGCGCGCGCCTCATTGAGCTTCAGCGCGGCCACTTCAAAATCCTGCTCGTAGCGCGGAAAATTCGAGGCGCACAACTGATCCATCGAGCGCGAGCAGCTGCCGAAGCCGCTGAGAGTGAGGGAAACGAAGCTGAGCAATAGATGCCGAAGTTTCATGACAATCACCCATCGGCAGAAATTGCCCGGGAGTTTTCATGTTTTTTCAGGCTTTTTAAATAGACGAGATTGATCAGACATATTCCTGACCACATGAGTACGGTATAAGTTTGTGATTTTAGGCATTTTTTTCCTCAAGCGAAAACGAGGCTCGCCGATAGGTCCAGTGTAAGTCGGCAGGGATTGCCGGCTCACAACCGGGGGAAACTGAAGTCCGCCGGGCTTATTGAATCACTCACGGAGGAACACGCCATGAACACAACATAGTTATCCGTAGGAGGATAAAATGAGTCTGCGTATCGCTACCAACATTCAGTCCCTTGCCGCTCAACGTGCCTTAGGTCAGAACCGCGAAGCCCAGGACCGCAACCTCGAGAAACTGTCCTCGGGTTCCCGCATCAATCGCGCCGGCGACGACGCCGCCGGTCTCGCGATCAGCGAAAAGTTGAAATCCCAGATCCGAAGCATGAAGCAGGCCACCCGGAACGCCAACGACGGCATCAGCCTCATTCAGGTCGCTGAAGGCGCGATGAACGAAGTCGGCAACATCCTCACCCGCCTGCGCGAGCTGTCGATCCAGGCCGCTTCCGACACGATCGGTGACAATGAGCGCGGCTTCGTCGACAAGGAAGTCCAGAGTCTCAAGGCCGAGATCGACCGTATCGCCTCGACGACCGAGTACAACGGCACGAAGCTGCTCAACGGCACCGCGCCGGCCCTGGACATCCAGATCGGCATCTTCAACAACCCGATGGAAGACCGCTTCAGCTTTGACTCCAAAGGTCTCGTGACGAGCCTGGAGAGCCTGAATATCAGCGACGTGGGGACCTCGAGCCGGGAATCCGCACAGAACAACCTCTCGAAACTCGACTACGCGATCAACCATCTCAACAGCAACCGCGCCGAGCTCGGCGCTCTCCAGAACCGCTTGTACTCGTCGATCAACAACATGACGATCTACCGCGAAAACCTGGAAGGCGCCAACAGCCGGATCCGCGATACGGACATGGCGGAGGAGACCGCGGCGATGACCCGGTCGAGCATCCTGACCCAGGCGACCGTCTCGGTCTTGGGACAGGCCAATGCCTCCCCGCAGTTAGCCCTGAAGCTCCTCTCCTGACGGGAGCCTCTTCAATAACGTGAGCGGGGCCGCCTTCAGCGCGAAGCCGGCGGCGGCCCCCCCTCACCCCTACCCCAGCCGATAAGAAGTATTGAACTCACGATTTCTCACGAGCCGAAGTGCGTGCGGAAAAATGTGGAATAGCTCAGTCAAAAGGTAGGTAATGGTAAACCATTACCGATACGCAGCACGCGGGAACCTCGAGATCTGGACGGTCGAAAGGTTCCCGCTTGTGTATTTTTCCGGCCTTCGTTAGGTTCCGATCCGTGCTGCATCTCCCGATCGAACATCCCGACTTCCGCTACCCGGAGTCCCGCAACCCCTACTGGAAGAAGCTCCAGGCTTTCCGCGGACGGGTATTTTCCGACCATGAAACCGAGTCGCTCCGCGGCCGCTGGCGCACGGCCTTCGCCCCCGCCGGGAGCGCCCCCGACCCCTCACGTCGCCTGCACGTGGAGATCGGCTGCAACGCCGCCCACGTGATGCTCGAGTGGGCCCACGCTTCCCCGGCGGACGCCTTCATCGGCATCGACTGGAAGTACAAGCCGATCTTCTGGGCCGCCGAAAAGGCCGTCAAACGCGGCATCCCGAACGCCCTGCTCTTTCGCGCCCATGCCGAGCGCCTGCACTATATGTTCGGCCCGGGCGAGATCGATCGGCTCCATGTCTTCTTCCCCGACCCCTGGCCGCGCAAGAAGCAGTGGAAAAACCGCTTCATCACCGCGGAGACCCTGGCGAGCTTCGCGCCGCTGCTGAAGGCCGATGGCCTCTTCCATATCAAGACGGATCACCCGGGCTACTTCGAGTGGATGGAAGCGGCCGTCGAGCGCACCTCTCACCTGTGGACCATCGTGGAGCGGACGAACGACCTGCACGCCGGCCACCCCGATCCGACGCAGCTCCGAATCCCGGAGGTAACCCTGTTCGAGCGCCTTTTCATCCAGGACGGGATCAAGATCCACTCGCTGAAGCTTCAGCCCAAACGCTGACCGCGTGGCACCGCCGGCAACTAAGGCATGTAACGGAAATTGACGAAAACTTTCCGGCCGGCGCGCACCTCGACGGTCTTGGACTGCGACGTGCCCGAGCCCGAAGGGGAAAGCCTCACCTCGTGCACGCCGGGCTCGACCACGTGCCGGGAGAGCTGCAGGTCCCGCGGCAGAAGGTTCCACGAACGGACGTCAGCCTGATCGCTGGCGTAGAAGGCCGCCTTGACGAGAAAGCCGAGCAGCGGACTGTTGGTCCTGCGGCCGATCTCGTCCGAGACGAGCTCCTTGGTCACCACGCCCGCGAGGCGTTTGGCGATGAGCTTGCCGTATTTTTCCTCGAGGTTCTGGATCGCGGTGGCCTCGATATCATGAAGCAGGAAGGTGGCGCCGCTCGCCTGACCGTCGATCTCCACCTCGGCGCGGGAGACGGGGTTGGCGCGCGCATAGAAGCGGGGCAGCTGCGTGAACTGCGGATTCGGCCGCTTTTCGGGCGAAAGCCCGTTTTCGTAAAGAACGATGATCTCGCCCTTGCCGGCGCCGGGGGCGAGAAGCTTCGCGCGCTCGTGATCCTCCCCCGTCAGGCCGTATTCCTCGTTCCAGCGCTCCTGCTCGTCGCGCATCCTCAGAAAGCGGGCCATCCTCCACAGATCCAGGCCGAGCCCCGGTAGCCCCGGCTCGAGCTTGCGGGTCTCCTGATAATCGATATAGGCGTCGTTGTACTCCCCTTCCGCCTCGTACAGGATCGCCGAAAGGTAGCGCGCGAAGGCGTTCTGCTTGTAGCCCCGCTGTCCCTCGGTCACCATCAGGTGGAGCTTGCGGTTCACTCGACGCGCCTCGACCAGCGCGTTCTCGGCGTCGCCGATGAGCGCGTAGTTCATCGCCAGATAGGTATTGATCAGGACGTTTTCGAAATCCTCGGCCTTGTAGTCCTTGAGGTTCTCGCCGGTGAGCAAGGTCGCGCCCTCGGTGGCGAGGCTCGTGTAGTCCTTGATCTCGGCGAGGCGATCCGCCTGGAGGAGGACCTGATTGCTTTCCTCGTACTTGCCGGCCGAGTGCAGCGCGAGCCCGAGATCGAGCAGATACAGGAGCGAGTCACGCCCGCTTTCGCCGCCGTGCTCCTCGTAAGCCTTGCGCAGGAGGACGGCGGAGTCGTCGTATCGGCCTTCCTGAAAAAGCCGATCCGGCTCGCGCCCCGAAAAGCGCGCCGATACGCAGCTCGTCGCCAGAAGCGCGAGCCCCGCGACAAGCAGGGGCGCGAAGACGGGGCGGCGCGGGCGGTCAGAGCCCAACGCTGCGCTTGCGGTACTTCTTGCGGATCTCACGCTCGTCCGTACAGTCGATCGTCGAGCTTTCCAGGTTGGTGAGATTCATCGTCAGCTTGTAATAGATGAACTTGTCGTTGCCGACCTGTTGCACGTTGGTCGCGAGCGAACCGTTGAGGATGTAATCCGCGCCGGTCTGCTTGCCTTTCTTCTTCGCGGTCGGGCCGCTGACATTGCCCTCCTCGGCGTACTTGTACTCCTCGTCGAGAAGGCCGCGCGCCTCCTTGTTGACGAAGCGGACCTTGCCGCTCTTGATCAGCGAGGTGCGGATCTTGTCCGTCAGGGACACCGTGTCGATGTGCTCCTCCGTGCGGTTCTGCACCTTCTCGACGATCACGACCGGAGGCTTCTGCGCCTTGGCGACGTAATCGCACGCCACGATGGACTTGATGATCGTGTCCGCCATCTGCTGCATGTCCGCCTCATTGTACTTGTCGTCCAGCAGCTCCACACGCGTGGGATCATCATATTCGCCCTTGGTGAACGCCTTGGGTCCACCGCAGCCGGAAAGCACGAATACCAGGGCCACCGGGGCCAGAATCACCTTCGCCATTTGACGCATCACAACATCCTCTCTTCTCTGGATGAAATCGATATGACACAGTTTATGAGCCTGGCGCTCAAATGCAAGGGGGATGGAGCCCTATTGAAAGCCGCGTGCTCCTGTGGTCTTCTTCGGCCAGATGAGATCGTCGGACACGCACCCGTTCTCCCCCGCTCGCCAGACTCTCAGCCGGGAGCTGGTCTTCGTCAGCGGCAAAGGCGGAGTGGGCAAAACCGCGATTTCCCAGGCGATCGCCCTGGGGCTTTCCCGCCGGGGACGGCGCGTTCTGTGGGTCTGCTTCGAGGATCCCGCCCGCCCCGCCGGTGAGCTGCGCCGGATCAGTCCGACCCTGTCCCACTTCAACTGCGACGCCGGCCAGGCCTTCGAAGAGTATGCGGCGATGAAGATCGGGCTCGCTCCGCTCACCCGCGTTTTCCTCCAGAACAAGCTGATGCGTTATCTCGCCAAGGCCGCGCCGGGAATTCACGAGCTCGTGCTGCTCGGCAAGGTCTGGCATGAGCGGGCCAACTATGACCAGGTCATCGTCGATATGCCCTCGACCGGCTACGGTCTGGCGATGTTCCAGAGCGCTGAGAACTTCCGCAACCTCTTCAAGAGCGGCCCGCTGGCCAGGGATTCCGAGCAGATGCTGGCCACCTTCGGCGACGCCGCTCAAACGGGCCTTCTCATCGTGGCGCTGCCCGAGGAGATGCCCCTGCAGGAGTCCCTCGAGCTGCAGGAGTTCCTGCTCAAGCTCTTTCCGGCCAATCCTTCGGCCTTCCTGCTGAACCGGCGCTTCCCGCGCGTCACGACGGACGCCGAGGAGGCCGCCTCCCCTCCTGACAGCTGGAGCACGCCGTACGCGGCCTCACTCGATGATTACGCCCGCAAGCGGAGCATCCTCGAAAGCTTCAACCTCCGCGCCTGGACGGATCGCGGCCTCGCCTTCGCGGAAGTTCCGTATCTCCCCCCCGCCAACGGAAAGACCTTCGACGCCCTCGTCGTGGAGCTCGCGGATCGCTTGGAAAAGGTGCTGCCTTGAGTCCGCAACCCGCCGTCGGACAGATCGACGCCATCCTCGCGCGTCGGGCGATTCTGGTGACCTGCGGAACCGGCGGCGTGGGCAAGACCACGCTGAGCGCCGCCATCGCCATGCGCGCGGCGCTCGCCGGCCGCAAGGCGGTCGTCGTGACGATCGACCCGGCGAAACGACTGGCGACCTCGCTGGGCCTGGACGAGCTGGGCGACCATGCGACGGATCTGACACCGCTGCTGCGCAAGGCGCTCGCAAAAGCGCGGCAGCAGCAGGGGCCCTCCTCCGGACTTCCGCCGACCCTCACGGGCTCCCTTCACGCGATCATTCCCGACACGCGCAGGACCTTCGAGACCTTCATCAGGGAGCTGGCCCCGACCGAGTCGCTCGCCGAGCGGGTCATGGGTAACCCAATCTTCCAGATTTTCGCCAAGGAGTTCTCCGGCGCCAACGAATACATGGCGCTCGAACGCCTGTATGCGCTCCATCGCTCGGGAGAGTACGACTGCATCATCCTGGATACGCCGCCGAGCCGGGACACGCTCGCGTTCCTGGACGCGCCGAAGCTGCTGGTGCAGTTTTTCGAGGACCGCCTCATTCGCTGGCTCGTCCTGCCCGCCAACAAGCTCGTCTCCACCGGGATGCGCAAGGCGCTCGGGATCCTGGAAAGGCTCACGGGCGCCGGCTTCATGACGAACCTTTTTGACTTCGCCTCCGCGCTCTTCGAGGTGCGAGCCCGCTTCGCTGACAATCTCAAGGCGATCATGCGGCTACTCGAGTCGCCCGAGGTCGGCTTCATCATGGTGACGACGCCCTCCTCGATCGGAGCGGCCGGAAGCGAGAGCGAGGTCCGGCATTTCCTCGAGACCCTGGGAAAACACGGGCTGCACTTCGACGGAGTGGCGGTGAACCGCACGCTGGGATATCTTGAGGCGGACCAAAACGCCGGTCGTTATCCGGAGGCCCGGGCCGTCATCGCCGGCCTTCAGGAAAAAGAGCGGCTGGCGCTGACCGGTGTTCCGGTCTGCGCGAGGCTTCCGGAGCTCGCACGGGACGTTCATTCGGTGGAGGACCTATTTCATGTCTGTCTGGCGTTCGCGGAAACTCTTCCGCATCCCGCTTCTGGCATTGCTGCTCACGGTTGACCTCTCGGCGCGGATCGCCCCGGCCGCGGGCGCGCCCACCGATCTCGGACCCGCGACCGCTCAGGAAGCCGAGCTGCTGTGGAAAGAAGGCAAAGCCGCCTTTGAAGCTTCCGACTTTCAGGCCGCGACGAACCGCCTGCAGCGCTTCGTCGATCGCTACCCCGCCCACGGCGGTTATCTCCAGGCCCACCGGCTCCTGGGCGAGGCCTATCTGGGGCTCGCCGAGCAGGACCGCGACGCCGGCCGCGCGGCCGAAGCCAAGGCGCGCGCGAAGCAAGCGCTGGCGCCGCTGAGGTACTTCGCCACCGGCACCCGCGCCGCGGGCGAAGCGGCCAAGGGCACGATCCTTCTGGGGCACGCGTATCTCGACACGGGAAAGGCGCGCGAAGCCCTGCTCTCGGCGATGGAAGTCGAGAAGCAGCGCCTCGGCGGCCCGGGGGAGGGCCTCCGCATCGAGGCGCTGCTTCTCAAGGCACTGGCCCAGCTCGCGCTCGGGCGGCCGGCGGACGCCGAACTCGCGATGGCGGCGGCCGAAGCCAAGCTCGGGCAGCTCGCCTCCCCGCCCGCGCCGCTCGTGGGCGAGACGAGACTCACCCGGCTCCGGGTCAAGAACGACCGCTGCGCCGCGCTTCCCAGCAGCGCGCGAATGGAAGAAAGCCAGGCGCGCGATCAGCTTGAGCGGCGCGGAACGTGCGTGACCGAAGGAATGCTTCTCTACAAGGAAGTGCTCAAGACCGGAGATACCCGGGCGATGGATCGGGCGACCCGCGAAGCGCTCTCCGCTGTCGAAGGTTATCGCCGCGCCTGTCTCAATCCCCCTGACCCGCCACTCCGTCCGCGTCGCACGGAGCTCCAGCTTAGGCGCTACCGCGAGGAGCTCGGCCAGGCGCTCGCCCGCGACTGCCGCGAAAAACAACGTGCGGCGCTGGAGCTCGTCCTCAGCTGGAAGACGGACGCCTCCCTGCCCGCGCCGGGGCAACCCCTCGCCGCGTCCGTGGCCCGGGCCCTGGAGCAACGATGAGCACACCGCGCGCCGACGCCGGCATGGGCATCGATGCCAAAACGCTGCTCGCGCAACGAATCCGGCTCAAGCGCGCGGAGCTCGCGGCCTGGCACGACGAGCAGCTCCACCGTGCGCCGCCCCCTTTCTACTGCTCGATCGATCTGCGGGACGCGGGCTATAAAATCGCGCCAGTCGACAGCAATCTTTATCCGGCCGGCTTCAACAACATCTGCCCCGAGGACCTGCGAACCGCGGGCCCCATCGTCCGTGCCGAGCTCGAAAGCATCGCGCGCCGCCTCGGGCATGGGCAGCCGCGACGGGTGCTGATCCTTCCCGAAAGCCACACGCAGAACCTCTACTACCTCGAGAACCTCCACTACCTGAGCCAGATCATCGCCGATTCGGGGCTCGAGGTGCGGCTGGGCTGGTATGGCGCCGCCGAGGGCACGGACCCCAAGGCTCCGATCGCCCTCACCTCCGCCACGGGCAAGCAGCTTCAGGCCTTTCCCCTGGAGATCCGCGCCGGCGTCGTTTCGGCCGGGGACTTCGTGCCCGACGTGCTGCTGCTGAACAATGATTTTTCGGGAGGTTATCCCGAGGCGCTCGATGCCGTCACCCAGCCGATCATTCCCAGCCACACACTCGGCTGGCACTCGCGCAGAAAGTCCGAGCACTTCGCGTTCTACAACGAGCTGGCCGCGGAGTTCGCGGCGATTCTCGAGGTCGATCCCTGGTTCATCCAGATCGATACCGAGGAAGTGGCGCCCGTGAACTTCAACGACGAGCAGGGAATCGACGAGGTAGCCGCCGCCGCGGAGAGAATCCTTTCGCGGACCCGACAGGCCTACGAGGCGCACAAGGTCGCACGCAAGCCGTTCGTCTTCATCAAGAACAACGCCGGCACCTACGGAATGGGGATCATGGTGGCACACGCGAGCGAAGAGCTGCACCAGCTCAACCGCCGCGCGAAAAACAAGATGAGCGTCGGCAAGAACCGGATGCTCATCCAGAGCGTGGCGGTGCAGGAAGGGATTCCGACCGCGACGCTGGTGGATCGCCTGCCCGCGGAACCGGTGATCTACCTGGTCGGCGGCGAGCTGATCGGAGGCTTTCTGCGCACCAATCCGGAGCGCGGCGAGGAGGAAAACCTCAACTCGCAGGGGATGGTCTTCCGCAAGCTTTGCATGTCGGACCTGCGCGCGATCGAGGAGCCGGCGAGCGGAGAGCCCGTCCTGGAGCTCGTCTACGGAGCCATCGCGCGGATCTCAGCGCTGGCGACCGGCCGGGAGCTGGCCCGCCACGCGTCGCTCAGGCCCTGATCGTCGCCTTGCCCGGCTTCCACTCGGCGGGACAGAGCTCGCCGGTCTTCAGCGCCTGGAGCGTGCGCAGCACCTCATCGACCGAGCGGCCCGTTCCGAGGGCGTTCACGCTCATCCACTGGAGCGTTCCTTTGGGATCGATCAGGAAGGTGCCGCGAAGGGCGATCCCCTGGTCCTCGATCAGAACGCCGTAGTCGCGGGAGATCCGGTGCGCGGTATCCGCGAGGATCGGGTACTTCACCTCGGGGAGATCCTTCTCGTACCAGGCCTTGTGCGAATACTCGCTGTCGGTACTGCAGGAGACCACCTGACAGCCTAGCTCGCGAAAGTCGTTTTCCCGCTGGGCGAAAGCCCGGATCTCCGTCGGGCAGACAAAGGTGAAATCCAGCGGATAGAAGAACAGGCAGACCCATTTGCCCTGGAAGTCCTTGAGACTGACTTCCTTGAACTGCCCGCCGACGTAGGCCTTGGCCCTGAATTCGGGAGCCAGATTGCCCACCTTAAGAGTAGTCGACATAAATTTCTCTCCTTTGTGGATTCGGATCGTAGCGTGGTAGGCTGGAGAAATGAAGAGCGAACTCCTGGTGCGCCTGCACGCGCCGCCGCGCTTCCGCAAGCGCGACCTCCTGATCACCCTGACTGCCGCGCTGCTCTGGACCGGTGCCGTGTTCTCGCGGCCCTATGTGCTGCAGCCTTACTGCGCGGAGCGCACTGACGCCTGCACCGCCGCGAACGTGCTCGCCTTCGATCGCCCCGGCCTCGGCCTGAACAGCCGCGAGGCGGATCACCTTTCGGATATGACGCAAAGAATTTCTGGCGCGCTCGCCCTCGCCGCCCCTCTGGCGTGGAACGGTGGGCTGGCGGTCCTCGGACGCCTCTCTCCCGCGACCGCGCTGGCGCAGGCCGGCACCGACATCCTCATCATCCTGCAAAGCGTCTTCTGGAACGGGGTGGCCACCGAAGCGGCTCACGCGCTGATCCAGCGCCCCCGGCCTTTTGTCTACGCGAGCCCCGCGGACATGGGCGTGAACCCGGCGCATTACACCTCGTTCTATTCGGGCCACACGAGCTTCGCCGCGGCCGCCAACGTGGCGCTCCTGCTCGTGCTCATGGCGCGCGGAGCGCCTTACGGCCTCCTGATCCTCATGGCCTCGCTGGGCCAGGGACTGATCCTCTCGACGGCGTTCTTCCGCGTTCTCGCGGGCCGCCACTTCGTGACCGACGTGCTCGCGGGCGCGGTGGCCGGCGCGCTGATCGCCCTCGGCGTGGCCTACTTGCACAAGCGCCGAACGGAGTGATGGCCCCGGCCTTGCTTTCGTTCTCCCTGGGGTTAACTTTCCAAGGAGAATGGTTATGATCAAGGATTTTCTGCAGGGTCGTTTCATGAAGCATCCGCTCCATCCGCTGCTGGTTCACGTCCCGGTAGGGCTCTGGGTCGCCTGCTTCGTCTCGGATCTCGTCTTCATGGCGAATGGAAATCCGAACTTCGCGGTCGTCTCGTATTACTGCATCCTCTTCGGACTCATCGGCGCCGCGCTGGCGGTCCCGGCGGGGATGGCGGACTTCCTGGCAATTCCCTCCGAGACCCATCCGAAACGTCTCGCCACGACGCACATGATGCTCAATGTGATCGTGACGGTGCTCTTCCTCATCAACCTGCTCTCGCGCCGGGGCTTGGAGGACGGGGTGCCGACCCTGATCACGCGCGGCCAGTTCATCCTGACCGTGTTCAGCCTGGCCATCCTCGGCGTCTCCGGCTACCTCGGCGGCCTGCTGGTCTACGATCACGGCATCGGCTTCAAGCCCCAGCTCCGCGGCCGTGAGCGCGCGGAAGCGCCCCGCCGCGTGGCATGAGTCACCTCGCTCTCAGCGACTACGGCCTGATCGGCAACCAGTCGAGCGCGGCCCTGGTCAGCAGACTGGGGTCCCTCGACTGGTGTTGCCTGCCCTTCGTGGACTCTCCGAGCCACTTCGCCGGTCTGCTGGACTCGGAGCGGGGCGGACGCTTCCAGCTCATGCCGCAAGGGGACTTCCGCTCCGATCAGAGCTACCTCCAGCGGACCCTGCTCCTGGAAACCGTCTTCGAGACCCCCCATGGCCGCGCGGTACTCCTGGACTGGATGCCGATGGAGTCGCCCGAGGCCGCTCTTCAGCCGGTGATCCACCGGCGCATCGAGATGATCGACGGACGGATCCAGTGGCTCCTTCTCTGCGCTCCGCGCTTCCGTTACGGCACGCGTACGGCGTGCGCGGAGCACTTTCAGGAGGGCGTGCTCTTCCGTTCCGCGGAGTTTTCGGACGAGGAGGAGATGGCGCTGCTCCGCTCGGAGGCTCCGCTGCAGCTCAGCACTGAAGGCAACGCGGCGCTCGCGCGCTTCTCCCTCGAGGCCGGACAGACCGCCCAGTTCACCTGGTCCTGGGGCCGCCCCACGCGCACCCTCACGTTTCCGCATCCGCGCGGCACGATCGACGCCTGGCATGCGGCCGCGCACCGCTGCCCCGAAGAGGGCTGCGTCTTCGCCGGTCCCTGGCACGATGCGGTCACGCGGTGCTCGCTCATCCTGCGGACCCTGCAGAATCCGGCGCTCGGCTCGGTAGCCGAATCAATCACGACCTCGATTCCCGGCTGTGGTGACGGCGGCCGGACCTGGGACTACCGGTACGCCTGGCTCCGCGATTCGGCGATGACCTTTGAGGCCCTTCTCGGGCTCGGCTGGGAAAAGGAAGCGCGCGCGTTCTTCCGCTGGCTCAGCGACCTCGTGCTCCGCGACGGCCCCGAAGGGCTTCAACCCGTTTACCGCCTCGACGGCTCCCGCAACCTGCCGGAGATGGAGATCGGCGGACTTCAAGGCTATCAGGAGCGCGGCCCCGTCCGCGTCGGCAACCAGTCCGCGCGGCAGTTCGAGCTGGACATCTTCGGGCACGTCGTCCTCGCCGCGTACCAGTACCAGTCGGTCTTCGGCACTCTTCCACCCGGGATCTGGCCACGACTCAGCGAGATCGCCGACTACCTCTGCCAGGCCTGGCGCCGCCCCGACCACGGACCGTGGAGCTCGCGGACGAAGTCCGAGCACTTCGTCGCCTCCAAGGCCTCGTGCTGGGCCGCGCTGGACAAGGCCTGCGCGCTGGCTCCGCGGATGGGCGACCGGATTCCCCCGCGCTGGCTCGAGGAGCGGGAGATCCTCCACCGGATGATCTGCAGCCAGGGCTACGATGCCGAACGCAAGAGCTTCGTCCGCGCCTTCGGCGGTAAGGAGATCGATGCGTCGGTGCTCGATATCCCCTGGCTCGGCGTACTTCCCTCAAGTGATCCGCGCGTCCAATCCACCCTCGACACTCTCGGGCGGGAGCTGCTCGACGGGATCGCGCTCCGGCGCTACCGCACGCCGGATGGGCTGCCGGGAACCGACGGGACCTACCTTAGCGTGACCTTCAAGTGGATCGCCTGCCTGGCGCTCGCGGGCCGCGGTCAGGAGGCCGCTGACCATCTTGCCGAAATCTGTTCCTACGCTTCTCCCACCGGACTTCTCAGCGAGCAGATCCGCCCCGATAGCGGCGAGCTCGCCGGGAACTTCCCCTGCGCCTCGGCCCACTTCGGCCTCGTTCACGCGGCGCTGCATGTGGCCGCGGCTCGCGGGCACACGCTCCCGCTCCCCAAGATCGCCTGAATCCCCTAGAGAAACCCCACCGGCCGTTGTAAGAATATCAAGATGCGTCAAAGCTCGCTGCTCGTGATCTTTCTGATCGTCTTCATCGATCTGGTCGGTTTCGGAATCGTGATTCCGATCCTCCCTTATTACGCCCAGCACTTCGGCGCATCCGGCTGGCACCTCGGCCTGCTGATGGCCGCCTACTCGCTCATGCAGTTTCTGGTCGCGCCGATCTGGGGCAGGATCTCCGATTATGTCGGGCGCCGGCCCGTGCTGCTCTTCAGCCTGGTCGGAACCGTGCTGTCGCTGGTGCTCCTCGGGGTGGCCGGCTCCCTCAAGTGGCTCTTCATCGGACGGATCCTGGCCGGCATCTTCGGCGCGAATATCTCCACGGCTTACGCTTATGTGGCCGATGTGACGGCTGAGGAGGATCGCGCCAAAGGCATGGGAATGATCGGCGCGGGCTTCGGCCTCGGCTTCATCTTCGGCCCGGCGATCGGCGGCCTTTTGTCCCGCTACGGGTTCGGCTTTCCCATGTTCGCCGGAGCGCTGCTCGCGTTAGGCAACCTCATTTTCGCGTTCTTCATGCTCGAGGAACCCCGGCTCTCCGTCGAGATGCGCGCGGCCAACCGCACCCGTCGCTTCAGCGTGGAAGCGTTCCAGAAAGCGCTCGAAGATCCGCGAGCCCGGCTCGGCATCGGCCTTTTCTTCCTCGTCACCCTGGCAATCACCCAGATGGAGGCGGTCTTCGCCCTCTACCTTTCGGCCCGCTACCAGTACGACGCCGAATCCGCGGGTATCCTCCTCGCGGTGATGGGCGCGATCATGGTCTTCATCCAGGGTGGAATGATGGGCCGACTCGCCCCGCGTTTCGGCGAGATCAAGCTCATCGTCGCCGGCGCGGCCGTCTCCGCCATGGCGCTCCTCGCCTTCGCCACCGTCAACACGATCACGCTCGTCACCTTCGCCCTTTGCGCGATGGCCGTCGGGCACGGACTGCTCCATCCTTCGCTCTCCAGCCTGACCTCTCTCGGTGCTCCTCCCAGCAAGCGCGGGATGACGATGGGGGTTTTCCACTCCATGGGGAGCATGGCCCGGATCGTCGGTCCGCCGTGCGCCGGCTGGCTGTTTGACCGCGTGAGCTGGCGCTCGCCTTTCTTCACCGGTTCGCTGGCGCTGGCCATCGCGTCGGTCATCGCCTTGCTTTGGCTGATCGTGCCCGCGAAGGCGAATCGCCTGGCGGAAGCCGCCAACAATCCTTATCTCGAGGGCTGAGCCGGCTCAGGCCGCGGGCGGACGCCGCCTGAAGCGGCCGAATCTCCCGGCTTTGAAGAACCTCTCCTTCCGCTCGGCCTCGCGCCGAAGCGCTTCCTCATCCTCTTCCGCCGGAAGCTTCGCCGTGCGGTCGGGCTCCTCCTGCACCCAGGTATTGCCCCGAAGCAGACCGACATCACTCGGAGTGCGCCCGCCGCGGCGATCCTCGGGGCGCTTGGACATCAGTCCGAGATTCACGATCAGAATCCCGCCGATCAGAAGCAGCGAAACGAGAAAGCCGACGAGGAGCACATAGCCCACGACCGCGGCGGTATAATCCGAGAGCGGCGCCGGCGCGGTTCCGATCGGGCCGCCGCCGCCGCGGTCCTGCGCAAGCACGCCGAGGCCCGCCGCGAGGGCCGCGACCAACCAGAGCCAAAATACCGCCAATGTCCTGCCTAGCCCCTGCCGCATGTCTTCCTCCCGCACCGGCCTGATACGTTGCATTTTATGAGCCCCGTCCGGGATCGCACGCGCTGTCATGGCCGTCCACTCAGCTCTTGAACGTGACGGTACAGCCCACGCAGCTCCCGTTCGCTCAGATCCGCGGCGCCCGGCATGAGCTCACCGGTCAACCCTCGGACCACGACCTCGCTGAAGGCGCTTTCATTCTCGATCGCCTTCGAGATCGAGAGCGGTCCGGTTCGGAGAAGCATCCGCGGCACCCCGCCCAGCGCTCCGACGATCGCGCCTTCCCCTTCCGGCCCGTGGCACCGTTCGCAGCGAGCCTGATACACGCGGGCGCCTTCAGGCGTTTGCGTCGGGCTCGGCGTCCGGGCCTTCGTCCGCGCCTTTAGTTCCGGTCGGGTCAGCCGCCGCATCGCCAGCTCGATCGGGATCGACGGCGCCTCCCGGATGACCGCTTCGCCCTTGGCCACGTCCACGCCGACCTTCAGGAGGTCCTCGGGCGAATCCTTCTCGGCCGCGGGCCCGAGCGAGACCACGAAGTGCGCGAGCGCCCAGCGATCGTCCGGCGGGAGCGTCGTGTAGGCTGCCATCGCGGACCCGGGGATGCCCTCGTTCAGCGTCTTGAGGATCTGGCTCGGCTTGCGGCCGTTTTTCCAGCCGACGGTCGCCGTGAAATCCCGGGGCCGCGGCGTGAGCGAGGCGGCGGCGGGACCATTTCCCTTCCCCTCCGGGCCATGGCAGGTGACGCATTGCTGTGAAAAAAGCTCGCGTCCGCGCCCGACCAGCGCCTCCGTGGCGAGCCAGGGTTTAGCAACCCTCTTGCCGCCGGCGGGCACCGGCGCCGAGATCGGCCCTTTCACCGCCACGTCGCCGCGGAAGAACAGGTCCGTCGCGGTGAGCACGAAGAAGATCGCCAGGAAGAGAAAAGACGCGCCGAAGATCACGCTGTTCTCCCGGCGATCGTATAGCAGGTTCATGAAGAACAGCGCCACCAGCAGCGCCTTCACGCTCGCGATCAGGACGGCCACCGCGAAATTCAGGCGTCCCAGCTCCACGCCGCCCAGGAGGATCGTCACTCCCGTCAGCACCAGGAGCGAAAGCCCCACCAGGACCGTGGTGAAAGTCGGCAGGATGTGATGGTGGCGCGCTGCGGGCTCGGTTTCCTTGGTATCCATTTGGTGTCCCTGTTCACCCCACCAGATAGAGAAGCGGGAAGAGATAAATCCAGACCATGTCCACGAAGTGCCAGTAGAACCCGACGAGCTCGACCGGCGTGTAATAGTGCGGGCCGAACTGGCGCGCGACCGTTCTCTTGAGCAGCCATGCGATCAGGCCCATGCCCACGAGGACGTGCACCAGGTGGAGTCCCGTCATCACGAAATAGAGAGAGAAGAACAACGGCGCCTTGGGATGCTTCAGGTGCTCGTTCCTGAAGTAGCCTCCCGGCAAGAGCCCTTCGTGAAACTTGTGCGAGTACTCGAAGTACTTCACGAGCAAAAAGCAGCTTGCGAGAAGGAGCGTGAGGCCGAAGAACAGCAGCGCGCGGTCTCGTTGCCCCCGCTGGGTCGCCCCTACTCCGAGCGCCATCGTCAGGCTGCTCAGGATGAGGACCACGGTATTGGTGCCGCCCAGGCTCACGGCGAGATACCGGTGCGCCTCCTGGAACATGTCCGCATGGAGCCCCCGGAAGATCCCGTACGCCACGAAGAGCCCCCCGAACATCAGGACCTCGGTGACGAGAAAGATCCACATCCCCTGCTTCGCCGCCTCGAACGCCTCGTCCGGCCCGGCGAAGGGCGACTCATGCTCATGCGAAGCGGCCGCCGTAACGGCGCGATCGGAGACGTCAGCGCTCATCATGGCACCATTCCCTGCGGAAAAAAGCCCTTCTCGCGATACTCATAAGGCCAGGTCGTGACGACGGGAATCTCCGGGAAGTTGTCATGCGGAGGCGGCGAAGGGGTCTGCCACTCCAAAGTGTTGGCTTCCCAGGGATTGGCCGGGGCCCTTTCGCCATGTCGCATCGCCCGGTACAGGTAAAAGGCGGCATAAAAAAAGCCCGCGGCCAGGAGCCACGAGCCCACGGTCGACACGCGATTGAGTACGGTGAACTCCGGCAGGTAATCCCAGTACCGTCGCGGCATCCCGCGCGAGCCGAGGATGAACTGCGGGAAGAAGGTCAGGTTAAAACCGCTGATCAGCAGCGCGAAGGTGATCCGTCCGGACCGCTCCGGGTACATCCGCCCCCAGAACTTCGGGAACCAGTAATGAAGTCCCGCCATCAGCGACATGATCGCCCCGCCCACCATCACGTAATGAAAGTGGGCGACCACGAAGTAGGTATCCGTCACGTGCACGTTGATCGCGAGCGTCGCGAGGAAGACGCCCGTCAGGCCGCCGATCGTGAAAAGCTGCAGAAAGCCGAACGCGTAAAGCATCGGGGTCTTGAGACGGATCTTTCCCTTGTACATCGTCGCGACCCAGCTGAAGACCTTCACGCCCGTCGGCACGGCGACGAGCATCGTAAGCAGCGAGAACACGAAGTTCGCCAGCTCGGACTGCCCGCTCACGAAGAGGTGGTGACCCCAGACGAGAAAAGCCACGAGCGCGATGCCGAAGGAGGAGTACGCGATCGCCTTGTAGCCGAAAATCGGCTTGCGCGAGAAGACCGGGATGACCTCCGAGACCACTCCCATCGCCGGCAGGATCATGATGTAAACGGCCGGATGGGAATAGAACCAGAAAAAATGCTGAAATAGCACCGGATCGCCGCCCAGGGCCGGATCGAAGATCCCGGTCCTGAAAAGCCGCTCGAAGATGAGCAGGAGCAAGGTGATGGCGAGGACCGGCGTCGCGAGCACCTGGATGATGCTCGTGGCGTAGAGCGACCACAAAAAAAGCGGCAGCCGCGACCAGGAAAGCCCCGGCGCACGCAGCTTATGAATGGAAACGATGAAGTTCAGGCCGGTGAGAACCGAGGAAAAGCCCATGATAAACGCTCCGGCGAGCACGATCGTGGCAGTGGTATTGGTCCGGATGGAATAGGGCGTATAGAACGTCCAGCCGGTATCCGCTCCCCGAAGAAAGAGCGCCGAAGCCGCCACGAGTGCGCCGGCGAGATAAATATAGTAGGACGCCAGGTTCAGGCGCGGAAAGGCCACGTCCCTCGCCCCGAGCATCAGCGGCAGGATGAAGTTGCCCATCACCGCGGGGATCGCGGGAATGATCACCATGAACACCATGATCGCGCCGTGGTAGGTGAAGACCTTGTTGTAGGTATCCGCGTTCATGATCGTCTTGCCCGGGCTCGCCAGCTCCAAGCGCAGCAGCAGGGCGAAGATCCCACCTAGGAGAAAGAACGTCAGCACGCTGAACAGGTACATCACGGCGATCCGCTTATGGTCGCGCGTCGTGAGCCAGGATCCGAGGCCTTTGCCATGAGTCAGGTAGTTATCTTCCATGCGACTCTCCTATTGCAGACTCTTGAGATAGGCGATCAGACCGCTGAGCTCTGCTTCGGTCATCAGGCCCTGGAACGTGGGCATCACGGGCTGGAAGCCCTTGACCACCTTCGCCTGCGGCTTCTCGATCGACTCGCGCACGTAGTTCTCGTCCACCGTCACCGTCGTTCCGTCTCCCAGTTCGACCTCGCGGCCGAAGATACCCTTGAGTGAAGGCCCGACCTTCTGTGAGCCATCGACGGAATGGCAGGTGACGCAGCCCTTCACGGCAAACGCCTTCGCTCCCTGGGCAGCGAGCCCGACCGGTTCCGCCTCACCGGCCTCGGGTGCCTCCCCCGCCATGGACTTTTCCTCGCCGCGATTCCAGGCCTGCCACTGCGCGGCGCCGAGCACGACCACCTGCCCTAGCATTCCGGAATGCGACGTTCCGCAGTATTCCGCGCAGAAGATCTGATGCTTGCCCGGGAGCTTCGCCTCGAACCAGATGCTCGTGTACATGCCGGGCACCACGTCCTGCTTGATCCGGAAGTCCGGGACGAAGAAGCTGTGGATGACATCCTCGGAAGTCATGATGAGCTTGATCGGCCGATTCACCGGTACGTACAGCTCGTTCACCGAGGTCTTGCCGTTATCGTAGATGAACTGCCAGAGCCACTGCTTGCCGATCACGCGGATCTCGAGCGCACCCGCGGGCGCATGCGTCATGGAGCGGTAGACGTTGTAGCCCCCGACGAAGATTATCGCGAGCAGGAGGGTCGGCACCGCGATCCACCCCGACTCGAGCAGATGGCTTCCGG
>JAMPXZ010000237.1 GCA_023700925.1 Oligoflexia bacterium | reverse complement strand
CGGACGGACCACGGGGGTGGCAAAGACGCCCCGCTCATACAGCTTGTTGGTGAACTGGAACGCCATATAGTCATCGCCGATCAAGAGCGGAATGATCGGGGTGCGGCTGTTCAGGGTGTTGTAGCCCATCGAAGCCAGCTCGCGGCTCATCTTGGTGGCGTTCTTCCAGAGGTTCTGCAGGTGATGCGGCTCCTCCTGGACGATCCGGAGGCACTCCAGCACGCTGGCGGCCGCCGCGGGCGGCATCGCCGCGCTGAACATGAAGGGCCGGGCCTTATGCTTGATGTAATGCATGACGTCGGCCGTACCGGCGACGAAGCCGCCGATCGAGGCGAAGGACTTGGAGAACGTTCCCATCACCAGGTCGGCCGAACCGACGAGGTTGAAGTGGTGCTCGGTCCCCTGCCCTTTCGAACCAAGAACGCCGAGAGCGTGAGCGTCATCGACGTAGACGCGGCAATTGTACTTCTTGGCCAGCTCAACGACCTTGGGAAGATTAAAGATATCCCCCGACATCGAGAAGATGCCGTCGGCCACGATGAGCGCGCCATCGTACTTGCCGCGGGTGTTGGCGAGCACGCGCTCCAGGTCGGCCATGTCGTTATGGCGGAACTTCACCGTATCGCCGATGGCGAGCCGGGTCCCTTCAATGATGGAAGCATGGTTTTCGCGGTCGCAGTAAAGAACGTCGCTGCGGCCCACGATACAGGACAACGCGCCCTGGTTGGAAAGGAAGCCCGTCGAGAAGACCAGGACCGACTCCTTGCCGAGGAACTGGGCGAGCTCGGCCTCGAGCTCTTCGTGCAGCGCCAGGTTGCCGTTGAGGAAGCGCGAGCCGGTGCAGCCCGTACCAAACTTGTCGATCGCGGCCTTGGCCGCGGCCTGAACGCGGGGGTGGTGAGTCAGGCCGAGGTAATTATTCGAGCCGATCATTACGCGACGCTTGCCGTGCGTGACTACGCTGGATCCCACCGTGGCCTCGATCGGGCGGAAGAACGGGTAAATCCCCAAGGCCTGAGCCTTCTTCGCGTCCTCAAAGGTGTAACACTTGGCAAAAAGATCTGTCGTACCGCTCATCTTAGTTCCTCTGTCGGGATCAACCCCAGCTCAACTTTTTTGAAACCAACGACGTAACATCAGCTACTTAGCTGGTCAACAATAAGTCACAATAGTCGCAAGTATTAGTCAATAATGGAAATTCTTTACGCAGAAGAATTTACTAAAGTTCCTATAAAAAATTCCGAAAAGTTATCCAAGAGCGAACTTTTTTACGCATCCCTCCTTTGGGCGCAATCTTGGGAGAGGTGACGGATAAGCCGCTCTGTTCCTCGGCAGGAAGGCTGTCCCCGCTTGCTTTCACGCGTCAGTGCAGCTCTGAGTCAATTCATTAAACCCATCATTTCCGCCCCAGAAAGACTGGTGGTCGTCCACTCGTCTCAGCCTGAGCCCCAAAGCAGGAAGGAAGCTTCGGAGTTCAAGCGATTCGAGAAGAAGAAGGAGGGTCAAGACCAGCCGGGCGAGAACCCGAAGCCCCCCGGGGCGAAGATTCTCCCGTTTCGAACCCCGGAACCGGTGACCTCGAAGGCAGAGCCTGTCCCACCTGGGGCGGGGATCACCCACTCTTTTGTGCAGCTCTTCTCGGCACTGCAGCAGCCCCGAACCGCCTTCCTCCGGTGGATCGGATCGGCGAGCTATCAGGCGGCGGTGAAAAACGAACGCAAGGTCGGCAAGTATCGAAAAGGCGCCATGCTGGACAGGAAAGTGGAGTAGCGGCCAAGGACACTCACTCGGTCCTAAGGATATAGCCGGATCCGTAAACCGTCTTGATCGCGAAACGGGCCTTTCCGATCTTCTTTCGAAGGTTGCCAATATGAGTGTCGACCGTCCGCTCCGTCACGACGGCATCGGGCCACAGATCGCCGAGCAGCTTCTGGCGCTCGATGAGGCGATTCGGACGCTCCAGAAAGTAGCGAAGCAGCTCAAACTCAACCCGCGTCAGATGGAGCGGCCGATCATCCAGGCGAACCTCGGCGCTCTTCGCGTCGATCACCAGGTTTCCCAGATTCAGGGGCTCGGCTTCCCTGGCCTCCAGGTCGGCGCGGCGAAGACGGGCGTGGATACGGGCCTCTAAGTCGCGCGAATTGAAGGGCTTCGTAATGTAATCATCGGCGCCCGTATTGAGACCCTCGATCTGACTGTCGAGACTTGAGACCGTGGTCAGCATGATGATGGGAATCCGCCGGGTCGAGGGCTGCTCCATCAGGCGTCGACAGACATCAAAGCCGTTCATGTCCGGCATATTGACGTCGAGGAGGATCAGCGCGGGCTGCTCCTGAACCGCCAGGCGGATCGCCTCTTTACCGCCCGAGGCCTCGAGAGTCTGAAAGCTCTTGCCGAGCATCTCCGAGATGACCGCGCGATTGTCGGCGTCGTCGTCGACGATCAGGATCTTCTTCATCTCACTTGACCCTTTCGACCCGGGCCCCCAGTGCCCGAAGCTTTTCCTCTATCCGCTCATAGCCGCGATCGAGATGGTAGACGCGGTTGACCAGGGTCTCGCCCTCAGCGCAAAGCCCCGCCACGACGAGGCTGGCACTCGCTCTCAGATCGGTGGCCATCAAGGGCGCCCCTTTGAGCTGGCGCTTGCCTTTGACGACCGCGGTGTTCCCACGGATCGTGATATCGGCCCCGAGGCGAGACAGCTCGGGAACGTGCATGAAACGGTTTTCGAAAATCGTCTCCTTGATGACCGAGGTTCCCTCCGCAACCGCCATCAGCGCCATGAACTGCGCCTGCATATCGGTCGGGAAACCGGGAAAAGGCAAGGTCGTCACATCAGTGGCCCGGGGCCGACCGCCCGCCGCGACCTCGACAAAGGACTCATTGCGAACCACGGTCGCTCCGGCTTCCTCGAATTTGACGAGGACCGACTCGAGCTCCGGGGCCCCGAGCCCGTCGACTCGCACCTGTCCGCCGGTCGCGAGCCCGGCCGCGAGATAAGTGCCCGCCTCGATGCGATCGCCCATGACCTGATAGTCGCAGCCGTGCAGCGAGCTGACTCCCTGAATACGGATAGCCTCGGTCCCGTCACCCTCGATCTTAGCGCCCATGGCCCGCAGGGCACCGGCCAGATCCATGATCTCCGGTTCCCGCGCACAGTTCTCCAGGATGGAGTCCCCTTCGGCGAGCACGGCGGCCATCATCGCGTTCTCCGTGGCCCCCACGCTCGGAAACTCGAGGCCGACCCGAGCCCCCTTGAGCTTGCGCGCGGAGGCGATCACATAACCGCCTTCGAGCTCGATCTTGGCACCCAGCTTCTCGAGTGCGCTCAAATGAAAGTTGATGGGACGCGCGCCGATCGCGCAGCCGCCAGGGAGACTCACCTTCGCCCTGCCGAAGCGGGCCAGAAGCGGGCCGAGCACCACGACGGAAGCTCTCATCTTGCGAACGAGGTCATAAGGCGCCTCGCAGGAGATCGTGGCGGGGGCGTGAAGTACCGCACGGCCCTGCAGCGCATCGAATTGAGCGGTCATCCCCAGGTGCGAGAGCAGCTGGAAGGTGGTCCTGACGTCCTGCAGATCGGGCACCCGCCGGAAGGTGCACGGCGTTTCCGCCAGGATCGAGGAGATGAGGATGGGAAGAGCGGCATTCTTCGAGCCGCTCACCTGAATGGCACCCCGAAGAGGGACGCCCCCGTGAATTCTGATCTTATCCATTTTGTCCCAGCGCCTTTCCGAACGAACCGGCGAGCACGCGCTCGCGGCCCGCAAGATCCCGCAAGATTCTGGCATTCCAGCCGGAGTTTTCAAAGAGCTTTAGAATTTCGCCGGCACGCTCATGAGGCAGTTCGCAGTAGACCCGCCCGCCAGCCCGCAGATGACCCGGACCCTGAAGGGCGATCCGCCGGTAAAAGTGAAGGGGATCCTCCGGTGGCGCAAAAAGCGCCGGGGCCGGCTCGTGGGCCAGCACCTCGGCCTCGATCCCGTCGTCGCGAACGAGGTAGGGAGGAT
>JAMPXZ010000236.1 GCA_023700925.1 Oligoflexia bacterium | reverse complement strand
TTGATGTTGCTGTAGACTCGGTTATCGTTAGGAAGGATGTAAGGATTGTTGCCGAACGGGTGGAGCTCCCGGTCGATTTTCCGTTTTGTTCCTTTGCGTTGCACTCGATTAGCTTACAAGTTGGAGAGGAATGAAACAAGGGTTTCCCGACTATGCATCGAATCGTTCTGGTCCTCAGCATGTTGACAGTTCTGGCCGCCGGCGGGGCGGTCTGGGCTGGCTATAGCTTTTTGCGCGAGGAGTTCCCGGACGTCTCTCTGTTGAGGAACCGTTATCCGGTGGTGACCCATCAGGGCAGGAACCGCCCGCCTCTGGTGCGCTTGCAGAAGGCCCCGCCGCCCGCCTGGACCCCTTTGGCCGAAGTCTCCAAGCCGGCCGTGGGTGCGATCGTGGTGAGTGAGGACTGGGCTTTTTTCCAGCACAAGGGGTACGACGCCCAGCAGATGAAGGAAGCCCTCCGCGAGGATATCGCCGAGGGCCGTTTCGCCCGCGGTGCCAGCACGATCACTCAACAGGTGGTGAAGAACGTCTTCCTGGAGCGGGACAAATCGCTGTGGCGGAAGCTCAGGGAGCTGATCCTGGCTGTCCGGCTGGAATCCCACGTGGGTAAGCGCAAGATCCTGGAGACCTACCTGAACATCGCCGAGTGGGGCGAGGGCATCTACGGGATCCGGGCCGCCGCGGGCCATTACTTCGGGAAGTCGCCCTCGGAGCTCAACGCCAAGGAGGGGGCCTTCCTGGCGATGCTGCTTCCGAGCCCGATCCGTTACGGCCAGTCCTTCCGAGCCAAACGTTTGACGATCTATGCCGACCGGACCATCCGATCGATTATCGAGAAGATGGCGCGCGCCCAGTATCTGACAGAGGCCGAGCGGAACGACGAGCTGGGTCGACGGCTCCCCTTTGAGAGCGATGGGCCACTCGGGACGGAGCTTCCGGAGGAGCTGGATCTTTCGGGGGCGCAGCTTCCTCCTGAAATTGAATTGTGATTCGTCGTTCCATCACTTGACTGATTCGCACGGATCGGTGGACACTAGGTCAGGGAAGGAAGCCCGCCGAGAGTGTTGTCCCGAATCCATCAAATTCCTAAGAACGCGAGGTTAGGGGCGCTGTGCGCGGCGGTCGCGTTGCTTTCGTTCGCGGCCATCGGGTATCTGGACCGTTCGGAGGACGCGTCCCTCGCGGATGCCGTCCCGGCCAGGTCCGAGGCGAAGCAGGACGCGATCACGAAGGAGCAGCTCGCCGAAGCCCTCGCCGATTCCGCGACCTTCTACAAGTTTCCGACCGAAATGGATTTTGAGATCGACTGGGATCGCACGGGCAGCCCTCATGAGCCCGCTCCCGCCAAGGAGACCATCCGGGGCGTGATCGACTATGCTTTCGATCCGATGCTCCAGGCCGAGGTGGAGAGCCTCTTCCGGATTTATCGTCCCGATTATGGCGCCTTCGTCGCGATGGATGCCGCCACGGGGCAGGTCCTCGCGCTCGTCAGCTTCACCCAGCGGCAGGACAACCGCGGAAATCTCGCGCTTCGCTCGGGTTTTCCGTCGGCTTCCATCTTCAAGCTCGTGACCGCGGCCGCGGTCATCGAGGGCCGAAACTACTCGGCCAATACGATCATCCCGTTCAACGGGGCCAATCACACGCTGTATCGCAGCAATATCCTGAAGACGAAGTACACGCGCTGGACCCGGTACGCGACGCTGAAGGACGCCTTCGCTAAGTCGATCAACACGGTGTTCGGGCGCATTGGCGCGTTCGCCGTCGAGCCGGACGAGCTCCGGAACTACGCGGACCGGTTCGGCTTCAACCGGCGCATCTCCGGCGATCTTCCGATCGAGCCGGGGCGCGCCCCGATCGACGCCGACCCGTGGAAGAGGGCCGAATCCGCTTCGGGCTATACCCGTGACACGACCATGAGTCCGCTCCAAGGGGCGCTGATGGCCGCGGCGGTGGTCAATGACGGCGTCATGATGGAGCCGTTCATTGTCCGGAACGTTTACACCGAGGATGGCACCGAGCTTTACGCCGCCAAGCCGCGCATGGCCACTCAGTCGGTGGACCCGAGGACGGCGGCGGAGATCCGCGCTTTGATGCGCGAGACGGTCACTCATGGGACGTCGCGGAAGAGTTTCCGCAACTTCTTCCGCGGGCGCTTCGCGCAGCTCGATGTCGGCGGCAAGACGGGCTCGCTCACCGGCTCGGACCCCCGCGGCAAGTATGACTGGTTCGTGGGTTACGCGGACGATGGAACGCGCAAGATCGCGATCGCGTCGCTCACCATTCACGAGAAGCTCTGGCGGGTGAAGTCCTCCTTCGTGGCCCGCCGGGCGATCGAGGTTTACTTCAGGGGACGTGAGGTCGCTTCATCGGAATAGCGCCGTCTTTTCGCGTTGCTTCCCCTTTGCCCGCTCCTCGCGGATGAGATAAGGAGTCCTGAGCTATGAAGAAACTCGCATACGTCTTTTGGACCCTGGTCGGCGTGATCGTTGTGGCTTTCGTGATGACCCTCGTCACGGTGTTCCAGCAGCGGAATGCGCAGAAGGCGGTCGACGTTTCGGCCATTCCCACCCCGGCGGTTCCCGCACCCGAGGGAAAGTGACCGTCGATGACCTCCACTGTTCATGTCCCGATCCTCGTCGAGCCGATCGTGCGCGCGCTGATCGAGCCCTTCGAGGCCCTCACTGACGACGCTCCGGCACACTGGCTGGTGGACTTCACGCTCGGAGGCGGCGGTCATACGGCCGCGCTGCTCGAAGCGCTGGCAGGCCAGCCGCGGCTCGCCCGGCATCGGGTGCTGGCGCTGGATCAGGATCCGCAGGCGATCGAACGCGCCCGCACCCGTTTCGCCGGCGAGCTCGCCGAGGGCCGGCTCGAGATCCAGACGCGGCGGTTTTCGGAGGCGGAAGACCTGCTCGCCCAGCGGCCGATCCTCGGGATGATGGCCGACCTGGGTTTTTCCAGCGACCAGATGGACACGGCTGCCCGCGGGCTCAGCTTTCAGGCCGAGGGACCGCTGGACATGCGGCTGGACCCAACGCGGGGACGGAGCTGCCGCGAGTACCTCACGCAGGTGAGCGAAGCCGAGCTCGCGCGGATTCTCGAAGAGTACGGAGAGGAGCGTTTTGCGCGGCGCATCGCCTCCGCCCTGGTTCAGCGTCGCCGCGAGCGGAAGCTCCCGACGACCACGAAGGAGCTTGCCGACCTGGTCGTCCACGCGATCCCGGCGGGTGCCCGTCACGGACGGATCCACGCCGCCACCCGGACCTTCCAGGCTTTGAGAATCCAGATCAACGAGGAGATGAACGAACTCGATTGCCTGCTGGGCCGTGCTATACTTTTTCTGAAGCCGGGGGGAAGAGTGGCGATTCTCAGCTTTCACTCGCTGGAAGACCGGAAGGTGAAACAGGCCTTCCGCGGCGATCGCGAGGAGCTGCCGCCGTTCAAACCCCTGACGAAGAAGCCGCTGGAAGCGGATGAGGCTGAAACGAATCGGAATCCGAGGTCCCGCAGCGCGAAGCTCAGGGTCGCGGAAAAGACAGGAAGTCAGGGCGAAACCGCTCACCGAAGCCGATGATGATGCGACGTTGGATACCTCTCTGGACGATCCCCCTGCTGATCGCGATGGCGACAGGCACGGTTTGGCTGCGGCTCTCGATCGTGGGAACGACGTACGCGATCGATCAGGCCGATCGGAAGATCCGGGCGCTTCGTCAGGAGCGCCAGCAGATGGAGCTCCGGGTGACCGGGCTGCGCTCGCCGCGGAGGCTGGAGCTGCTGGCCAAGAGCCGTTTCGGGCTCTCCCAGGCGAAATCCGAGCAGCTCATTCACATGGGAGGCCGTGCGCGCCCCGAAGCGCCCGCCAAGCCGGCGCGCAAGGGAGGCAAGCGTGAACGCTGAGCGGACGCGTCCGACGCCCATGAAATCACCGCCACCGCTAGCGGGCGCCAAGCAGCGGATCACCGGCATGATGCTGCTTTGCCTCGGGTTCGGCGCGATCATCGTGTCCCGCGCCGCTTATCTGC